>CAYFUR010000025.1:7231-39297 GCA_964346275.1 uncultured Candidatus Sumerlaeota bacterium
TTCCAGCAAACCACGGTCAACGTCCGCGTCGAATCCATGGTCGAAATCTCCCAAACCAGCGTGGACGCCTTGGCACCGATCCTCGAGGAAGCATCCCCCAAGACAGCGGAAGCCCTTCGCCGCTGGGAAAAAGCCCCCGCACTCTTCCAGTGGGAAGACATCGTGAAAGGGAAAGCTCCCGGGGAAGCCGGCGGCGAGTCTGCGATGTAGGAACCGCCGCGCCATTGCACTGCAAAATGGCCCCCGCTGGATCAGAGCGGGGGCCATTGTCTATATGCTGCAGGAAGTCTGCGGCGGGTTACTTGCCATCGTCCAGGAACCCAACACCGGGCCCAAGCATGAAAATGTTGCCCCGGCTGATCGTTCCATTGGTCGGATCATAGGCATCCACCTTGTCCACGCTGTCTCCCAGGTTGGCATTCTCGGAGGATTCACCCGTTCCCTTGGGCCCCCGGGAGCGCAACAGCCATTCGGAAGCGGGAAACTGCCGTCCCCAGAGATTCCGGTACAGGTTGTCGCCATTGGCGCTGATACCGAAGGGGCTGGAGACGTACTCGCTGTAACTTTCCCTGTCCGTATAGATATAGACACGGATGAGGGAGGCATTGTCCGTGGACGGGCTGTTCTCGGCGCTCTCGCGGTTAAAGGGATCCGCGGGCACGGATGTGATATAGGCGATGGGTGTGGTGACTGGAATCAGGCGACGGATACGCGGATTGATCGTCGTGCCGTCGGGTTCGTAGCCAGCCGGATAGTGGTTTGAATCGACCCGATAGCTTTCCAGCGCCGTCGCCAGGGAACGCATGTCGGACTTCGCCCGCGACACCTTCGAGCGCGTTTGCGCCTCGAGAAAATTCGGAACCGCGATTGCCGCCAGAATCGCAATGATCGCAACGACAATCAGCAGTTCAATCAGGGTAAATGCGCGATGGGACCACCTTCTTGTGCGCATGTTCAAAGTTGCTCCTTTTGTTTGATAAGGGAAGGGGCTCTTTCACCTTCAGAGAGCCCCCGGAGAGAGGTTGCTAAAGCGGATCTTAGTACATCATCCACTCGCCGACAGAAGTGACCGGATTGATGATTTCCACGAGGGACTCGGGGTTGCCGCCCTCCATGATATAATAATCGCCGCCGGAGATTTCGAACGCGCTGCCAAACTGCGTCAGATCACCGAGTGCCGGCTCCACGACGAGAATATCATCCTCGGTTACGACATTATCCAGGTACGTTCCGTCCGTGCTGTGAATATCAATTCGGTCGTTCTCCGGCGGAGATGCCGAACTCGCTCCGATATACCAGAAAATCCCGACGACATCGATGCTGTCGTTGTATGCAATCACGCTCGCCGTCGGCGTTCCCGGAAGGGTACTCGCATCAAGGAATACCCCGGTGTAGGAGCTGCTCGCCAGGTCGTAGATGGCGATATCGCCGCGCGCCGTGTCCGCGGAGGTATTGCCCCCATTGGCCACCAGCAGTTGATCCGTGCTGGGGATGTAGCAGATGTTGTCTACATCCGTCTTGTCCGTGCCGCCCACGCCGCCAAGCGTATCCATCAGATTGGAAAAGGAGGAATCCGCCAGTTGCGTGGGGGCCACGTCGTTGACGGCGCTTCCCGGGACGGAATTGATAAACAGATTGGCGTCATCCGCCGCCTGGGAATCATCCGCCTCGTTGTCGATAACGAAATAGATGGTATCGGGGCTTCCTTCCTCAATGGCCAGGTCCACCTGGCTGGCCAGGTCCGAAGTCCCCACCTTCGCACTGTCCGCCACAAAAATGGGAGCACCGAAAGTGTCGGCCCCGCTGCTGGGAAGTTTCACGATGAAATGCTCATGGGGCGGCCCCGTCTGGCCGTCGGACACCGCGATATAGAGATCGTCGCTCGAATTCGCCACGATATCCGATACCCGGATATCATTGGAGGTGACGCCGGTGACCGAATTAAAGCTTTCGGCGCCCTGTTCGGGAATCAGCACCTCGTAGCGAGCCGTCCCGCCGCTGGGGTCATCCGGATCGAACAGGACAAGGAAATCGCCGCCGTCGCCGCTTGTGTCCGGTCCGGCTCCGCCAGGATTGGCCGTCCCCTCGCTCTCGAACCAGACATAGGATCCCGTCGAGAGCTTCACCAGCGAGTTGGGGTCGCTGTCGTCGGTCAGAATGAAGTCGTTGTAGTCACTCCCCGAGGCCGGGTAAGATTCCTGATCCTGGTGGAGGATATTGATGGTGGGCTGCGCCGAGGCACTGGCGGCGGCGAGAACCACCGCGGTGCAAAGCAAAGTCCTCTTCATTTTTTGGCTCCTTTTCTTGGTTTAAAATGTGTGTGACTCTTGCCACCCACACAACAAAAGTACGCAGGAATCCCGTGGTCAACACTTTTTCTGCGCATAGAAGTCACTCTCCTGCCTCACAATCCCTCCGACGCACGGCGCCACGTGCTCTTTAACTTCATAAATATCAGATATATATGCTTCTGCCCCCGAAATAATGGCTGAATCCCATTTAGCCCGGAAGGGAGTCATAAGAAAAAGGATGAGCAGCGGAGAAGCCCTTAATTTCAAACAGGAACCGCTTAAACCTGGCCCGCGAAAGACTGGGAAGGGCGATCCTGAAGGGCAATTCCCTCCCTTTTCCCCAAAAACTGTATTCTCAACATCGAAAACGCCCTTGATTCTTGACAGCGGCGAGAGCCATCGCTTCACTAAGCTTAGAAGAGTGAAGTATTTTCAATGTCCCCCGAGACGTTCGTGACACCATGATTCAAGCACAGCCAAATGAGCAATCCGGTAAGAATCCCCCGGCATCCCAGGACCTCACGCTGGACGATGCCTCCAGGGACTTTCTCAATGGCATCGAGGAAGACCGCCTCCGCGAGACCATCTCCGAGCGCGAACAAAAATACCGTGGGAGTTTCAGCCAGCGCGCCGTCGTCGAACTCGCCCTCTCTACCGGCGCCAAGGTCAATGAACTGGTAAAGCTCAATTGCGGGGACCTCGTCCTCGAGCAGGGAGCCGTCAGCATCCGCATCTCTTCGGATGTTTCCCCGCGAGTTCTTCCTCTCCACGCCGGCATGGGGGAATACTTTACTGAATACCTTCGGAAAAAAGCGGAGGCCGGCGAATCCACGGCCGCCGCCGCCGCCCTGGTTTGCAGCCACAACGGCCATCGCCTCACCCTGAGGGGGTGGCAATCTGCCTGGGCTCTGGCATGCAAGCATGCCGGCCTTGTCGAGGAGCACGGAAAGCCTCTTTATAACCTGGAAGCCGCCCGGCGCACCGTTGGAAGGCGCCTCTACGCCCTTCGCAAAAACCCCCATCACGTCCAGGCATGGCTTGGCCTCGACCTCTCTTCCAACGCGGACAGGTACAAACCCGACGAGCTGTACTTTGGGATCGATGCTCTCCGCTCACTGGTCGATGGGACCGACCGTCCCATGGAACTCGCCGCCTTCGATTCGCCCACCATCGAACTCGCCATGAAGTTCTACAACGGAACCATCGGGGTCATGAACAGGCTCCTGGCCAAGCGACTCTTCCTCCAGACGCAAGCCGGCGATCCGCGCCGCGAAATGGTCATCGCCCGCAATCTCACCGCTGGCCGGTGCCTCTTTCCCATCGACGAAGTCCGCGGCGAGGAAAAGGCCAGGGCTGTGATTCATTCCATCGAGGAACTCGCCGAAGCGGAGGATCCCTTTTCCCTCTATCTCCTCGCCTCCGCCCATGACGAGGGTCTTGGCGTGGAGCAGGATCTGCCCAAATCCAATGCCCTCTATGCCAAGGCAATGGACCTGGGAATGGAAACGGCCATCAACAACTACGCCCTTCAGCACTTTTTCGGCAAAGGCGTGGCGCAGGACGATGAAAAGGCCTTTCAGCTTTTCAAGAAGGCCGCTTCCATGCACGAAGCCTCCGCCATGTTCAACCTGGCCTACATGTATCAAAACGGCATCGGAACAAAACCCGACATGCAAAAAGCCATCCGCTGGCTGCGCAAAGGGGCCCTCACCGGCGAGGTGCGCTGCATGAATAATCTCAGCTATTGTTACTTCACGGGGACCGGCGTGCCGAAAGATGACACGCTGGCCGAGCGCTGGTTCTGCATGTCCGGGATGCTTCCTCCCAACCAGGACGGCGCCGTCATGCCTCGCAAGCCGGTGCTCATTCGCCTGGCGGGCTGACCTCGCCTTCCTCCTGCTCCGCCGCGACCGCCTGGGGCAGCTCTCCCCGGGGTCCGTGGAGATACGGCCCCAGGCCGTTTTCCAGGAACTCGCCGTATTCCGGCAGCCGCGCCAGCCCGATGGCCTCGCCGGGGTGTTCGTCATTGTACGCCTCCACCAGGCGCCGCGTCGCCGTGACATGCCGGGCAACACGCTCCTCGATCGGCACCCCTTTTTTCGGATAGTCAACGTAGAGAATCTTGCGAAACCGCTCCTCTGCCTCCCCGCCTTTCTCTTTGACCTCTTCGGCCTGCTGCTGCAACCGCTCGTTCAGCTCCTCTTGAATGAGCATCGCCCGGTAATACGTCGGATCGTATCCGTCCACGATCTGCGCTTCCGTGGTTCGACCCTTAAGCCTCCCCTGGACCACATTGGTGCTTTCGAAAAGCACGGCCAGCGTCTCCAGCGACGCATCCCCCCACTCGCGATGAGACAATCCTCGAAGCCGCGGACTCGAAGTCTCCGTTGAGATCGAGATACCATCATCAGAAAGGAGAAGCTCCGCCCAGGAGGTGACGCTGCTCGCCCGTTCGTGAGCCACCATGACGTTGATCGTCGGATACTCGGGGCTTGCCTCGTGGAAATCGACGGCCAGGTCCACTTGCTCGGATCGGATCAGCTCCACAATCCCAAAGGCGATCTGCTCGGTCAGCGTTCCATCCGGGTCGCCGGGAAACGTGCGGTTGAGGTTCCGCGAATCAACCCCCGAAATCATTTGTCCGCCCGGCCCCGGATTGCCGGCGGCACAGCTTGGGCACTGCTGTACAATCTCCTCCCAGTAAGGCCCGCGCGGATTGATATAGATACTCGGGTCGGGCCATTGCCTTACCGGGTTTGTCAGCCGAGAACCGTGGCGGAACAGCCGTTCGCCGTGCGGCGTTTGCAGCGTATAGAACTGGGGCATCGCCTCCTGGCTGTCATTGTGTGTGAAGCCAGTTTTGTTCGCCCGCGGGATCACAATCACCCGCCCCTCCGTGACCTGCAAATTCTCAAGAATCGCAACCGCGGCCATATAGGCGGCGGACTCGTTGGGGTGTGTTCCCCCGCAGACAAGGAGTGTTCCCCCGGGGATCCCACTGTCGAAGTAGTACGCCTCGGTATCACCCGCCGTGCCTTCCAGCGGAGGGTGGAACTCGCTCAATTTCCGGATTTCCGTCAATGCGGACGAGGGGAACAAATCTTCCTCCGCCCATTGTTCCAGGAAATGGCTCGCCGCAACGCCGCTCACGGCCAGAGCGAGAAGAAGAAAAATCGTCGCACGGGTCTTCGGGCCGAAGTTCATCTCACTTGATCCCCAATAGCCGGAGTACGAGCGGAATCACCACCAGAGCCGCCGTCACCTGGTCCAGCGTCCGCTCCTCCGTATAGAGGTTCCAAACCACCAACGCCAGAACATAACTCACAATCAATATATACAACAAAGTGATCAATACCCTGCCTCCAAAAAGACCAGATACTCGCCGATCAGGCTAGCGTTCTGGATCATCAGGATTCCAATAAGGGCAACAATCACCGCCGGGAAGATGCACCACCTCAGCACCCGGAAATAGTTTTTCTCTTCCACAACCTGGGCGGCGAACAAACCCGCCAGCGCCGTCGGCGGCATTAAATCGCCCAGCGCCACGATAATCGAGATCGCCGCGGTGCTCACGATGATCTCCGTCGAACCGGTCGGCAGCGCCAGCACAAACGGCACCCCCAGAACGGACGCCGCCCCAAAAGAAGAAACCGCCCCAAACAACGGCAGCGTAATCGCAATGATCGGATACAGGCCCGTCCAGCCTCGCGGCAGCCGCAAGGCCTGGATCACCACTTCCCCCCGCGCTCCCGTCAGCGTCATCACCTGGATAAAGATCCCCACGCCCATCAGAATCCCGAGGATCGGCAGGGCACTGCGCACCGCTTCGCCGGAAGCCTTCGGAAAGCTGAACTTCCGCCCCGTATAGATCGCCGACAATGCGCCGAGAAAGAAAATCAGCGGCAGACCCAGCGAGATCGTTTCGGGAAAAACCCGCTCTCCAACCAGCAGCCCCCCCACCACAAGGAGCGGCAAAAACATCCGAACTCCATACTTATCAAAATACGAAGGAGGAAGGGCGTCGTCATCCGCCGACAACCTCCCTTGCCGGCAGTGTTTCAGCCCGAGCATCCAGGTAAAACAGAGCGCCGGGATCAGGCTGAAAACAAGCAAGGGCAAATCCAGCCCGACGTAGGGCAGGTCCACTCCCGCCCCGATGATCAGCGCCGGAATATTCACCGGCGGAGCCGCCATCCCAAGCAAAGCAGCCAGCGCGATGATCGCTCCCGTTTTGTCCCGGGGAATCCCAAGGTGCATCAGCACCGGAGCCATCAGCGCTCCCGTCGTCAAGACCGCCGCCGTTGACGAACCGGTCAGCATGCCGGGGAACATAATCACAATGGTAATCGCCCCGAGGAGAAGAAACGGGAGATGGCGGAACTTCCGCACGACCCAGGCCGCAAGCGAGCCAAGCAATCCGCTGCGTTCGATCGAGAACATGAAAATCGTCGCCGTGGTAATAATCAAAATCGGGTCGAGGTAGGAAAACATGCCCTCCACAAAATGGCGGACCAGCTCCCCCGTGGGAAAAGCATAGCCGCCGATCACCGCCCCGAACACCGCCCCGATCGCCATCGCAATCCCAATCGGGAGCCGAAACAACAACGCCAGGAGACAAAAGGCGGCTGTCATCGAAAAGAATGTAATGATTTCATGAATTGCGACTGTTTCCATCACGTTCCAATCGTTATCAAAGTCCGCGCGGCCGGAATCTCAATGCACCCGTGCGCCGCAAACCGAGCCTCCCCGCATCCAGCAGGAGCGCATCGATATACAAATGGAGAGAGGGCAAGCAGAAGCCGTCACTCAGCCGTTGCGGGCTGTTCCAGCTCCAATCCTCTCGCGACGCCATCCCGGCGGCGGTCCGCCGAGCCCGTGAGAACGCCGCTCTCCAGATCCCGCCAGACGGCATGCACTCCGCCGAAGTAGATATCATAGGCATCGCGCACCGTGAAGGAATGGCCCTTCTTCTCCAGCGCGGAGCGGACATCCTCCGGGATGCGTTTCTCCATATTCAGGTTGTGCCACGTATATCGCGAAGCGATCCGCGGGGCATCATTCGCTTCCTGCAGCTCCATGCCGTAATCAAGCGTATAGACGAGGAACTGGAACACCGTCGTCAAAATTCTGTAAGATCCCGGAGAACCCATTGCGAGCACCAGCTCGCCGTCTTTCAGGACAATCACCGGAGACTGCGTCGAGTTCATGCTCTTGCCCGGCTCCAGATTGTTCGGCGACCCCTCCCGCCGGGAAAAGTTCTTCATCTGGTTATTCAGCATGATTCCCGTTCCCGGAACCATCACCGTGGAGCCGAAAAAACTGCCCAGGGTCTGCGTCAAGACAACCGTGTTGCCCTGGGAGTCCACGACGGTAAGATGCGTGGTGCTGCCATCGCTGTTCCGCTGCCCCCATACCTCCCCGGCGGGCACATCGTCCTCCAGCGCCATCTCCGGATTGTAATCCGCTATGCGCTGGTCCGCGTATTCCTCCGAAATAATCCACTCCGACGGCACATCGACAACGCGCGGATCCCCAGCCACTTCGTAGCGGTCCGCCGACGAAAGCTTCATCACCTCGGCGAGCGCGTGGATGTTCTCCGGGGAGTGGGCGCCCGGAAAGCCCGAAATGTCGATCCGCTCATAGAGCTGCAGTGCCTGGAGGATCGCGATGCCGCCAAAAGGGGGAGGCGGGCCGTACACCTCGTAGCCCTTGTAATCGATCATCAGAGGCTCGGACTCGATCATCGAATAATTCTGAAAATCTTCGAAGGTCGGAACCCCTCCGTTCTCCTGGAGATACGAAGTGATGCGCCGCGCCAGCTCGCCGTGGTACATCACATCGGCTCCATGCTCGGAAATCAGTTCGAGGGAATCGGCAAGATCGGGATTCCGAAGCGTCATGCCCGTTTCCGGTGGAAGGAAATCGTCCAGGAAAACACGCGCCGTTTCTTCCCGCTCGGAAAGCGGCCCATACATATCGGAAATCAGCCCGGCGAGGACCGGCTCCACCTCAAAACCGGACCGCGCATAGCGGATCGCCGGCGCCATAATCTGTTCGCGGGAGAGCAATCCGAAATCCTCGTGCATGGCAAGGGTTCCCTTCACCATGCCTGGGATCGCCGGGGCCTTGATCGTCTTCGACCACTCATCCCTCTTCGACAAGTCGAATAACTCTTCCGTCGCCGCCGCCGGCGCCTGGCACCGGTAGGCATAGGACGCGACCCGCTTGTCCGTTTTGCTGTAAACCAGGCTGACGCCGTCGCCCCCGATGGACGAACCGAATGGCTCGGCAACGGTCAGAGCGAAAGCGGCAGCCGCGGCCGCGTCCGCCGCATTGCCTCCCTGGCGCAGCATTTCCAGACCGGCATCCACGGCCAGGGGATGAGCCGCCGCCACCATGCCGTCCTTCGCCGAGGCGCTCTTGCCGTATTCCTCCGCCCCGGCTATTCCCGTCCAGGCAAGGACCACGGCGGCGAACACACAGGGAAAGATGCAATATCGCATACTTGAAAGCAAGTTCATATGCGATTACTCAGCGGGGGCCGATTGAGCCGGTTCCGACTTCTCCGCGGGTTCATAGCCCTCCGTCAGGAGCATCCTCAGCTTTTCCCCCACAGCGCGCTTGTCCTCCGTCAGAATGAGAGGAACCCCGGTCTCCTCCTCCAGCTCGGTAAAGAAGCCATCCTCATTTCCACCCTTCCAAGCGACGAACACCGTGGAGTTCTCAAACACCAGTTTATTAAAGCCATCGGACAACTCGCCCCGGCGCGGAAGGCCGCCGATATGCACCCCGATCACGGGAATGACCTGTTCCCCGGCCGTTTTCAGCAGCGCCCGCGCGCGCTCATGCTCCTCGTCCGAATTGAGCCCCGCCGCGCCAAGGCCCTTGCTGCTCGCCCCAACGCCGATAATCAGCGTCTTCATACCTTCCAGCTTTTCCGCCGCCGCCGTGCTCTCCGAGGTGAATTCGAAATCTCCCGCGCGTTTCAACAGCGCCTCCACGAGCCGACTGCTGTTCCCCTGCCCCACATCGGTGATCAACAGGGGGGTCTCAAAGGAAACATGGCCGCTCTCCTCCGCGGACCCGGCCATCTCCGGCTCCGCTGCCTTTTGTTCCTGGGCCATGCCGGCAACTCCGGAAAGAGACAGCCCGCATACCGCAAAGGCCGTAAGAAAAAATCGTTTCGCTTTCATTTGTTTCATCCTTTTTTTTCGTCTCTTTGAAATCAAAAACACACAAATTTGCGCTGGTCAAGAGCGAAACGGGGCCCCGCCTCCTAAAGAATCTGCCAGAAATCCAGCCCCGTCGTCCCTCCCGTCTCGTTAAACAAATCGGTTATCTCCCCTGGCGACAGGGCAGTATTGTGGATTCGGAAGGTGTCCAGAAAGCCTGTTTCTCCCGGGTTCTCTCCGAGAAAGCGCCCTGGCTCGCGGTCGCTCCTCCCGCCCAGCACGATGGCGGTTTCCGGGTCGAAACTTCTCAACGCCACATTGGCCAGGGACCCTTCTTCCGCTCCGTCCACGTAGATGGTGGCTCCCTCCGTCTGGGAGTATGTTAGAGTCAGGAAATGCCACTCATCGTCGTTCAACCCGGAAGGTCCGGCGTAAGACCAGTGGGTGCCATCGGCGACCGTAAGGCGGATCCGGAGTTCTCCCGTGTCCCGGAAAAGATAGGCATGCAGACTGTCTGGCAGGGAGACCTCGCCGTCCCGCCCGATTGATCCATGGCTGAACAAATACTGATCCCCTCCGCCCCCCTCGGCATTGACACGGAACCAGAGCGACAGGGTGAATTCCGTGTCCGGACCGTCATAGCGATAATCGGGGATCTCCGCGTGGCCCGCTCCTTCAAGGGAGAGGGCGGCATCGGGCGTGGAGAAGCGATCTTCCGCCGGCGCGGCAGCGCCCGACAGCGCTCCCGGCTGCTGGCCTGTGGCGGAGGCAGCATCGCCGTCCAGGGGAAACTCGGAAACCAGCGAGCCGTCCTCCTTGGGGACAGCGGCGGCGCCGGGAAACTCGCCGATCAACGTGTTATAAGTTTCAATAACGAAATCCCAGTTGCTCGACGGCGCGCCGCGCACGTCGGGATCCTGTTCCATGTGGATGAATCGCTCTGGTGAAACCACAAAGCCCGGCAGCCCGCACGGGTTGGCGGCACCGTTCGAATAGCGCCCCTGGGTGTTCGTGCTGCCCGATAGCGCGGGACTCTCCCCGGGCTCCTGGTGGCTGACTGCATAGCGTGGATCGCTATTGAGAAGAACATTCATCAAATCGGCGATATCGCGCGAGAGCGATGAGCCGGGGATCTCCGTGCCTGTTCCATTGCTGATCACCACATCGGAGGGATCGCTCGATTCCGCCATGCCATGGACAGACACGCTGACCGCATGCTTGTGGAAATTGTGAAGGACATTGTGCGCCATCTGGAAATACGAATCGGCGTTGTGCGCCATGTCCGACAGCCGATACGGATCCCCGTTCGATTGTGTCCCATCGCATGGCGTCAGCAGCGGGCTGTTATTGCGGTGTGTCCCCGATTGCATGAAGGCCAGGGCGTCCGTGCCGAGAGCCACGTCGATCGCCTCGACGCGCGTGCCGTCAAACAGCGGATGAGGGCTTTCCATAACGACTTTTCGCCCCGGCGAAAGATCAAACCAGTAGAATCCGCGCCATCCTCCAGCACCCGGCGCGCTCTCCTCCAGCGTGGCATAGAAGCCCTCCCCCGCCGTATCCTCGTAAAAGACCAGGTCGTAGCTGATCAATGCGGCCAGATTGGAAGCCGCCTGCAGTTCCCCTTCCAGAACATTGAGCACTGCGGCGCTGAAAACCAGCAGATCGTCTGAATTCGGCTGGGAATACTTATCCGCCGAGCCGGAAGAAGGGACGTCGATCCCCTCGCAATAGCTCTGGAAGTCCCCGCTGTCCGTGCGCATGGGAACGGAAGCAAGCGGGGCGAAATTCCCCGCGCCGGAGAGAGCCCCGTCCAAGGGGCCAAGGAATTCCAACTCCACGTTTGTCACTCGCAAATATGCAGGATGCGCGGGATCCAAGCTGATAAAGTCCGGGGAAAGAGAGGCCACCCCAGCCCCTGCCTCCTGCGGGTCAGCGCCGAGAATCCCATCCTCAGCCTCGCCGTTTTCGCGCTGCCACATGGCATTCAAAGACGTCGGCCCGTGGGAGGTATCGATACACACGCCGTCCGCACTGATCGCGTGTCCTCCATCCACCTGGCCCAGGTTCCGCGGGCCAATGACGCCTTCGCCCCCGTCTCCGGCGATGATGCAGTTCTCCAGCTCAAGCGGCGCGGAAACACGGAATGGGCCGTCCAATGGGGAAGCACCCTCCCGGACAGAGTTTCCCGCCAGGGTTACGTTCTTCCAGACATTCGTTTCCGGACCGTTGTATTGACAACGCACAGCCGCGTCCTGTCTCCCAAGGCTGTTTCGCGTCACGGCCACGAAATCCATCTGGCTGACGGCCCGCGTGGTCGACGAGTTCGAAAAGATCCCTCCTCCTTCGCAACCATGCACCACGATCGGATCGGCCGCCGTCCCGAGAAACGTGGCTGCCGTATCTTCCGCGCTGACAAATTGAAGCCCATGGCCGACGGAATAGCTGAACACGCACCCCTGTTCGATGGAGACCGAGCCTTGATCCAAAAAGAAGCGCACAAGGCTGCCTGCCCCGCCGCTCGCGCTGGCCATGACCGTTTGGCGAAGAACCACGGAAGGCGCCGCACCGGCTGGGGTGCTGTTGAAATCGAGCACGTCGCCGCCGAAACGCAGCTCTGTCCCATCCGGTGCCGTGGTTCCATCGACAGAGTAAGGCTGGTTCGATCCGTCATTTGCTGTGATCAGCACGTCCTCTAAAACGGCGTCGTATGCCTCGCCGGGATCACCCGAGAACTCGTCAAAGGTAATACAGCCATCGGGCTGGGATCCCACCGCGGGCATGATAATCAGACCTCGAAGAACACAGAGGTCATCGCTGTCGAAACGAATCATAAAATTGTTTGCGTTGGCGTTTGCATCCGCCGCGCTGGCAGTGATTCGGGGGCGCAAAGGGCCCGTCGATTCGATCGTTACGCCGAACCCGTCGATACTCAGCGCCTCCTGGTAAAGCGAGTCATCGAGGATCTGCACAACATTGTTTCCCGTGTCCCCGTCATCCAGCCCGCCGCCGGGCCCAAGGGCCTCCAGCGCCTCCTGGATCACCGAATAATCCGCTGGCGATGTTTTCGAAACCGTAACAGTCTGGGCACCCGCCAGCCCCCCAGAGCCCAGGAAGCCCAGAGAGGCCAGGAGAAAAACAGCCTTCCGCAGGCGAACAGGCCCGAACCCAGCCATCAACGCCTCTCCATTCAAATTCGAAATCAGGTCAATCGGTCGCAAAGAGCATCCTGTCCTTGGCCAATGCCTTAAATTCCAGAGCGTTGCCACAGGGACCAGTAAAGAACATCCTCGCCTGCTCGCCCGGCTCGCCCCGGAATCGCACACGGGGAGCAATCAAGGACTCGACCCTGGCCGCCTCCAACCGCTCGGCCATCGCCCGCCAGTCGGCCATTTCCATCACCACGCCAAAATGGCTGGAAGGAACGGCATCGCCATCGACAGGATTGCATTTCGCCGCACCCGCGTGATCTTCCACGAGATGAACCGTTACCTGGTGGCCGAGGAAGTTGAAATCGATCCATCGTTCCGACTCCCGGCCCACCGAACAACCCACCACCTCGGTGTCAAAACGGCGGGCGGCCGACAGGTCATTGACAGGCAAAGCCAGGTGAAACGGGCGCAAGGGCATGAGCAAGGCTCCCAGGATGACGTGTTTAAAAGTAAAAACACACAATTATTGGTTGTCAATCCTAAGTTTTGCTTGGTAAAATTGGAAATCGCATGCAATTTATCGCTGAATAAACGGAACTTATGGCCAACCTCTCATCCAGACGCCCCTTATAACGGGGCCATCGAAGCGTGTCTTTCTTTTCCTTGACGCAACAATGCATCTCAAAAGCAATCGATGGCGATACGCAACTCCGGATAATACATCCCTCTTATGACAAATCCTCGCCTGCCTGCCGTCTCCCTCCTCATTCATCTGGTCTCAGTGTTCTTGCTGGCGGCTGTTCGCCTCGCGCCAGCATCAGGGCCCGCGCTTTCGATCGATGGCCTCGAAGGAAGCAACGTGGATCAATGGAAGGTTCGCGGCGACGGCGTGATCGAATTCACCGTTCGCCGGGACTCCTCAACCCGCCATGTCTGGAGATGGTTTTACTTCCGCGTGGAAAACCCCGGAGCCGAAACGCTCACTTTCGAAATCCCCGATGCGCGCGCCGCCAGTGCCAGCAGCGGCTGGCGCTTCGGGCTCCCCATGGCCAGCACCGATGGGGGCAAGACGTGGCACCGGACCGCCGAGGCCAGTTATCGCCACGGTGTCTATCGCTTCCAAGTCGAACCCGCCGAAGGCCGCTCCCTCCTCGTCGCCCTCGCCCCTCCCTATCACTATGCTCGCTATCTCGGCCTTGTGGATCGAATCAGCGGCCATCCCCGCGTCGCTTCAAGCCGGGTGCTCACCCATTCCCTGCGAAACCGTCCCGTCCACCATCTTGTGATCCGGGAACCGGGCCAGGGCCCGCTTCCCGCCGTCTGGGTCATTGCCCGCCAGCATCCCGCGGAAACCGCCGGATCATGGAAGATGGAAGGCCTCATCGAATGGCTCCTCTCCGACGACCCCGCCACCGCCGTCCTTCTCGGCAAGATGGAGTTCCACCTTGTCCCCTTCATGAATCCCGATGGCGTCGTCATGGGCAACTATCGGCGCAACGCCGCCGGCCTCAATCTCAACCGCGAATGGAACTCCGGCGCGAACAAGAATGCGCCCACCGTCGAGGCCGTGAAGGACCTGATGAGAAAACAGCACAAGGAGGGAAGGGAATTCATCGGCTTCTTCGACCTGCACGCGATCTCGTCCCAAGCTAAAAACTTCATGTATTACACGGAAGATCTCCTCGTCCGCGAAGAGTACGACCGGCAACTGGACCAGTTCCTCACCACCTTCGGCCAGTTGAACCCCCTCTTCACAAAAGCCGGATCGGAAAGCACCTATCCCGGCAAGGAAGGAATTGCAAAGGACTGGGCCCATAGCGAGTTTTTCATCCCCTCCTATACATTCGAATCCAGCTATCAACACGTTGACTACGGCCCTTCCAGAGGGAAATACCTCGCCATCGAGGATTACAAAGAACTGGGGCGAGACCTCGGCCGCACCATCCTCCGTATATACGCGCCCTCCCCCACCACCAGCGCCGTCGGAGAGTGACCGCCGAACCGCCCGCCAGCCGTCTTCCAGCGGCAAAAAAGCCGATGCATGGCAAGACACTCATGGCACTCATGGGCGTGACACTGGAGGCCTCTGCCTCCGCCCCACTGGCCGAAGGCAAAGGGGAACGAGGAGCACCCGGCGGAAGTGCTGGAATGGCTGAAGGAAAACGCGTAGGCGCGAGAGCAAACTGATGGAAAACGGCGGGGCACACCGCGACCGATGTCGTGGCAATGGCAATCATCGCTTCAGTGATCGTTCATCAAGATACGCCTGTTGCGTGGCTGGATTAAGCCTGGGAGCCATCAAGAAAGGTCCGGTCCTTTATTCGACGTGGGCATAGAAGATCGGATTCTGTGATCCCGGCGTGATATAGTGCTTTACTGACCGGAAGAGATATTTGTTTCGAACGTCAGGGTCGGCAAGGCGGCCCACGAATTCCCAACGGCTAGCTAGCCTTTCGGGCTGCCGTTTTCCCTCCGGGTGGAAGGTTGCACCGCAGGGGAACCATCCGGCAATTTCGTAGACCTCGCGCACCACGCCTTCGAAAACGGCCATGGCGTAATTCACTCTCTCTCGCTTTTTTCCAATTATCCAGCACCTTCTCGTTGCATCGTATAGCTCCTGCGGAGTCATCGTGTGCCGGAATTTTTTGCTGATCCTGATAAGGATAGCAGGGTGTGTAATGTCAACCGGCACGGGGTCGTATTCGGCGTTTATCTGCTCTAACCTCATCCGCCCAAACGCTTTGCTTTGATAGCCAGACACAAGGTTGGTGAGGTTTTCCTTTCCCAGCAGATCGATGACTGCCGCCTCCACCTTGAGAGCTGTTTGCTCGTCTGCAAGCCCGTGGACGAGGATCTCGATTCTTGGCTGATGACCTTCGCGGCGGATGGAAGCTATACGCGCGACCTTCGCCGACTCTCGCCTGGCCTTCAAATGAGTGAAGGCCCGATTGCCAATGCCTTTGCCGACATAGAAGACCTCTTCATTCCGAGGGTCGATATAGAGATAGACATAATGCCCGAGCTTTCTGGCAACGGCGGGTGCGAAGTGGTCGATGCTCATCGATTACTTTCCTGAGAAGAATTCGAACCGCTGCGGAATAGAGGCCTGAAAACCACGTGATGACCCATCCATCGCGGCAGCTTGTCCAAGGTCAACGAGAACCGCAGGAGGGACTCGCGAGTTTCTTCTCTCCATGGTTGCCCGGGAACATCGCCGGACATTTCCCGGCTGTTTGCCTAAAGAAAATCGCACTTCACCTCAATTCGATCCTCCCTCGGCCCGTCGCAAAGCATCCGGAAAAACAACTTCTTGCCACCGCCTTACAACTTGACGCGTCGAAATCAGAATCAGTAAATTCCCTTAATTTTAAAAATCACCACTCCTTCAACACCCTGTCCAGGGATCGAGGTGAATATGAAAAACCGTGCCATGGCGCTGGCATTGCCATTGATTTCAATGATCTACGCTGTCATGTTGTCCTCCTACTCTTCTGCCCAGACGCCAGGCATCGGAATCGTTCGAGAAGCGCAGCCAGCGAGCCTGGCCGATCTCGATCCCGGTGAGACATTCTCCGTCACCTACACGGTGTTCAACAGGCAGGCTGCCGCTCTCGAAGGGATTCTGCTGGAAGTCCCCCTCCATCAATCTTTTGCCATCGAGAGTATGACCCCCCTGGCCGATGTGTCGGCCGATGGATCGATGCTGGCCTGGAGCCTTCCCGATCTTGCTCCCCTGGGTGAGTCAACGGTCCGCGTGGAGTTGGCCATGCCGGACCCGCCCGCGGCGACGGTCGACCTGGGCGCCCGGGCCTGGGCGTTTTCCTCGCGCGGCGTGGAGCAGGGGACGGCTGCTCCGCTTGTCCTCGCCGCTGGCGCAATCGATGGAGACCTGCTGGCGTCGACCCCGGATGCAGATGTGACGGATCGCTTTATCCGGCGGAAAGCGGCGGAGCTGGGCTATGATCGGAGCGCCATTTTCGAGTTTGTTCGCGACGAAATCCGCTTCGAGGCGTACGAAGGATCGCTGCGGGGAGCGCGGGGCGCCCTGTGGAGCGAGGCGGGCAACGCCTATGACCAGGCGAGCCTCCTGGTGGCCCTGCTCCGCGCGAGCGGCATTCCCTGCCGCTATGTTCTGACCGAGGGCCTGGCGGAAGGGCAGGCGCGCGAACTTCTCCAGCAAATGTTTCCGATTCCGGCTCGTTTAACCGGGCGCATCCCGGACGATGCCGAAATCGCCGACCCGCTGAACGACGAGCAACTCCTGCGGGAGGCCATGGACCATGCCTCCGTGGAGTTCCTCGACGGAGGCGCGTTCGTTGCTCTCGATCCGAGTTTCCGCGAGGCCCGGGTTGGGGATTCATTTGCGACGCCCACGCAACGCGTCCCCGCCTTGCCAGAGGAGGTGCGCCATCGCTTTTCCATATATCTCGAAATGGAAATGCTGGGAACGGGACTGGCCACGACTCCGGATGGATTTGAAACCAACGTCCCTCTTTCCCTGGAGTTCGCCACGGCCGAGGTTTATGCGAAGCCGCTTGCCGTCGGGTTCCTCGTCCAGAGCGAGATCAATCCCGGCGGATTCTTTCCAGGTCTGACCACGCATACTTATACGCCATACCTTGTTGTTGGAGAAAACGATGGCGACCTGCGCGACGACGAAATCACCACGGGCGAACCCGTCGAAGAAGTCTTTTTCGCCTTCGCGAGCCACATTCTGACCAAGACGGATCTCGTGGTGGATTACCAAAGCCCCTCGGGGGAGACGGAATCGTATAGACGCGCACTTTCCGACCGCATTGGCCCGGCGGCGCGCCTGCAGGGGACAACGATTCCACCGGACGAGCTGGCCGGCCCGGCCCTGAGCCCGTATATCACGGCAACGGTCCTCGTCGCTCCCGGCGGCGTGGTATCCGACTCCCTTGCATCCCAGGCGGAACGCATCGCTCCTATCGAGGACGAACTGGGGCCGCTTGTGGACGTGGTGGAAGAAATCGCGCAACAAAGCACTCTGACCCCGGAAGACGAAGCCGTTCTGGCACGGGCCAATGAACTCATGACGTATATGGCAATCCTCACGGGGGAAACGCTGACCCTGTCCCACGCCATTGCCAGCGATTTTCTCCTTGGCGAAATGAGGGAGGGGTACCTCTCCGCCGTCTATTACGATCGCCCTCGCCTCCTGATCGGACAGACCGATGACGACGGGGAAAACGTCCGCGTCATGCTCGATCTGCGCGCAAACGACGTGCGGGTCGTCCCCTACCCCGGGCAAAACGCCCGGGTGCCTTTTTGGCTGCGCGTTTTTCGCGGCTTTCTGGAGAACGAACTGGAAGGACAAACGCTCAGCGACCTCACCGGCGAAGCGGCGGCCACAACAATCGAAGTCTTTTCCGCCCTGCCGGCAGAAGCTTCCTACAAGTTCCTCCTTCCCGGCGAAGCAGAGGATCTCGATCGATTGGATCTCTCTGAGGATGCCCGCGCACGGATCACCATGGCTCTGGAGGAAGGGCGCTCTGTCATCGCGCCCGATCGCGAGGTGGCTCTGGTGGAAGGGGGCGATCCCGTTTCCGCGTGGTGGGAGACTGATCGATCGGGCTACCTGGTCGGCGTGATGGAAGACGGCGGACACTTGGCCCTGCTGGAATACGCTCAATTGCTGATAGCTCCGGGCAAGGAGCAACTCGGTTTCCTCGTGGGAGGCATGCACGGGTTCGGTGCGGCGAATATCCTCTTCCTGGGAGAGTTTATCGGAAATATCGCCAGTGGCCAGGGGGCAAAGGAGGCCGTGGCGGCGGCGATTGCTTCGGCGACCGAAAGAGCGGAAGAAATATCGGAAAGACTCGAGGAACTGGTCGACAATACTGACTCGGACGAACCGTTCGTCGATGGCTTTGTCAGCGGCTTTCCGGAAGGCACGGGGCTGGGCTTCGACTGGGTGGAGCGCAACGTGAACATCGATCCGCCGGTTCTCCCCTTCCTCTCCGTGGACGGCAGCGAGCTGCCCGGACGCACCGTGGTCCAGACGATCCCTGTCACGGACGGCCAGGCGTCACAACCTATCGCCCAGTCTTTCCCCTTCGAAGGCGTGCTGATCAATGGCGAGATCGAAGGGGAGGCTAACGGTTTTGGCGAGCAACGCGCTCTCGGGGCGAACGCCCTTTCATTGCAGTCGTCCCTTCAATCCGAACCCGGCGTGGCGGGCACGTTCAATCTCTCGACGAGCGAACGGGAGGAGTTGCTTTTCGAAGACGCGGATATCGCCTTCTCCGGAAACGGCGTTCGCGTGATCTATCCCCGCCCGGGCAGCGATCTTCTGCGCGGCGCGTCTTCCTGGAACTCGGTCGAGGGAACTGTCGATTCGTCGGAAGGAGCGCGCATCGAATCCGAACAGCTTCTTCGCGACGGCACGCTCCTTCCACCGGGCCGTTATGATTTGCTGATCCCATCCGGCAGTTTCAGCGGTTCCGGCAATGGGCTTTCTCCGTCCTTTATCCAGAATACCGATGTGGGCGGGAAGCAGCAGAGCAATTCGGAACTGACACTGAGCAGCAGCCAATTGCTCATCGTAGGTCCGGACGGTGAACTCACTTCCTGGACCGGATTTGATGGACGTATAGACGTGGAAGATCCCGCCACCGTGCGCGTAGACGGAACCGCCGCGAACGCGCTCCAGCTTTCTGCTTCCATTCTGGATGGTGAGCTTGCTCCCGGCGAAAGCACAACAGTGGAGGCGGATGTCGCCTCTTCTCTCGGCGGCAATGTCCAGCTGACGTTCCAGGCGCCGGAAGGATTTGAAACCACGGCGGCGGAAAATGGCATCATCAACCTTCGGGTTCAGCCCGGTACGCCGGATGGTGTTTACGAAGTCTCCGTCTTCGCGCAGCATCCTGACGAACCGGGACTTGAAGCCTCCGACAGCGTCACGGTGACCGTTACGGTTCCCGAAGGCCGTGGCCTGGCCGTTGCCATCGCACCCGATCCTCTTGCAACGGCGTCTGTCGGCCCCGGCGAGGCGATTCCGTTGCCGAGCGGGTTCCTGGCGGAAATCACCAACACCGGCGGCCAGGAAGAAATCGTCTCCCTCGCGTTTCCGGAGCTGCCCACGGGTTTCATCGTCGATGCCCCGGCACGCCCGCTGCGCATTCTTCCGGGAGGAACCGGCCGTTTCAGTTTTGTGCTCGAGCCGGAAGGCGACACGCTCCCGGCCCCGGGAACAGTTGCAAATTTCACCGCTTTGGTGAGCGGCGAAGAGCCCGATGCTCCGGAGGCCTCGGCGGCCGGAAGCTTCATTGTACCGGAAGTACCCGGCCTGATCCTGGAAATCGATCCAGAACGCATCGCACTCGGACCGGATGATACAACCGCTGAGGCGGAGCTGGCTTTACGCAGCTTTGGCAATGCCCAGAGTTCCGCCGTTCTGACTGCCACGACCTTCGAAGGAGTGACCGTGAGCGGCTTGCCGGGTGAAGTACAGAACGCTACGCCCGGCGAAGAGATCGTCTATACACTCACGATTGAACGCACCAGTGCTTTTGGCCCTGGCGGATCGGGATTCATCGATTTTGTGGCCGACAACTGCCCCTCTGGAACGGACTGTCTGCCGGATGAGCTGCGATTTTCGCGGACACAACTCACTTTGAGCGCGCTTTCGCCCGCCGCCGCCTGCCTCCAAGACGGGGTGGCTTTTGCCGATCGAACGGGGCGCGAAGAACTGGCAAGCGCGCTGGCGCTTGCTTCCTCAGCGGCTGACCTGCTGGCCGCTCAACCCGGCGATGCTGCCCGGTGCGAGCGCCTTCGCGTGCGCCTGGTTGAACTGATTCCACTTCTTGCAGAATTTCCCAGCGCGGAAGTATCCGTGCAGGAGGCCCTGGATGCGCTGGACAACTGTGATTCCGCGGCCGCCCTGACAGCCCTGGAAAATGGTGCGTGCGTATTGCGCGATCTACTCCAGCAGGAGGCCCGTTACAATATCGCCGTTTCTTTGTCGCCTCCGCTCCAGACAGTCGTTGCGGGGCAGACCGCCGACTATCAGGTCGATCTCGAAAACCTTGGAACGAAGAGCGTTACCGTCGATCTGGCCGTGGCCGACGGACTTCCTGTTGGAGTGGGTGCAGACTTTGATACGGCAAGCGTCCTTCTGGAAGCGGGCGAATCGCGCGGCACCGCCGCGTTACTCGAAATCGATCCCACAGCCCTCTCCGGCCAGACGTTCTTTGGATTCGCTGTTTCCGCAACTCCGCGGGAAGCGCCGGACCGCGCCGCCTCGGCGGAGGGACGCGTCGCGCTGCGGTCCAGCTTCGCCGATGTCCTGTCCGTCGAGGCCACCCCGGCGGCGCTCGAACCGGGGGGGCTCGTGGAGCTGAGTGCCGTGCTTTTCAACAGCGGCAACGCCCGCGCGACGTTCGATATACTCGTCCAGGTGTTCGACAGGAGCGGCGCCGTCGCCCTTGCTGACCCGCTCTCTCCGCCGCCCGTTACGCTGGATCCCAGTCTCGACCCTGTGGAAATCCAATTGGGCAGCTTCAGTACGGACGGCTTGCCGGAAGATTCCTACACCGTGCGTGTTTCGCTGACTCCCTCCGATGGCGGCGGCGCGGGCGGGCGCTTTGCCGAGGCTTCCGTTCTGGTCGGCCTGCCCATCGAGGCGGTCGCTTTTGCCGAACCGCTGACGGTGGCTCCCGGCGACCAGCCAGCCAGCAGCACTCTTCGAATCACAAACCGCCTGGGCCGGGACTTCGGGCTGGGTCCCAGGCCGGAAACCTTGAATCCGGTGATCGAAGCGGTCCTCGATATCTGGGACTACGCACCGCTCTTCAACCAGATGGATAGCAATCCCGCGGTGATCGATATGGACCTGGACGGAACTCCCGACATCGTTTTGGCGACGCACGCGGGCAACGTCGGTGAAGCAGTTCTTCGTGTCGTCCGTGGTGATGATTATTCCGTGCTGTGGGAGGTGCGCGACGAATCGTTGCGCGTGCATGGAGCCTCTTCGCCCACCGTTGGGGATATAGACGGCGACGGGTTTCCGGAGGTTCTGATCCCGCACATGGACGACCGCTTAATGGCTTTCGAAGAAGACGGAACATTGAAATGGAAAGCGCCGCGTATCTGGGGCGGGATCGGGGACGGCAGTGCTTCGCTGGCGAATCTCGACGGCGAAGGCCTGCCGGAAATCATCATCGGCGCAACGGTGCTGGAAGCAGAAGATGGTTCCATCCGCTGGCAAGGCAACGCGGCAGGCGGCACCGGGCGGGGCAACAACGGCCTCGGGGCTCTTTCCGTTGTGGCAGACCTGGATCTCGACGGTGTGCCCGAAGTGGTGGCCGGACGAACTGCATATCGGGCGGACGGCTCCGTCTTCTGGGAGGCAGCACTTGATGATGGTTTCCCGGGCGTGGCCGATTTCGACGGCGACGACTTCCCTGAAATCGTGCTGGTCGCCCAGGGGTCCGTTTACCTGCTCGAGCACGACGGAGAGGTGATCTGGGGGCCTTTGGATCTTCCTGGAAGGAACGATGGCGGCGCCCCGAACATCGGTGATGTGGACGATGACGGTGTGCCGGAAATCGGCGTGGCCGGCGGCCAGGCCTATCTCGTGATCGAAAGCGACGGGACCATCAAATGGGAGGCGGAAACCCAGGATACAAGTTCCGGCGTCACGGGCTCCACGATGTTCGATTTTAACGGCGATGGGCGCACGGAAATCGTCTATGGCGACGAGCTTTCTCTCCGAATCTATCGCGGGCGGGATGGTGAAGTTCTCTACGAGCTTCCCAAGAGTAGCGGCACGCGCCTTGAATATCCGCTGGTTGCGGACAGTGACGGAGACGGGCGGGCGGAAATTCTCGCCCCCGCGAATACGCGCATCGGGCGGGGCCCGCAAGCCGGCCTCTTTATCATTGGCGACCGGGATAACGACTGGGTCCCCACGCGCCGCGTGTGGAACCAGCACACCTACCACGTGACGAACATCACCGACAGCGGCGAAGTTCCCATCATCGAACCCGTGAACTGGCTCCAGCCCGGATTGAACAACTTTCGCACGAACACCTTCGGACCCGGAGACGAAGGCGCTTCGAATGTCCGCGTCGTGATCGATCATTCCTTCCCCGGCGAGGAGAGATACTCTCCAGACTTGAACAGCCCCGATCCGGTTCCCGCCGATGCAACGGCAGACAGCGTCAACTGGGATCGATTGCTCCCCTTCAATGAACCAGCTCCGCAGTTCTTCGGCGTCAATGGGACCGCCCCGGGCCTGTCGCCCGGAGAAGTGCGCGAGATCAGCACGGGAACGCGTATAGATGTCTATTTCTCTCCACGGGCCGGTATCCGACCTGTCGCACGGCCGGAAATCATCCGTTCCGCCCCGGCGGATGGGACAGTGGTCGTCGGCCTCACCACGCCAACACTCTTTCTTCGCGAAGGGGTTCCGGCGAGCAGCGTGGACCCCGCCGGCTTCGCCATCACCGGCCCGCAGGGAGAGTCCATCCCCTTCGAACAACTCGACCTCAGCAATAATCGCGCAGTGCGCCTGATTCTCAGCGGCCCGCTCGACCCTGGCGAATACCGCGTCGACGTGGCGGCGGAGGCGATTGCCAATGACCAGGGACTTACGCTGGAAGCGCCCTTCACCTTCTCCTTCACGGTGGTCGAAGAACCGCCGGATGGAGTCCTTCGCTGGATCGCGGGTGATGGCTTCTGGACCGACGGCGCGAACTGGAGCGGCGGCCTTGTGCCAACCGCTACGGATTCCGTCATTATCGACGTGCCGGGCCGCGAAGCGAAGGTGACAATCCCGACAAGCGGCGTCGAGGTGCAGGATATAGACAATGAAGAGCGGCTGGTGATCGGCTCATTGTCCGTCAGTGGCGTGGCCGTCAGCAATGGCCCGATCGATTCCATCCCCGGTGGCGAACTCATCGTGACTGGATCGGAAGCGAGCTTCATCGCGAACGCCGAGGCGACTTTGCGCGGCACGTCGATTTCCGCATTCGAAGGCGCCACGGTCGTCTTCGACGGCCCGACCACCGTGAGCCTCAACGCAACGACAGGGAGCGTGACCATGCGTGCCAGGGACACGGATTCGTCTATACAGTTCCCGAACCTGGTTTCCGTTTTCGGAACGGATGCCGCGCTTCGCCTGCTTGCCCAGAATGCGGGCACCGTTCTGGTGGCGGGACCCTCGACTATCGAAGATGTATCTCTGATCGCCGAAGCCGAAGAAGCCGGAAGCACCGTCAATCTTCCAACGCTCACTTCCTACTCGCCTGCCGAAATTGACACACTTTGGGAGTGGCGAAATGGAGGACAGATCCTCGCCCCCAATGTCTCCGCATTCGAGAGGCTGTGGATCTTAGTTAATAATTCTGTTGTGGATTTCTCATCGATTGAAAGCCTCGATGGCTGTACTGTGGAAGTCTATAATGGTTCAACTGCTGCCTTCCCGTTGGTGACTGAATACCACTGGCCCGAGACCAATCGAAATCGGCTCTTCCGGGCCGATGGCAATGGAAGCTCCCTCGATCTTTCCGCGCTGACGGCTCTCTCCAGCGATGGCAACGACGCCCTCGTATTTCAGGGGCGTAATGAAGGGTTCGTGGATCTTTCGAACCTGGAAACCGTCAGCGACATCAACATGGGGCTCGAAGCGGAATTCGACGGAGTGGTGGACGCTTCTTCACTGTCGAGCTATACTCCCCTCTCGATCGATCAGGTTTTTGAATGGCGCGAGGGCGGCGCCCTGATGATCGATTCCCTGGTCGAATTTGATCGCCTCTCGATCATCGTCAATAACACCGTCGTGAATTTTGCTGGCGTCACGAATATCGATGGCTCGTCGGTGGATGTTGTGCGGGGCGGCTCCGCATCCTTCCCCGATATCGATAGTTACAATGTCCCCGAGCAGAATCGCAACCGGGCCTTTGTCGCGAGAGATGCGAGCAGTCTTCTCGACCTCTCGGCGCTGGCAACGCTCACTTCTGACGGGGACGATGGTATTTCGTTCCTTGCACGCAATGGAGGAGTTGTCGATATATCCAGCCTCCCCAGTGTTTCCGGCGTGAACATGTCCATCGAAGGACGCGGGGCCGGAGCCCAGGTCGACGCTTCCTCGCTCGCTTCTTATATACCGGAAACCCGTGACACCTTTATCAGTTGGCGCGATGGCGGCGAAGCACTCATCACTTCCCTTGCCACCATAGAAAGGATACGCCTCGTGGTGAATGGCGAAGAGACAGATGTCTCGCTGGGAACAATCACAAGCGCGGACGCCTGTGATTTCGAGGCTTACAATGGCGCCTCGCTGACGCTTCCGAACCTGGCAGGCTATGATGTGTTTGGGGCGCGCCGGGATATTTTCTCCCGCGACGTTGATTCGACCCTTTCCTTCCCCGCCCTCGCGGAAATCTCCGGCAGTGACGAACTCCTGGCCATCGAATCGCGCAATGGAGGCGCGATCGACATGAGCGCCCTCACCACAATCAGCCACACCAACGACACGAATGTCATTGCGCGCGGCGCGGGATCGGTCGTCGATCTGAGTGTTCTGCAGTTCTACGATCCCTGCCTCGTAAACGTGGAGGAAATCGACGGAGGCCAGGTTCTCTGGACGCCCACTGGAACCTGTCCAAAGGCGAACGATCTCCTGGCAGCAACGGAACCAGTCATAATTTTGCCTCCACTGACCGATGTGTATACATCCAGTGAATCGCAGGCCGGGCCTGTTGGAACATGGGATGCAGAGGGAGAACCCGCCGCATCGGCGAGGCTTCATTCTGAAGAAGCGCCGCGCGATGTCTCGACCAACAGCGCCTTTTCCCGCCCCGTGAAAGCTCGGCCTTGGGCAAAGGCGGTGAATTTGCCCAAGCAATCCAGCAATGAGCAACTCACCTCCGTCACGCTTTTCCTGCCTCCCATCAGCATAAACGCCGTGCACATTATTTCCATTCGTCCCGCAGAGCGCCTGGTGCAGGCAGGTGAAGAGGCAACATTCCAGGTGGAGCTTTGGAACCCAACGGGCCAGAGCGCGGAATACGATCTCGAAGTTCTCGGACTGGAAGGTTTCACGGTCGAGTTGCCAGACAGCGTATCGCTCGCAGCGAACGAACGGCGGGAGGAGACACTCGCCATCCGTTCCGCGCCTTTCGCTCCATCACAGACACGCGGCTTCTCCGTGGTCGCCACCACGCAGGATGGCGGACGCGACGCAGCCGATGCCGAAGTGACGATCGAAGCCGTGCCGCCCGCGGATCCCGAACCGCGTGGGGTTTTCGTGGCCCTCGATCCAGCAAATTCAATCCTCGGCCGCAATATGGAGCGGGAAGTGGAAATCCGTGTCACCAACGTCGGAGATGAGACAACCAGCTACGTTCTCACGGCGGATATTCCGCCCACTCTCGAAAGCCTCATCGATAATCCCGTGGCCGGGTCTGTCGCTCCCGGGGAATCCGCCTTCGTCACGAGAATGCTGACTCTTTCCCACGCCCCGGATGCAGAGGCGGGCGTATCGATGATCACCGTCACCGCAACACAGATCGATGATCCGGGCGTTGCCGGCTCGGCTGTGGGCACGGTCGAACTGGTCGACCAGGGAGTCAGCGTCGATCTCTCACCCGCCATGGCGACAGAAGGCGATCTGGTCGTAGCGACTATAACGAATACCGGCCGGGTGACAGACCGCTATGACCTGACCCTCGGCGGCAGTGCCAGCCTCGGCCTCTCACTTCCCGCGGAAACCGATGAGCTGTCGGCCGGAGAAAGCCAGCAGATCGAGCTGATAATTCCCGAGTTGGGCTTCCTCACCGCCCAGGACGGACTGTTCATCGAAGTAGAAGCCACTTCCCAGATAAACGAACAGATTACCGGCTTCGACCGCGTACAGCTGATGCCGCTCACGGGCTCCGGTTTCACCGCGCTGCTCGATCCCGCTGTTGCGGAACTTCCCTCCCCCGGCAGCGCCACGTTCCGGCTCCGCATCGTCAATCAAAGCGACGCGGAAGAACAATACCGCGTCAGCACGGAAGTCTTCACGGGAACGGCCACGGCGTTCCTGTCGAACATCGCGGGCCGCCTGACCCGCAGCCGCGAACCCGTCGTTGTTCTCGCCAACGGTGACGCCGTGATTCCGATCCGGGCAAACATCGCCCAGCGCGGCGAGGGCACGTTCCAGGTCCGCGTTGCCCCCGCTGCACAGCCGGACGAAGCCGTTGTGCTGACCGGCCGGATCTCAACGGATCTCGCCACACCGACGCCGACCCCTGTTGTGACCCCAACGGCCACCGCGACACCAACGCTCTCGCCATCGCCCACCGCGGGCCCAACGCCCGTGCCATTGCCCGACGACACCGACTGCTTCGCCCTGTCCGTTGATTTCCCAGGCATGGCCCATCTGGGTGTCGGGATTGATGCGGACACCGGCGAGGTTCGCCTTGTTCCCGCGCGCGTTCGCGATCTCGAGGCTGTTCTCATCACCCGGCCACCGAGCGACGAACCCCTCTTCACCTACACCTATGATGCGGACACCGCCCCCAATGGCGTCTGGCCCCTCGGCCCGTCCAACCAGCTCCTCGGCGATCTGGTCGAAGGGTCGCTCGCCGCCACGGTTGTCGGCGATAATACCTCGCAGGGGCCATTGATGCTGGTTCCCTTCGACGGCGAGATCAGCAACGATTGGCCCGGCGATCTGGAAGACTGGACGTTCCAGAATCCGGCGATGTTCGATGGCGTTGAGGGCGGACTCGACAGAGACAACAGCGGCCTGCGCATGGCGTTCGATTCGAACGTCAACAGCTTCGCCTTCTTCGAATCACCGCTCCACGCCATTTGTTTGCTTCTTGAGGAACAAGGCAGCCTCGGCACGCATCCGTCCTCCTTGCCCCTGCTTGGCGGCCAGGCCAACGGCGGCCTTTACGTGATGGAAGCCACCGTGCGGGCAAACGTCGAACAGCGCGAGGCTCCCACAATGCGCCTGCGTATATCGCCACGCGATTTCCAGCAGACCGACGCCATCGTCGTCACCAGTTTCGGCGATGCGGCGCTTTCCCCCGGAGCCGATGCTCCGCGCATCTATCGCCACTACTTCACGGCGCCCCCGGCGGGCAACAAGCTGCGCTTTAACTTTGATGGGCTGAACTTCCTGCCGGACAACACGGCCGAGGCCGAATTCTATCTCGAACGCTCGAACATCAAGGCCCTCGATCCGGATTTCCTGGGCCAGCCGCGCTCGGAATACGAGATCAGCTTTGCCGGAAACGATCACGGGTGGACGCCACGCATTCCGCTGTCTGAGGACCGCATTGATCCGGTGATGACGGCGGAGGAGGAAGGGCTGTCTATACGCGGCGGAGAGGCAGGATCCAGGGAAATCTATGATCCCGAACAATTCGGCTTCTGGGGGTCGCCGGAAGACCGCGAAGACGTCGTTCTGGAAGCGGGGCGTCTCTATCGCGTGCGCGCAACCATCGGCAGCGATGTTCCCGCCGGCCAAGCCGGGGAGCTGCCCGCCTTCCGCCTCCGCGTTAATTCTTCCGATCTCCAATTCGCCGCTTTTGCGAATATCGAAAGCCCGGACAACCAGAGCCGTTTGCCCACGGCGGACAGCGATCAGGAATACTCGTTCCTCTTCGCCGCGCCTCCGGCACTCGACGGCCGCTCGCTCATCTTCAGTTTCGATTACATCTTTACCGAGACGGGCGCGAGCAACCGCGAGCACACGCTGACCCTGAAACGCCTTGCTGTCGACAGCTTCACGGCCGAGGACGACTGAGAGAAAAAAACCGGCTCCGGGCCTCGGTTTTCGAAGCCCGGAGCCAATACTTTTTATCTCTCCTGAATAGAATTCACCGCTTGAGAATCGAAAGGAAGGATTCCCACGGACCAACCTCATCGCGATACTGCTTTGCCAGAAGCCGGCAGATTTGCGAGAGATGGGCGAAATCATGAACCGCCCATGTGGACAGAAGCTGGCCAAGCGTAACCCGTCCCAACTCCGGATGAGTCGCGCTCCGATTCAGAATCGCTTCCGTCAGATCGATTCCACAAACATAAAGCAGCTTCTCTCTCCGCACGCTCGCAAAAAGTTCAATCGCTTCCGCAAAGGAACGGCATCCCGGGTCCGGCGTTCCTCGATCAAACGCCGGAATGACCGCATCATCCCCTGCCCCCAGGATCGCCGCGATGCGCACCGGCCAGTTCGTCCGGTCCGCATGAATCAGATGCCAGACGACCTCTTGAATGGTCCATCCGCCTTCTTCCGCCCGCGCTGTATAGACATCCTCCGGCTGGCCGGAAAGCAGGGCGCTCAGAACCCCGGGCGTTCTTTCCAGTTGGCTGATTGTCTGGTGAATCTCCATTTGATCCTTCCTTCCGCGGTTTTCCCCGCCTCCAGATCGGTTGCCGTGACAAGAGCGCACTTGAGGCATCGCAATACGGGGACAAACAAACAGTGATGCGCCACCATCAACTTGCCCCTTTTACGAAATCGGCCTGCCAGCGCCAGCACTGATCAAACGAATCTTGCCAGGCCCCATGGGTGCCAGAATCCCGGTTTCGCACTTGTTTCTTGATCGTTGAGAATCCCGCAGCAGCATTTTGCGCTGATTCAAGACTGTAGAATTCCCCCGGCCAAGCGAAGAGCTTTTCAAAGTTGCTGGCACCCAGGGCATAGCCCCCGAGCGCTTGCTTTCAGGCATTGTAGTGGTCCTGAAAAACTGGACAGGAAATCGGGTTTGAATAAGTTATACCTCCGGTGCATTTTCGACGGCATTGGAGGTCTGAACGATGGTGAACTACTCCCCTTTCCTTGGACAACAAACGTCCTTCTATAAGTAAATTCTTAGGGCGGTTCTGATAGGTTCGGAGGGGCGTTCTCCTTCACTTTTTGAACCAAAGCGGCGGTTTCTCACTTTGGTGGATGGACCGGCCGCTCCGGTCCTTTTCATTAGGGCAAAATCACGATCCACCTTCCGGCTTCCCGGAGTCAACACGCATCACTTCTCCGCGCCAGATCCGCCCAGGCCCATGGCGGCCACCAGGCTGCCCGGGCCGCCGGGAAGAAAGGGCGTCAGGCGCTCGCCGGCGGGCGGCGACACCCGAAACCACACCACCGCCCCGCCAATAATGAGCACGGCAAAGACGGCCACCTTGAGCACGTTCACCATATTGCCGCCGGACCCCGGCGTCCGTTTTAGAAAGACCGTGCAGACGGCAACGGCCAGCAGCGCCGTGATCATCGGAGCGCGCGGATTCCCCAGCAACGGTGGCGCATCGGGCCAAAGCGTCAGCACCGATTGGATAAAGAACGCGCCAAACCCGAGGGAATAAAGCGCCGCGGCCACCGCCGACGCAAACCACATGACCTATCCGACGCCGAACGCCGCGCCCACCGTGAGCGTCTTCCGCGCGAAGGAAAAGGAATAGGTGCCCCCCGATTTCGGGCTGGCCGTGGAAAGCTCGGCAAAGCTGAACACCGTAACGAAGGCGATCACCCCATTGAGCGCAAAGGCGAGCAGCGCCCCCGGCCCCGAAAATGGCTCCCACCCCGACACTTGTCGCGCTGAAAAGACCGAGGTGGCGCTGTGGGGTGCTCATGGGACCGCCCGAGGGAGGAGTGACTCAACCTGAGCAATTAGAAGGCTGGCCCAATGGTATCGTCTATAAAAATAACCAGCAGGACGACATGCCTCTCCCGCAGTCTTCCTCCCAGAGAACTTGGCAACTGATTTGCCATCCCCTATCATCGGAGGTTTTCCATGACGGAGAACAGCAAAACGCAGACATTCATCTGGCGCGATGCGTCCCAGGAAACTTGGGGGCTGCTCGTCGATTGGCAGGCCCGCCGCCTGGAGTGGCTGCGCCCCGAGGAATGCGGCTGCGGCATGGATGAAGAGCCCTATATCGCCCAGTCCTTCGAGCAATACTGTGAGCAAGGGGCCCCGCCCCTCGTCGGCGATCTTCCCGAGGAAGTTATCGAGACCCTCAACCAAAGCTGATTTGCCCTGGGGCGATTTTTCCTCGACAACTGGGTCCGGAAAATGCATAGAGTCTTCACCTATGATCTGGATGCGGAAACAGAAGAATCAGCGATTGCTCACCGCCGCGGTGGGCATCGTCTTTCTTTTTTCCACTGTTTTCGCCCAGGCTCCCTTCTGCTTCTGCGCCGTAACATGCGAAAGTCCAGGCCAGGAGACGGCGAAAAAAACCGGCCCTGACCTTTCCACCGAAGGGCACGCTTGCTGCGCGCCCGAGAGCCAGGATGACGCGCCAGACGCGCCCGCTCCTGCTCATGCCGCGGCGCATCAGAGCGACTGCACTTGTCCCGTGAAAGCGCGCGAAGGGGACCCCGATGCGTCCTATGCGCCCGTGGCCGCCTTCACCCAAAGCATCCACCACGCTCCCGAGACCATCGCTCCGCCGGACACTTCCCCGGTCTTGCCGAACATCGCTCTCGAAGACGGACCAAGGTGGCGCCCTGTCCGGGGCGGGCCACTCGCATCCACTTCCCTCCACGTTCTTCATTCCACATTTATTATTTGATCCTGGTCAGCGGCTGACCTCGGGGCACCGCTCATTCGGCGCCGCTCGAGACATTATGCAGCCGCAATTCTGGCGTTTGCCCTCCCGGAACCGGATGCCGGCCTTCTCCGCCGCCTCCTGATCCTTGCCAGAGAGAACCAGGACCAAATTCATGTCTCTTCCAGCCAACTGGAATGTCCTTTCGCCAATCGGAGTGGGCCTGATCGGGATCGGCACAATGCTCCTCGCATCCTGTGCCCTCGAGCCGCCGAATGTGCCCCCCAGGGCGTCTATGCAACCTCAGCAAATTGAAATCGGGCGCGCCGCGACAGCGCCAGAGCCCCAGCCAACGACGGGGGCGCCCACCCTGGAGCAGGCGATTCAAAACGCCCTGCTGAACAACCCGGAGCTCAAAGCGGACTACAAAAGGTTCGAGGCGCTGGCCCAGGAAGTCCCCCAGGCATCATCTCTTCCCGATCCTCGGGCGAGCTATGCACAGTTCGTCGAGAATGTGCAAACCCGAACGGGCGAGCAGCAATTCCTGGCGGGAGTGAGCCAGACGTTTCCCTGGTTTGGCGAGCTGCGGCTGCGCGGCCGTATCGCCGACAAACGCGCCATGGAAGCGCTGGAATCATACCGCGCGATGATGCTCGACGTGATCGAAAATGTCACGGAAGCGTGGCACCGGCTGGCCTTTGAAAAGGCCGCGCTCGAACTGGCGCTGGAAGACCAGGCAACGCTGGAACAATCGCTGGAAGCGGCCGCATCGCTTTACGCCACGGGTCAACGCGGCCGCGAAGCCTTGCTGAAAGCGCAAACAGAACTCGCCCGCGTGGAAAACGAACTCGAAGGCTATACGGCGTCCATCGAGGCCCTCGAAGCGGACCTGAGGCGCCTCCTTCACTCTGATCGCACGCCGGAGGTGCCGGCGCTGGACGCCC
>CAYFUR010000026.1:0-38530 GCA_964346275.1 uncultured Candidatus Sumerlaeota bacterium
CCCCATGATCCCATGCGGTTTCAGAAAGCCTAAAAAAAAGGAAACCGGGCCCAATGACCCGGTTTCCAGAAGTTCTCGACTGAATCGAGGATTTAGTCAAGAAGCTGCAACTCAGCAAACGACGAGGGGTTAAAAGCGGCCTGGGCCTTGGCAACTTGGTTGCCGCCCACAAAGTAGGCGATATTGTTGGCTTTGTCGATCGCCGATGCGCCCGCGAGGTTGTTGCCGGAACGGGTGTAGAATTGGGTTCCAAGGCTGGTGCCACCAGTGGAAACGTCTTCGACGGCTTCGACAACGAGCGAGCCACCGCTGCTGTCCAGGGCCACTGTGAAGACATCATCGTCCTCATCGAAATCCGCGCCATCACGGAACCAGCTAGCACTGAAGAATGTATAGCCAGCATCGTTTGTGAAGCTGCCGATACCACCCGTATAACGCGCCATGGTGCCGCCATTGTCACCAACATAGAGCGTGCTGAAGTCGCTGGAGAAGTTGATGGACTCCACGGAGTCACCATCTTCACCGGTCGCACTGACATCCAGAGTCTGGGAAAGATTAAAAGTATCCGATCCGGCGCTGTCCTGCTCGTAGATCAACACATTGGTGGGAGAAGAGTTGTCGGAAATCGCGATTACGCACGTGCCGGCAGAATAATCACCTTCCACCTCAAGTGCGCGGGACGCACCAAAAGCGTTGCTGATCACGACAGGGGAGCTGGCCGCGTCCGTCGTCATTTCATCGCCAACACGCTTCACGCTGCCACCAAAGCCGAGCGTAAAGATTTGCCCGTCGTCGGAGGTGCGAACCTTGTAAGGGTCAACCGTGCCGTCGCCGGTGTCGACGTTGACGATGACGCCATTCGTGCCAGCGGAAGTAACAAGAGTCAAGTCCACGGCACTGAGGACGTAAATCTCGTTATCATCTTCACTGCCGACGATAATATTTCCGGTCGCTTCGTTGAATGCCACACCGCGGAAATCGCCTGCGCTGCCGAGTGTCGTGGCATCAGTTTCAACATCAGCACTCGCAGGGAGTGCAGTCCAAGTGTCATCCTGGGCCGATGCCAGTGTCGGTGCAGCGAGAGCCGCTGCAGCCATCATAGCCAGAAACTTCTTCATGAGGTTTCCTCCTGGGAAATTGGGGTGATTGTCCCTCTATTGGGTACAATTCCTACAATACTTCTACCGTAAATCTGCGCAAGGAAAAACCGACCCCAATTGGAGCGTGATCATCTTTTCAGGGAATTCACGCCAGCAGCTTCTCGTCCAGCTTCCGCCGAAGGCGGGTTTTCACCGAGCTGTCGATGCTGTGGCCCATGTTCACGCAATGCGTGCAGGAACACCGCGATTCGCGGATCCAGCGCCGGTATTCCGCGGCTTTCGGCCCGAGCCAGACCTTCTTCCAGTCCAGCCCCACTTCGCGCAGATCGCCGATCACGTCCTGCAGCTCGCACATGCGCACGCGTCCATCCGGCTCCAGCACCGCCAGGCCGATTCCCGCCTGGCACGTCGAGGGAATCTTGCCCACGGTCAGGTGCCGCCGCTGGTAGCGGTAAACGCTGCGGATGTAGCTGAGCCAGGACGCCTTGAATTCCGGGAACCGCCGCTCGTAGAGCTTCTCGTTCAACTCCATGGAAAGCTGCACAATGCGGTCGAACTGCTCCATGGTCGGCGGCCGCAGGTTGGGATCCTTTGGATTGCCGCGCAGCGCCTCGAACATCATGCCGTCGATCTCCGGCTTCTCGAACATGTGATGGGCGAGAGCTTCCATCTCGTCCATATTCTGGTTGTTGGTGCACGTCAGCGTCATGATCCGCAGCCGCGGCTTGGGCCCCTCGCCGCGCTGCCACGCCGTCATGCGCTCCTCGCGCAGCTTGCCCAGCCGCCCCAGCGTCTCCATGGATTTCGTCCAGTTTCCCGGAATCCCCCGCAGCCGGTTGTGCGTTTCCTCCAGACCGTCCAGCGACAGCCCCACCGTCAGCAGCACGTCCGGCATGCTGTCGAGCATGTCGCTCACCACCTTCTCCACGCGCCCGGGCAGAAGCCCGTTGGTCGGCATATCGATGGAGATAATGTTGCAATTGCGGGCAAAGGTCTGCGCGATCTCGACGATTTCCTTGCGCATGACCGGCTCGCCGCCGCTCAGCAGCAAGTGGTTGAAATTCGGCATGTTGCGCGTCAGCGTGTCCAGCTCGTCAAGCTTGAGAGCTTTCTCGTCCGCGTCATTCAGGCTCTTCCAGTAAAAACACGTCTCGCACCGCGCGTTACATCGCGTGGTGGTGAAATAGGTGACAACGCTGAGTTGATCGAGCAGCGACGCGTCGGCGTCGGGGTTGGAGGACTTCTTGTCAACGAGGGAGAGCAATGTTGGGTCGCACCTGGCAGATCAGATTCCTGGGCTTCTATCGCTGCAACCGGCGCACCCGTCAAGCGATTCGCGGCGAATCGGAAAGAGCAGTGCGGCGGAGGACGGCCCGGGTTCCCAAAACAGATGCAATTTTCATGTTCGATCCCTCCGCTCCAGATCAGCCTCCCTCGGCGAACGAGGGATAGAGCGTCATGCCCCCATCGATGAAGAGCGTGGTGCCCGTGATGTAATCCGCCTGGTCCGATGCCAGCCACACCACCGCCCGGGCGATGTCTCGCGGATCGCCCATGCGGTTGGAGGGGATTTTGGCCAGGAGCTGCTCCATTTGCTCCGCCCCCCCATCCCAGCTTTTCCGGTTGATATTCGTCCTGATCGCGCCGGGGGCCACGCTGTTGACGCGGATGTGTTCCGGCGCCACTTCCAGCGCCAGCGATTTCATAAAAAGCTCCAGGCCCCCTTTCGACGCCGCGTAATTCGTCCTCCCGGACCAGGGAATGGTCTCGTGCACCGAGCTGTTGAACACAATCTTCCCCGCCGAGCAGGAATACGCGTGGTTTACCCCCTCCTTGCGAAAATGAGCCACCGCCTCCCGCGCGCAGAGGAATTGCCCCGTCAGGTTCACCTCCAGCACTTTCTTCCAATCCTCCAGCGTCATCTCCTCGATGGGGTGGTCCGCCTGGATTCCCGCGTTTCCAAACAGGATGTCCACGCGGCCAAATTCCTCGATGGTTCGCTCAAAAAGCCTTTTCACATCTTTCTCACGGCTCACGTCGCATTGAACGGCAATCGCCTTGCTGCCGTATTGCTCGATTTTCTCGACGACTTCCCGTGCTTCCTCCTCGCGATGGAGGTAGTTCACCACCACATCCGCCCCCGATTCCCCCATGGCAATCGCCGTGGCCCGTCCAATCCCCGAGGAGCCTCCCGTCACAACCGCCTTCTGTCCGGTCAACAGGCGCGGAATCGGCGCGAGGGGAAGCCCGTCTTCGGAACATGCTGGAAACTGTTGATCGGCCATGGGGAGGCTCCTGGAGGAATATCCACAACCTAAACCCCCAGCACATATCAATCCGCCTTGAAAGAGGACGCGGAATCCCCCGCCCGAAAGAGCGGTTTTTGCTGGAAAGATCAGTGCGAAAATGTTTCTCTTGTGTTGGATTGCCGGAGAAGAGGCCGGACCAATTTTTTATTTCGAGGGGAGTCTCGTGCATTCTTTCATTTCTTCAGGGCTGATCCCTGCCTTTCTTTTCTCTTTTTCTCTCTCACCGGCTCTTTGGGCCGACGAATTTTTAGGAGAGCCCCAGCCCCCTTTCGATCCCAGCTGGGCTGAAAAAGCCATCCACCAGGACATCGCCGAGGATCCGGAATCGCCTGCGACGGACTTTGGCCAGCGCAAACAAACCGCCGGGCCCTTTCTCAATGCCCGCCGCCAGCCCCAGGGCGCCCTGAGCGGGAAAATCGTCTACACAAGCGCCGGCCACGGGTGGACCTTCAACGGCTCCAGCTGGGGGCTCCAGCGCCCCCTCGTCTCCGGCACCCGCGTCGTCGAGGACTATGGCAATCTCGACCAGATGAGCCTCTTCGCCCGCTATCTCTGGAACGCCGGAGCCACCGTCGTGGCCATGCGCCCCGTCGGGTGGCAGGAAAACGAAATCATCCTCGACCAGGACGACTCCGAGGTCGCCTACACCGGCACATGGCTCACCAGCAGCAGCACGCCCCACTATTCCGTGCCGCCGGACAGCGAGAGCTACCGCTTCGCGGACGCCTCCGCCCAGGAAACCGCCACGGCGCGCTATACGCCCGATTTCCCCGAGGCGGACTGGTATCCCGTCTATACATGGGTGCTCAATTCCAGCAACCGCGCCAATCAGCTATACCGGGTCCGCCATTCCGGCGGCATCACCGAGAGCCGCATCGACCACCGCCGCGTCGGGAAAGGCTGGGTCTGGCTCGGGAATTATTATTTCGAGCAGGGCACCGAAGGATACGTCGAGATCAGCAACATGCGCGAGCCCGGCGGCACGGGGTCCGTCGTCATCGCCGACGCCATCCGCTTTGGCAATGGTGTGGGGCGCTCGGGCTTTCCCCGCGAGGAAGAAGCCTCCCGCTACTGGGCCGAGACAAGCACCGGCACGCCCCCGGAAACCGGCGTCTACGACCGCCCGGGCCTCAGCGACAACAGCGACAACGTCGGCACGCCGCCCCGCATGGCCGCCTACATGAACAATGAATCCGAGGGACAAATCACCGAGCGAGTCTATGTCGGCTTCCACAGCAACGCCGGTGGCGGACGCGGCGCCGATGGGCTCTACAACGTCGATTCCTTCGCCCGCCCTCCCTTCCAGCTCGAACTGGCCGATCTTCTCGGACGCGAAATCAACGAGGACATGCGCCAGCTCGACACCATCCTCTTTCCCGATTACCCCCAGTGGACCAACAAAACCGACCACATTTTTACACGCATCAATTTCGGCGAGCAGCGGTCCGATTACATCAACGACGAAATGTCCGCCAGCATCATCGAAGTCGCTTTCCACGATTCCCTCAGCGACAGCGAATACCTCACGGATCCCCGCGCCCGGCAAATGATGGCGCGGGCGACGACCCAGGCGGTGATCCGTTACTTCAACGAACGCGGCACCGGCGCCCTCGACATGCCGCCCGATGAGCCGCGCAACCTCAGCGCACGCCGCGCCGGTGATGGATCCGGCGATGTCCTCCTCCAATGGGACCCCCCGGTTCTGCGCCCTTCTTCCGCGTCCGGCACCCCCGGCAACATCGGCGGGGACGCGCCCGAGGGCTACGTCGTCTATACAAGCGCCAGCGGCAAGGATTTCGGCTTCCAGGAAGAAATTGGCGATGTGACGAGCTACCGCTATACGCCGGATGGCCCGAATGAGCCGCTTTACTTCTATGTCAGCGCCCGCAACGCCGGCGGAGAAAGCTTTCCCAGCAATGTCGCCGGCGTCATGCCCAGCGCCAATCGCCTCCCCGTTCTCATCGTGGACGGCTACGACCGCTTTGACAATTCCATGCCCCCGGACGACAACATTTCCACCCGCGGCATCATCAAGCGCCCCATTCCCCGCCTCAGCAATGACTTCAGCTACGTCATACCCCACGGCCACGCCCTGCGCGCCGCCTCTGCCGATTATTCCTTTGAAAGCGCCACCAACGAGGCCGTCATCGCCCAGGACATCGACCTCAACGATTACCCCGTCGTGATCTGGTATCTCGGGCGCGAGGGCACCGCCGACCAGACCTTCGATGCCCAGGAACGCGCCCTTGTGGAGAGCTATCTCGACGGCGGGGGAGCGCTTTTTGTCAGCGGATCTGAAATCGCCTGGGACCTCGGCAGCCAGGGCACGAGCGCCGAGTCCGCCTTCCTTGCTAACTTCCTCGGCGCAAGCTATGCCACCGATGATGCCGGCACCTACTTCGCCAGCGGCACCGCGGCCGGTATCTTCCAGGGAATCTCCGTCCAGTTCGACAACGCCTCCGCCGGGATATACGATGTGTATAGCCCGGATACGCTCAACGCCTCGGAAACCGCCGTGATGAATTACTCCGGCGGCTCCACCGCCGCCGCCACCCTCGACGGCGAATTCCGCGTTGTTTATCTCGCCTTCCCCTTTGAGTCGATCATCGACGAAACGGTCCGAACCGATGTCATGCGTGCCGCCATGGAGTTCCTCCAGCCTCCCCTCGGCGAAGCCTGGATGCTCCACTGACGGCGAAAGAGTGAGAGACCGCGGCTTCCCGGAATCCCACTGGAAACAAAGACCGGTTCGCCCCCCTCGCCCTCATCCTCATCCTCATCCTCATACTCGTCCTCAGACAAAAAAAGGCCGGAGCGTTCCATCCGCTCCGGCCCCTTGTCTTGTCATGATCTCGCGGTTCAGAACGCGAGGGTCTTCTCCCCCTCGATGCGTTCCAGGAATTCGTCGAAGGGGATGCTGCCCAGATCTCCGGCGGTTTGCGACCGCACCGACAGCACGCGGTTGTCGCGCTCGCGCTCGCCCACGGTCACCAGGTAAGGCACGCGCATCATGCGGCCATCGCGGATTTTGGCACCGATTTTCTCTGCTGAAAGATCGATTCCCGCGCGCACGCCGCGCTCCTTCAACTTGCTATACACTTCCCGCGCATAGTCCTCGAACTTCTCGCTGATCGTCAGCACGCGCACCTGTTCCGGCGCGAGCCACACCGGGAAATTCCCCGCGAAATGCTCGATAATGATCGCCAGGAAACGCTCGAAACTGCCATAGATCGCCCTGTGAACCACCACCGGCATTTCTTCTTCGTTGTTGCGGTTGATGAATTTCAGGCCAAAGCGCGCGGGGAGCTGGTAATCGAGCTGGATCGTCGCCGTCTGCCACTCGCGGTTCAGGCAATCGCGCACGATAAAGTCGATCTTCGGCCCGTAAAACGCCCCATCACCCTCATTCACGCCGTATTCCAGCTTGTTATTCTCAATCGCGTTTTGCAGCGCCCGCTCCGCGTGGTCCCAGTCGCTTTTTTCGCCCAGGAAATCCTCCGGCCGTGTCGAGAGGAACACCTTCGCGAAGTCCATCTCGAACGCCGTATAGACGCGCTTGACCAGGGCGATCAGCCGCGTGATTTCTTCCTCGATCTGTTCCTGCGCGAGAAAGATATGCGCGTCGTCCTGGCAGAACTGCCGCACCCGCGTCAGGCCGCTCAGCGTGCCCGACGCTTCGTTGCGATGGAGCACTCCCTGGTCGTGGATGCGCAGCGGCAACTCGCGATAGCTGCGGCGCCGATCGCGGAAAATCAGCATATGGCTCGGACAATTCATCGGCTTCAGGCCGTAGACCTCGCCGTTTTCGTCTTCGCCCTGCTCAAAGAGGAACATGTCCTCTTTGTAATGATCCCAGTGGCCGGATGTTTTGAACAGGTCGGACTTGAACAGCAGGGGAGTAAACACCTCCTGGTAGCCCTCCTGCCGGCACAAATCGCTCATCATCCCAGACAGGATGCGATAGACCGTGTGCCCGCGATCCAGCCAGAAGGTTTCCCCGGGAGCCCATTCATGATGCATGAACAGCTCCAGCTCGCGCCCAAGACGCCGGTGGTCGCGCTTCTTCGCTTCCTCCAGCATTTTCAGGTATTCGTCCAGCTCGTTCCGGTTGAAGAACGCCGTCCCTTTCAGGCGGGTCAACTGATCGTTGGCGGCATCGCCTTTCCAATAAGCGCCGGCCACATTCATGAGCTTGAAGGCCTTGAACACGCCGGTGTTGGGCACGTGGGGGCCGCGGCAGAGATCGATAAACTCGCCCTGCTTATAGACGCTGATTGTATCGTCCGCGGGGATGTTCTCGATCAGGTCCACCTTGTATTTTTCGCCCCTCTTCTTAAAAAGCTCAAGCGCCTCATCCCGGGAAATCTCCTCCCGTTCAATCGGCAGCTTCTCCTGCACGATCTGTTTCATTTCTTTTTCGATCGCCGGAAAGTCTTCCGTGGTCAGCGGCGGGTCCGTCTTAATATCATACCAGAAGCCGTCCTCCGTGGGCGGGCCGTCCTCGAGCATCGCATCGGGGCGGAGCCGCTTGACGGCCTGCGCCATCAGGTGCGTCGCCGAATGGCGAAGAACCTCCAGCGCCTCCGGCGAGCGATTCGTCAGGATTTCCAGCTCCGCGTCTTCCTGAATCGGTTCGGACAGATCCGCCGGGCGGCCATTGATTTTGGCGGCCAGGGCAGCCTTGGCCAACCCGCTGCCGATCGAAGAGGCGACCTCACCGGGAGTCACCGGGCCGTCGAAAGTCTTCACACTTCCATCGGGGAGAGAGATTCTAACCGTGGCGGCATTTGTCGACATAGATGCTGATCCTTCCTGATCACTTTCTTGGTGCGGCGGCCAGTCTCTTTCAGCCGCCTCGATGGTGGTGAAAACGACGACACGCCGGAGTGGATAAAGTCCTCCGGCGCGTCGTCAAGCTCGATGAGGGAGTGCCTGCGGCGCCTTGTCAAGGCGTCGTCGTTCGATCCGATTCCTTCAGCGCGATGCTCACCTTACTCAGAAGATCATTATGGTTAAAGGGCTTCACAATGTAATAGGAGGATCCCTTATCCAGCGCTGCGCGGATTTTTTCTTTATCGGAAACCCCGGTCAGAAAAATCACCGGCGTCGCGGCGGTTTCCTTGCGCTCGCGGATTCGATCCAAAACCTCAAGCCCGTCCATTTCCGGCATCATCAGGTCGAGAATGACCAGATCCGGCGTCACGTCTTCCAAAAGGCTGAGTGCATCCGGCCCGCTCGCGGCGGTATCGACATCGTACTCCTCTTTCAGAGAAGTGCGCAGGATGAGAAGGATATCGTTCTCATCGTCAACTGCGAGGATGCGGCGGCGTTTCTTTTCTGCCATGAGGATTGTGCCTGTCTCAAAGTTCTGGGGAATGAGAGGATTCCACACGTCTGCCTCTGCGGACCATAGGCCATCGCCCTGATCCGTCAACGGCAATGTCCGCCGCGTTTACTCCGATTCGTTCACCGCTTCGCGGAAGGCTTTCCCGGGCTTGAAGACAGCAACGCGTTTGTCGGGGATATGGATCATCTCCCCGGTGCGGGGATTGCGCCCCTTGCGCGAATTCTTTTCCTTGACCAGAAAGGTTCCGAATCCCACCAGGCTGACTTTTTCGCCCTCCCGGAGGCTGTCTTTAATGCTGTCGAGAAAGATCTCCACCGCCTGAACGGCATCTTTGCGTGAAAGGCCACTCTTTTCGATTAATAAGTGGACAACCTCTGCCTTCGTCACGGGAAGACCTCCAGATACATCGGGTCGGAATTCCAAGTTTACCCTAAGAGGTATTTCTCCGGCCTCCTCCAGGAAGCAACCCGAAAAACCTGTAAGGCTTCAAAATTCAATCTTCAGCGCTCGTTTTCCATCGAAATCAGGAGGGCGGGGGCGGAGGAGGAGCATTCGAGGGATCAAAATCATCCTCTTCCGTTTCCGGCTCATCCGCGCCTTGTTCCGGCCCGGACGGCCTCGTCCTTGGCGGCGGAGCAGGAGACTGGGGCTCCTTTTCAGCTGGCGGGGGCATCTCGGCTGGGGGCGGTTCGGGCATGGAAACGTCTTCTCCGGCCGTTTCCCCCTCGTGCATGTCCGGTGGCACGGGCACCTCTCCCGTGGCGGGCCTTTCCCTCTTGTCCTGGGATCTTTCCTCCTCGCGGCGTGGCGGAGGCGGCGCCTGGGGCATCTCAAATTCCTCGCCGATTTGATTGCCGATATTGAGCATTAATTCGTATTCTTCAGCGATCTCCTGCAGCGTCATCTCGTGGGTGTCCGCCATCATCCAGTCCCGGCTGGAAAGCGCCAGGTCCAGGCGCAGCATCGTTTCCTTAATCGTTTTCAGATCCTTCTCGTCGATCTCGTCCATGCCCTCTTCCAGGATCTTGTTCATACGCGCCTGCAGGCGCTCCGCTCCGGCCCGCCGCTGGGCCGTTCGCATGAATTCGCGATCCTCTTTCGAGTGCGCCTCCACTTCTTCCAGCAGCTTGTTGATCTCCTCCTCATTCATCGGAGCGCATTCACCGTAGCCCTCGACCTGGATCCCCGTATTCACCCCGCTGGTCAAATCCACCGCCGAGACCTCCAGGATTCCATTGGCATCGATGCGAAAGGTCACCTCGATCTCCGGCAATTCCTTTGGCATCGGTGGAATTCCCGTCAGGCGGAATTTCGCCAGCGAGCGATTCTCCGCCGCCTTCAGCCGTTCCCCCTGGAGCACATGCACCATCACCGATTGCTGGTTGTCGATCACCGTGGTGAATTTTCGCGTGGCTTCACAGGGAAGGGAAGAATTGCGGTCGATCAGCGCTTTGAAAACCCCGCCGTCCAGCTCGATCCCCAGCGAAAGCGGCGTCACGTCCAGAAGCAGCACCTCCTGCAACTCCCCCCGGATCACGCCGGCCTGAATCGCCGCCCCAACGGCCACCGCCTCGTCCGGATTGACGCTCCGGCAAGGCTCCTTGCGGAAGAACTCTTTCACCAATTCCTGCACCCGGGGAATTCGCGTTGAGCCACCAACCAGAATCACTTCATCGAGTTGATCCACGCCCAGGTGGGCGTCTTCCAGCGCCATGCGGCAGGGATCGAACAGCATTTGATAAAATGGCTGCATCCACTCGTTGAATTGATCGCGCGTAATGTCGCCCTCGTAGTGCTTGGGCCCCTGGGAATCGGCCACGATAAAGGGAAGCGATATATGCGTTGATTGCAGGGAGGAGAGTTCGATTTTGGCTTTTTCCGCGGCCTCGCGAATGCGCGACATAGCCTGGCGGTCCTGCGTCGGATCGATCCCCGTCGATTGAAGAATCGCGTCGGAAACCTCATCGAACACCTTCTGGTCGATGTTATCGCCGCCAAGCTGCGTATTGCCGTTGGTGGACAGGACTTCGAAGATATCGCCTTGCAATTGCAGAATCGAAATATCGAAAGTTCCGCCGCCGAAATCGAACACGGCGATTCGCCGCGATTCTCCCTGTTCCGCAAAGCCATAGGCCAGCGAAGCCGCCGTGGGCTCGTTGATAATGCGCACGACTTCCAGATCGATCAGGTCCGCGGCCCGTTTCGTCGCCGTGCGCTGGGCATCGTTGAAATACGCGGGCACGGTGATCACGGCGGAATGAATATCGTCGCCGGTAAAGTCCTCGGCGGTTTCCACCATCTTTTTCAACACCTGCGCCGCGGCCAGCTCCGGCGGGATCACCCGCCCGTCCTCCAGCCTGATTTCCGCCCGCCCTTCTTCTCCCGCCACAACCTCGAAAGGAAAATCTTCAATAAAATCTTCCACTTCGGAGAAGCGCTTTCCCATCAGCCGCTTGGCCGAGCGAATCACGAATCCGGGCTTGGTAAGATACTGGCGCTTTGCCAGTTCACCCACCAGAATCTCTTCTTCCCCGAAAAGGACGATCGACGGCGTCGTCATCGCCCCTTCGGAATTCGGGATCGTCTCCACCCGGTCCTGGACGACATAAGCGACCACGGAGTTCGTCGTTCCCAGGTCGATCCCGATTGTACGCGGCATAGGTTACTTGTTTCCGAAAAGGCTGGGGAAATACTTTGCCAGGAAATTCGGCGTCTTAGACCTCTTCTGCTGATCCTTCAACACGTGAAGACGCAGCTTGGCCTTTTCATTATCCGATTCCCATTTCAGCACCTCTTCGTAGACGGCTTCCGCCTTCGAATCAATACCGACTGTTTCGTAAATCTCTCCCAGCCCGATCTTGAAGTCCATATTATATTGCTCGAGTTCGCACGCTTTTTCCGCCGCCTGAACGGCGCGGCTAAAGCTCCCCTTCGTCTTCATCAGCGTTTGCGCGAGCTTCATGTGATACTGAGCTTCGCCCTCGGGATCGTTTTTTACCGCCGTTTCGAAGAACGGAAGAGCCTTCTTATGCTCGCCGATTCGATAATACTCCATCCCTTTCACAAACGCCTTCTGCGCGGTCAGTACTTTCTGCGAGGCGATGTCGCGCTGAGACATGCCGGGGGAGGGCTTCGCGCCACCCGTTGAAGGATCAGCCCGAGGCCCTGCTGGACTCCGCCGCTGCGTTGCGGAATCGGCACCCGGGGGCATCGCAGGGTCCGTCGCGGGAGCGCTCGCACTGGCCTCGGGAGCGCTCGGACTGGCTGGCGCTCCGCCTCCTCCGGCGGTCGGGCTGTCCGCCGCTGGACGCTGCTGGCCTGTTCCCGCCTGCCCATCGTATTCCGCCCGCTTTTTCGGATCTTTCAGGGTATTATAGGCTTTGCTGATCACCGCAAGCCGCTCGGCATTCACCCGCGAGGCCTCCGGCGAAGAGGCCTTGTCGGGGTGAAGATCGCGGGCCAATTTGTAATAGGCCCGCTTGATCTCGCGTTCGGGTGCGTGCTTGTCCACACCCAGTAAACTGTAATAATCTTCACGCGCCATGGATGAGAAAATGCTGTGGAGTCAGATTGGGTATACCCTTATGAGCTCAGGTGCAAACGAAGCACCCGAAAGGATCAAAGATTCGGCTCCATTCGCGAATGTGTCAACGCTTTTACCGGCCGCGCGGCCCACTCGTAAAGAGTCTTTACGAACTCCCGGCGCTTTCCCCTAAAATCGCCAGCAAGGCATCCTCCAGAGTCGGTTTGACCTCCCGGCTGTTCGGACCCGGCGGCGCCGTCGATAAGACGCGATAGCCGCTCAAACCCCGTTCCACAACTTGCGAGAGCACTCGAACATTCTCAGATGGAAGCCCCCTCTGAACCAACTCCTCCTTCTTGCCCTCGTCGAAAAGAATTTCCCAGATCCTGCCGTCCCAGGATTCCTTCAAACCCTCCGGAGAACCAAGATAGGCAAGGCGCCCGCGGTTGAGAATCGCCAGCCGGTCGCAGTTCTCCTCCAGGTCCTCCACAATATGCGTCGAGACAATCACCAGGCGGTCGGCGGCCAGATTGGCCAGCAGCATCCGCACCCGGATACGCTCCATGGGATCCAGTCCGGCGGTCGGCTCGTCGATAATCAGGATCGGCGGCGCCTGCAGCAAGACCCGCGCGATACCCGCCCGCTGCTTCATTCCGCCGGAAAACGTGCCCAGCTTCTGTTGGAGGAACTCCGAGAGGTTCACTTCCTCCGCCGCCCGGTGGATGGCCCGGTGCCGCTGCGCCGGAGTCTCCAGCTCCGCCAACCCCCGCAGCTCCGACCCAAGACGGCTTCCCTCTCCGCTCAGCGCCTGGGCCGCACGGAGGTTCTGCGCTGTCAGCATTCCAAAATAATCGAGATAATCGTAGAGCGTCATCTCGTCGTAATGCCCATGCGTCTGCGGCAAATATCCGATCAGCGGCGCCAATTGCCCCCGCGCCTCGCGATGGGAAACACCAAACAGCCGCACTGTCCCCCGCGTTGGCTCATGAAGCCCCGCCAGCGAACGCAGCAGCGTCGTCTTTCCCGCGCCGTTGGGGCCAAGCAAGCCAAAGAGCCCCCGTTCCATTTCCAGGCTGATGCCGTCCAGCGCCGCAAGCCCCGGAACGCCGCCCCACCTGCCGGGCAGATAGCTCTGCAGCCCCTTTAGCCCCCCGGGCGGATAGATCACGTGGATATTCGTCAGGCTGACCACCGGAGGCGATGTTTCTTCATTAACGGGAGCGGCCTCGCCGAACGCCGGTTCCGGCGCGGGGCGTTTCAGCCTCGCGGCGAGTCGCGTGGCCAGGGGACGCGTCGCCCAGCGCGCCACCGTCCAGGGCACACCCACCACAAAGACCACCGTCCGCCAGCACCAGCGGAAAGGCGCTGCCACCACCGCGCCAGCACGCGCCAGGAATCCCCGTTGTTTCTCCTCATCGGCCGGGGCCCTCTTCCGCCAGGGGCGCGTCAGCAGGAAAAGCAAATCCGCTGGCAGGCTCACCACCAACTTCACGGGCGTTCTCAGAAATTCGAACACAAAGGTCGCCATGGACCAGAAGAGCCGGCGCGCATTCGGCGCAAACGGCAGCTCGCGCCGGTACACCCGAATCGGATGGAAAAGCAGATTGGCGATCGCTTCGGGAATTTCAAAAGCCACCTGGAGCAGCCGGAGAGCACTGGGCCGTATCCACCGCACAAAATCATCCCCGATCAGATAGAAGCAGGGCAGCACGATCAGCATCAGGACGGTGGCACTTGTCAGGCCTCCGATCACCACCACCGCCACCGGGCGCCACTGATCATCCGCATCCCCAACAAGCGCCAGCGGAAGCAGCCCCAGCACCGTCGTGAAATAGGTCATAATGATCGGCCGCAGGCGCGTCACCGCCGCTTCGAAAATCGCCCGCGTTCGGTTATAGCCGCCATCCCGCTGGTAATGCAGCGCCCGGTCCATCATCACGATGCCGTTATTCACCGCCAGCCCCACCAAAAGAATGATCCCGAAGGCCGCCAGGTCGTCCATGGGCAGCCCGGCAAAGTTCAAGCCCCAGACGATTCCCATAATCATCAGCGGATTCGTCGCCAGAATGGTAAACGGGACCCAGAAACTCTCGAAAACCGCCGCCATCACCACATAGACCAGAATCACGCCCCACCAGACGATGAACTTGAATTCCTCGTTCCGCCGCCGGAGGCGGCGCTCGTCCCCCGTGAATTCGGTGATCACGCCGCCCGGATTGGGAACCGCACCCACGATTTTGCGGATATCTTCCACCAGCTTGCCCTTGTCGGTTCCCTGCACGTAGAAGTAATCCAGGTCGGCGCTTTCCTGCCGGTCCCTCCGATAGATATAGCGGTCCGCCCGATCCACCTGCATCTGCACCAATTCCCCAAGCGGAACCGACCCGCCACCCGGAGCCGAAATCTCCATGCGCTTCACTTCGTCAAGCGTCGAGCCCTCCGAACCTTCGATCGTAAAAAGCACATCCGTGCGCTCGTCCCCATTCTCCAGCTGAAGGCTCGACACCGTGCCCCCGCTGCGCGTTGCGCCGACAAAGCGGCCGATCGATTGTCCGGTGATATTAAAAATGCGCGAGCGCTCCCGGTCCACCCGGGCCAGGTAGCGCAACTCATTCATCTCCTCGTCGAACTCCACATTCGTAATCTGCGGATGCGCGCGCAACGCCGTCGCCAGCCGTTCCGCATGGGCCTGGATCGTTTCCAGGTCGAGCCCCTTCAGCTCCAGTTCCCCTCGCGGCCCCAGGTCCAGCGACACATCATCCAGATCGTCGTCGGGGCGCTCCAGGCTCAGCGCCAGCCCCGGAACCGGGCCCATAAAGTCCAGAATCGTCTGCCGGATTTCCTGGTAAGAGCGTTTCTCTTCCCGTTCGCTCCGTTCCTTCAATCGGATCCGTGCTTCCCCGTCTTCCTCGTCAAAAGCCACGGAATACGTCTCGATGTCCGGATGTTCCGCGAGCCTCTCTTCGATGGGCTGCACGGCGCGATTCACGTCGGCAAGCGTCGACCCCTGGGGAGCTTCAAAGTAGAATTCAAAGTAATCATCCTCCGCCCGGTCCGATGTCGTGGCGGAACTCAGCCGCTGGCAGCTGTCGAGAATCGTAAAGGAAAGAGCGATCGCGATGATCAAGAGCACGCGCCCCCGATAACGGAGCGCTGACTTCAGCAGCTTGCGGTAGCCGCGCACGAAGAAGTTTCCGATCCGGTTCATCTTTTCGTGGCGCTTTTTCGTCTTCAGAACCAGCACCGTGAAAACCGGTACCAATGTCAGGGCGACAAGCAGAGAGATGATCAGCGGGAAGACCAGGGCCAGCGTTGGCTCTTTCACAATCAGCTTAAAGCGGCCTTCCACGAAAAGAATGGGAACGAACACCACCACCGTGGTGAGCGTTGCCGCCAGAAGGCCCCGGCCAACATCCGAGCCGCCCAGCATCGCCGCGTCGCGGGCACTCTTCCCCCGGTGGAATAGGCGGAACGAGTTCTCCACCACCACGATCGAGTTATCCACCAGCATCCCCACACCCATCGCCAGGCCCACGATCGAGAAAATGTTGATGCTCATCTCCGCAGCGTAAAACAGGTTGAAGACCGAGATCAGGCTGATGGGAACCGAAATGAAGACAATCATCGCGACGCGGAGCGATTGAAAGAAAATCAACGGAACCAGAAGCGCCAGGCAGCCGCCGATCAAGGCCAGTGTCTTCAGCTTGTTGATCGCCTTTTCCACGGGCTCCGCGGTATCCCGGTCGATCACCAGTTCAATGCCCGGCGGAAGGTCTTGATTGATTTCCTCCACCCGCTCGCGCGTTTCCCGCGCGAGATCGATCAGGTTGCGGTCCGATTCCCGCTCCAGGCTGATGTTGATCGAGTTCTTTCCCTCGGTGCGGTAAATCCATCGGTCCACTGTTTCCCCGAGACCGACCCGCGACACGTCCTTCAGGCGCACAATTCCTTCATTATCCACATAGATCTCGGCCAATTCTTCCAGCGTGGTAATCTGATCGTCGAGACGGACGTAGAACGTCTCCGTCGGCGCCTTAATCGTTCCCAGGAACGTATCGTCGCTGACCGCCGCCTGCACCCGGTTGATCACCTGGCCGAAATCCAGGTTATAGGCCGAAAGCAGGTCCGGCTCGATTTGGATCTCTGCCGAACGATTCGTGTTCCCGTAAACTTCCACATTCGCCACACCGTCGAGGGAGGCGAGTCGTTGCTCCACCTTTTCCATCGCCGTGTCATACAGCGTTTGCTCGTCCCCTTTTCCCCGGACCTCAAGGCGCATATACCGCCGTTGCCAATCCACCGTCGAATAGGCAAAGGCGCTTACGGACAGCCGCCGGTCGGAAAAGGAATTTTGAAAGGAATTCAGCCGCTCTTGAAGATCCACCAGCGTATACTGCACATCGGTATCATAATCGAATTCAGCACGCAGCCGGACTCCACCCGACCATGTCCGGGAATTCATCGAGCGCACTCCGGACATCTCCGCCAGGATCCCCTCGATCGGCTTCGTCAGCTCTTCCTGGATTTCCGTCGGCGAGCGATCCCAATTCGCCCGCACCGCAATCACGGGAAACGTGAAGTCGGGAATCAGCTGAACAGGAAGCTGAAGATAGGACACCGCACCCAGCACCACGATGGCCAGAAAGGCCATGCAGGTCGTGATCGGTCGGCGGACTGAGAGGTGGGAGATTCTCACTGGTCAAATCCCGTGGCGCATGGCCATGGCTCCTCCAACATCAGATCAGAGCAAAATCAGTGTTTCCGGTAAAGCACGATCAAGGCCCGCTGGCCGAATCATCGCGTCCCAGCACCTTCTGGTAAACATCGCGGATCCGTCCGCACATGGCCTCCTGGCTGAACTCCTCGCGAGCCCGCCGCAGAGCGTTCTCCGCCATTTTGAATCGCTTGTTGGATTGATCGAGCAGTTCCCGGATTCCCTCCGCGAGGGCTTCCGGGTCGGCCTTTCTCACCACGCGGCCCGTCACATTGTCCTGGTTCACGAATGGAACCCCGGTCGGCAAGTCACAGCAGACCACCGGCACGCCGCACGCCATGGCTTCGACCATGGAAAGCCCGAAGGCCTCGCTCGGCAGATGCGACGGCATCACGAAAACCTCCAGCGCCTGCAGGTGGGCCACCATCTCCTCGTCGGATAATTCGCCCAGGAAATGCGCCCGGTCCGCCACGCCGAGCTGATCCGCCAGCCGCTCCAGCCGCTCGCGCTCCGGGCCCTCCCCGATGATCAAGGCGTGGACCCGCGGCAAATACTGCAGCGACCCCACAAGAAACTGCAGGCCCTTGTAATAACGCAGCCGCCCCACAAACCCGATCAGCGGAAACCCCTTGTAGCGGCGCTTGATCGCCCGCGCCTGGTGGGCCGATTCCACCGTTTGATCGAAAGGTTCCAGTGGCATCCCCAGAGGCACCGGGCGGCATTTCTCCCGAAAAGCGGAAAGAAAGGGCGAGCTGTCGATCAGCCGTGGCGACGTCGGCATAATCACGTCGCAGCGCCGCAGAAACGACCGCAGGAAAGGCGCATAGAGCCCCAGCGCCCAACGCTGGCGGATGATGTCGCTGTGATAAGTCGCCACCACCGCCCCCCGTGGCCGTGTCAGAAGATAGGAAACATCGGCGGTCGGATTCGGCAGGTGGAAATGCCAGATGTCCGCCTCCAGCCGGCGCATGATTCTCGGGAACGCCGGAGAAATCGGCGCGGAAAACTTCCGCCCCCATTCCCCCGCCTCGATGATCCGAACGCCCCTCCATTCCCGCTCGCGCGTCTCGCGGCATCGCGAATTCACAAGGATCGTGAAATCAAATTCATCCAGCAGGCCGCCCGCCATCCAGTTAATGGAACGCTCGATCCCCCCCAGCACGGGCGGCCAGAAATCCTTATAGACATGGATGACGCGCGGTTTGCCCATCCGTCAGGGAAGCACTTCACTCTGGTGGATCTTCAGAACGAGATCGTCGATGAAATCGCGGGCTTCCCGCGACTTGCCCGGCTCGTAATCACTCACGATGAACGTAAAGACATAGGGCGTGCCCCGGTGATTTCGTATATATCCGGCCAGGCCATGCGTCCCCGCCAGATAGCCTGTCTTGGCGGAGAGATCATCCGCCAGCGGCACGAAGCGCTCCTCCTGAAAGCGATTCTTTAAGGATCCGCCTCCCGGTTTCGCGAGCGACTCTCGAAACAAATCGCCGTGCGGGCTTTTCTGCATAGCCATGAGCAGCCCGCCAAACAGCCGCGCCGTCCCCTTGTTCACCGTGGAAAGTCCGCTGCCGTCCACCATCAGGAATCCCGTGCGATGAAGCCCCTCCTCGATCAGCCAGTCCGTTGCAGCGCGCCCGCCTTCGCGAAAAGAAGCCGGATAACCCAGGCTGAGCGCCGTCTCCCGCAGCATCGTTTCCGCGTAAAGATTCACGCTATCCGTGTTGGCGACGGGCAGCAAATCGGAAAGAGGCGGCGAGGTGTCCGTCGCTACCACGGTCGTTCCCGTCGTTGGAAAATCGCCGCGAAGGAAATCATGGCCCGAAAGCGCCGCGCCGCCGACGTCGATTTTCCGGCGCCGGAGTTCTTCCATCAGCAAGTAAGCTGTATAGCGCGCCGGATCATGGATCGCAGCAAAATCATAGAAACGCGCTCCGGCAGGTATTCGGCCCCGCGCCCGGATTTCATTGCTGTCCGCGAAACGGTAGTAGCGAATTTCCGGTTCCCGCCCATTCCGCACGATACGCACCGAACCCGTCATCACCACATAGTCCGTATCTGGACGCAGATCATACGACGCCAGACGCCCCGGACCCTTGTCCGCTTTCCACAGAACGTCCACCACGTTATCGTTGTAATTCAACCCGCTCACTTCGGCGCTATACCACTCGCCTCGCTCCAGCGGCTCCCATCCCAGGGCCACCGGGTCGTCCTCGTATCGCCGTCCGTCTCCGATCACATTTCCCACCACCGAACGTACTCCCGCCTCCCGCAGGGCCTTCGCCCACTCGCGAACCACTTTCGTCACATCGTCCGGATCGTCACTGAGCCTGGGCCCCAGGCTCGGGTCTCCTCCGCCCACAATGAGGATATCGCCGTAGAGTGCCCCTCCCTCGATCGAACCATCCAGCTCCACCGTGGTTTCGAACCGATAGTCCGGGCCCAGAACATCCAGCGCCGCGCCTGTCGTAACCAGCTTCATCAGCGAGGCCGGCGTCACCGCCTTGTCGGCGTTCACGTCCAGATGCACAATCCCTCGCCTGGCATCCGCCAGATAGGCAGACAGCGTTGCCTGCTCGCCGAGATCCGCCTCGAAAAACGAATCCATCACCTGGCCCGTCAGGACGTCCGTGACGACGGGATTATGATCCGTATAGGGGAGGGCCTTCTGGGCAAACGCGGCGCTTGAAAGAAGGCCAACAAACAAAGTGGCCAGGATTAAAGCTCGGAATCCACTTCGCGCCACTGCTGGCGCAGCCGCTCGAAACGCGCGGCGTAAATCCGTTCGAATGCATCGAGTCTCTCCGGACATTCTTCCTCCACGAGCTGGCGCATTTTGTTGATCTCGATTTCGATGTCGATCCAGGGAAGATCGCTTTGAAGGATCAGCGCCGAAACTTTCCACGCCCGCCTCTGCAGTTTCCTGGCGAGGCTCGGGCCCGGACCATGTTGCTCATCTTCCGGCGGCGGGAAAGAAGAATCCATCATGCGGAGCCACTTTCATCGCTCGGGTACCCCGTCCAGGAGGCGGCGACACCCCACGCCACAGCATAGCAAATGCCACCAGCAAGCCACGTCGCGAGCTGGCTCGCATGAACGGAAAGAAGCGCCGCCAGCGGAGCCGCCAGCACCGAAGCAAATCCATTGATACCCCACGCCCAGGGAATCAGCGGGCGGGCCGCATCGAGCTGGCGCAGGCCCCAAGGCATCGGCCGGCCCAGCGACCACGCCAGCGGCAAGACCGACACCGCCAACAAAACCATGCGCATCCAGCCGGGCATCCACCAGGCCACCGATTCAGCAAAAAACAGCAGAATAAACGACAACCCCGCAAAGCCAAGCACCACGGGAAAGATCCGCCTCTCGATCCCCCGGCGGCTCGCCACCGGCGCGGTATAGCTCCCGATTCCCGAGCCGATCAAAAAAACCGCAAACACCAGCGACGCCGCAACCACCGGATGAGCCAGGAAATACGTGCTCCGCTGGAAAATCGCCATTTCAAAAAGAAGAAATCCCAGCCCGAGACTGGTGAAATAGATCCAAACCCGGCTCCTGCTCGCCCTCCCCCGGCCGCGCGGCAGCTTGCCCAGAGGGAGAAGGACCAACAACACCGCCAGTCCCCCCGCCACAATCAGCTTGGCCGCGATCGCCAGCAGCGCCCAGTCCAGCCACATCAATCCCTGGCGGCCAAATTCCCCCCAAAGCCGCGGCAGGTTTCTCCATTTCATGGATTGCCAGAAATAGGGCTGCAGATCCGTTGCGGGCGTAATCGAATACCAGTCCGCATCAGAAGGAACTTCTCCTTCTCCTTCGCCCGCCAGCAGCGCCTGCGCGGTGTCAAAAAACACCGGCCCGGCGAGTCGATGGAAACGATTCGCCTCCTCTCGTTCCAGCCCCGGCAGGGCTGCCAGGTCGAAGTCCCATTCCCCGGAAAAGGCACGCAGAACATTCCGGTCCGCAACCGTCAGTTCCTCATTTGAGAGAAGCACCAGCCCCTCCTGCATCGAGCGCAACATGGCCGCTTTCGCCAGCGCCCCTTCCCCGAGAGCGGATCGCGCCATCGCCAGCAGCTTGGGCGCCCGCCGTGGCGGATTGGAGAGCCGCAGGGGGATCGCCAGAATCCCTCCCGGCTCCAGCCGCTCCAGGGCTTGCTCCAACGCTTCCACCGTCAATGCGTAATCCTCGCTCGCCGCGTCTCCCTCTTCCGCGGCGGCTTCCAGGAAAATGATCGAAAAACGCGCCTCGGTTGTCCGCAGGAATTGCCGCGCATCGCCATGGCGCGTTGATACGCGGTCTGGCAGCCCGCGCGAACGAAAGAGATCAACCACCTGCGGATTATTCTCGATCCAGACCGTATCCCGCTCCGGGGATCGAAGGAAACCCAGCCATTCGCTTGTTCCCAGAACGGCGACGGGGCCATCGGGCCTCAGCTGAAACGGCGCTTGGCCCAGCGTGGCATCGAAATAATCCGCCCCTGCGGCGGCGGAAGCATCGTGGGGAAGGGGAAGGGCCCGATCCGAGCCCAGCACCAGCGCGTCCTGCGATGGAATCGACTCCATCCATTGCAGGCTCAGGCCGGGAGAGATCCGAATACTGTCCGACCGGATCACAGTCGCCTTCGCCCGCAGCCCAGGCCGCTCTTCGATGACTTCCGCGCCGGGAAGATCCAGCAGATAGGAAAGCCTCTTGAAATCGGAAACGGGCAGACCCGGTAAACCCACGGCCATCCAGGTTCCGATGCAAACAACCCCTCCGAAGGCCACTCCACCGGCAGCCCGATGCTGTTTGTAAAACGCCAGCAGAGCCCCCGCTCCCAGCGTAACCAGTGGGACGATGAGAAGCGCCGTTTCCAGAAAGAAAGATGTCAGAAGAAAACTGGAGAGCAGGCTTCCCGCTCCCGAACCGAAAAGATTCGCGGCGTATAAACGCGGAGTTTGTTCGGGCCAGCGCATGAACACCTGGCCAATGCAAAGGGCCAGGCCGAAAAATGGGATAAAAGAAACAAAATCAATGAGCAGGAGTTTTCCCAATTCACGAAGATCCCACACTGCAAAGAGCGGCCGGACCATAAAAGCCTGGGGTAAAAGAAACGCCCCCACCATGCCCGCACCGCCGACCATCAATCCGGTTAAAAAGAACCCGTCACCCCAGCGGACCGCCCGTTTTCCAAGGAGCGCCAGCAATGTCCCCGCGGCTCCGAATCCTAAAAGCGCCAGGGAAACCGCCAGCGATGCAAAGTGATGCCACTGGCTATAGCTGAAAACACGCAGCAGCAGGATTTCATAAGCCAGACCCGCCCCGGAAACAACCGCGAGTGCCAGGTAATCAAGTTTCTTTGGCGCGGCGGGATTCTTCATCGTTCCTGGCGAGTCAGAGGAACAAATCGAACGGGCAGGATGCTGCGTGTTGTCATTTCTCCGCCTTCGTCTTTCGTTACCAGAATGAGATTTTGCGTCCATCCTGTCCGGCCCACGGGAATGACCATTCTCCCCCCCGGTTTCAACTGCGCGATGAGCGGAGGGGGTATATGTTCCGCCGCCGCGGTCACAATAATTCCATCGTAAGGTGCATGTTCTTCGTAACCGAAATAGCCGTCTCCATGAAGAACGGTTATATTCTTATACCCTAATTCTTCCAGGTCCGACGCGGCATTTCGCGCAAGTTCACCAATGATTTCAATGGTGACAACATGCCGGGCAATCTGGGCGAGAATCGCCGCCTGGTATCCCGAACCCGTTCCCACTTCCAACACCCGGTCATCCGGTTCAAGCTCCAGCAATTCGGTCATGTAAGCCACAATGTAAGGTTGGGAAATCGTCTGGCCATGCCCGATGGGAAGAGGCCGGTCATCATAGGCCTGCGTTCTCTGGTTCGAAGGAACCAGCTCGTGCCGGGGAACAGTTCTCATCGCCGCCAGCACGTCCGGATCATCCACATCATCATTCGCGATTTGATCTTTCACCATCGCGTTTCTCTGGGGCGCGTACAACGCACCTTGAAAATCGGGACGGGAGACTGGTTCTGTTGGTGAAGTGGGAAGGTCCGCCTTGACTAAAACTTCTGGTTCGTTTTGAGGGTTTTTCTCCGGGGAATCCCTGTCTATTTCACCACAGCTCGTTGAAAAACAGGCAAGGAAAGTAATGAAAAAAAGCTTCTGAAGAAAAGGCCGCCGCATCGGAAGAACTCCTTTCCAGGCATTTTTTATAAATAGCAACTTCCCCTAAATACGGTCTGAATGCAACACATGGTAAACAAAAAGGCATTTTTTCGGGTGAACACCTATCAAAATTTCATCACCCCCCTTGACACACGCTCCTCGATGAATGCCATTCTTCTATTCAACAAAAGAAAAGGAGACATTCTCACATGGCAAAAAAAACGGCACAGCGTTACAGCGGTGAATTCATCACCAAATACCTCACGCAGGATAAAGCTGAAGCTGTCCACTTGATTGAGAAGTTTAATCTCAAGCCGGAAAAGGACGGGAATCATACGACTTTCGACATCGACGATTCCCACAAGAAATACATCGAATCCGCGGAATTCAAAAAGGCCGTCTCCGAACTGGCCAATACGCTGGACGCGCTTGAAAAAGCCGAAAAGACCCTCGGTGGCTCCACCGCCGCCGCTCCCACCGGCAAAAAGCGCGGCCGCAAACCAGGCCGCAAGCCGGGAAGGAAACCCGGCAGCAAAAAAGGCGGAAAACGTCCCCGCCTCTCCGACGAACACAAAAAGTGGATCGCTTCCCAGGCCAAAAAAGGCGAAACCTCGGCTGCCATCATGCGGGCATTCCCCAGCCAGTATGGCTTCGAAGTCACCTACCAGACGATTAACAAGTACGCAAAAGCCGGAAAGTAAGCGGCTCTTCTCAAAACTCAAAACCACGGAACAAAAAAATCCCCCGGGCGTGATGCCCGGGGGGACTTTTTGGTGGCGGGAGCGACGGGACTTGAACCCGCGGCCTCCGGCGTGACAGGCCGGCGCTCTAACCAAACTGAGCTACGCCCCCGCAAATCTCTCATTTCTTTCCCGCTCCGCGCCGAAATGGTGGGCGGAACAGGATTCGAACCTGTGACCCCCAGCTTGTAAGGCTGGTGCTCTAACCAGCTGAGCTACCCGCCCAGGTTCGTAGCGGCACCGCGCCTCAGCAGCGGCGGAATGGGAACGTGCGCATTTTCCGCCCCCGAGTCAAGAGCGAAATACAGAGTTTTCAGGCGAATTTCGACCCCCTTCCGCACTCTTTATTATCCAATTAACAATATCGCTATAATTAAGGGCGCGTGAAAACTCTCTCAAAACCGACTCCAACGATCCCTCCACCCCTTCAAAATGCCAAAAAACAACTTTTTTGAGGCTTTCTATTCAGAAAGTCCTTGCGAATACGGAATCAAGATGTTCCCCGGTGAAACCGATTACAGATGAATAAGAGCGAAAAAGGCAGGCAGAGCGCCCCCCCGGACTCATCTGAAGCCCCAGAATCTTCCTCAAAGGGGGAAGTGGTCCGAAAGACCGTCCCGGTTTCACTCCTTTCCGGGGCGGCCTTTCATTTTCCGTTTTCGAAAAGATCCGGCTCTTGCGATTCCGGCTTTTTCCCATCCGCCTCCTTGGGTTCGTTCCCGGCGAGCAAGCGGGCCACCTTCGCCTGCGTCGTAGATTTCGGCAACTCCAGCCATTCCTCCGGCAACACCCAGCGGCCTTCTTCGTGTTTGGTGACCCATAGCCCCTTTTTCTTGGTTTTCTGCGCGGAAAAAACCGTCAGCGTAATCCTCCTCCGCATCACGGTGTGGTTCAGCCGCAGGATCGGCGTGCGAGCCTCCACCGCCAGCCCGGCCAGATCCCTGGCGGCCCGCCGCGCGGCATCCCGGCTTTCTTCGTTCGTACGGCAGACAACGCGCGGCAACTCCCACATTCCGGCGAAGCTCCCCCTGGCCGGGCGCCTCAACACAAGAAACCGCCCGTCCCGCCAGACCACCACCGCCGCCTCGCGCACACTCTCCATCGCTGGCTTGGGCTGGCGCTTGGGATAGGCCGTGGGCGTTCCCTCCGCATAAGCCCGGCAAGAACGCTTCACCGGGCAAACGGTGCACGCCGGCTTCTTGGGCTGGCAGACCAGCGCTCCCAATTCCATCATCGCCTGATTGAAATCGCCCGGGCGTTTGCGATCCAGCAGTTCCTCCGCCTCCTCCCGCAGGAGCCGCTTGCCCTTGGCGGATTTCACGTTGTCCTCGAGGGTGATGAGGCGCGCGATCACGCGCTCGATGTTCGCGTCCACGGCCGCCACGGGCTCGCCAAAAGCGATCGAGGCCACTGCCGCGGCCGTGTAGTTTCCCATGCCGGGAAGTGCCAGAAGCAGTTCGAAACGTTCCGGAATGCGTCCCCCGAAATCCTCCATCACGCGCCGCGCCGCCCGGTGGAGGTTCCTCGCCCGGGCGTAGTATCCCAGGCCTGTCCACTCGTGCAGCACCTCGCCGGGGTCCGCCGCCGCAAGATCCTCCACCCGCGGCCACCGCCGCAGAAACTGCTCCCAGCGCGGCTCCACCGCCCGCACCGTTGTTTGCTGCAGCATGATCTCCGAGAGCCAGATGGCATACGGATCCCGGCTCCGGCGCCATGGCAAGTCCCGCCAGTTCTGATCGTACCACGCCAGCAAAGCCCGCCGAAAAGCACTCCGGTTCTCGACGGACTTTGCCCTGGAAATGGATTCCGGCGATCGAGCCATCCTTCGAATTCAACTTTCCGGCGAAACATGCCTTGTCCGATATTTCTGGACCCTGGATGCCGCGAAGCCCAGTTTCATCAAAAGGTGGATTCATTATTGCCATTGCTGAAGATTAAGAATACTGGGAGGCAGAAAGTGGCGAAACACCTCATCTCAATTCTCCTCGGGGCCATCCTCATTTCCGGTTGCGCATCTTCTGTTTCCGACTCTACTAGCCAAGAGAAAGAGGAATCGGAGCAACGCATGCTGGATCTCTCTCAATTCAAATGGAAAAATCGTCCTCTCTTCCTTCTCACCGAGTCGCCCCAGCATCCCAATTATGAACAGCAACTTTCTCACCTTCAGGGGCAGGAAGCGGAACTCGTTGATCGCGACATGGTCGTTTTCCATGTCTTCAAATCGGGAGAGGCCTATTACCAAGTGCCTGATTCCTCGGCGTCCCTCAAGAAGATCGACCTGGAACAAGAATCGGCCAACTCCCTTCTGAACATCATGGGCTATAATGGAAGCGGATTTCACCTGGTCCTGGTTGGAAAAGATGGAACCATGAAATTCCGGGACACCATTCCTGTCGAAATGGACAAAATCTACGAAATCATCGATGCCATGCCCATGCGCCAGGCCGAGATGGAAAAAAACAACTCATCCTCCTGACTCGCCCCGGCCGCTTGTCGCCCGCGCCAGTGCATTCCGGAAAAAAGCCGCCTTCGTTTCGATTTCTTCCCATTCGTGTTTCGCCGTCGAATCGGCAACGATTCCCCCCCCGGCACGATATTCCACCCTTCCATCGGGGCGAAAAAGCGCCGTGCGAATTGGCAAATTCAGATCGCAATCCCCATCGCTGTCGATCCAGCCGAGAGCGCCACAATAATGGCCCCGCGGCCCCGTTTCCAATTCCGACAGGATCTCCATTGCCCGCTTCTTCGGAGCGCCGGTCACGCTGCCGCCGGGAAACGTCGCGGCAAAAATGTCATACAGGCGCACCCCCGTTTTCAGCTTCCCCTTCACCGTCGATTCCATGTGAACCACCGTGGGATGTTCCACGATCTGCATCAGCGGCTCCGCCTCCACGGTTCCTGGCCGGCAAATACGTCCCAGGTCGTTCCGCTCCAGATCGACGATCATCAGGTGTTCCGCCCGGTCTTTCTCGCGGTTGCCCAGCAGTTCCATCGCCTCCTGAACGCCGCCCATGCGGCCGCCGATCGGTTCCGTGCCTTTGATCGGACGGGTTTCAATCTCTTCACCCCGCCGGCGCAAAAACAACTCGGGAGAAAAGCTGAGCACTGTCGCCGAGGGCGTCATCAACGTCATGGCAAAGCTCGCCCCGCCCGCGCTCAGAGCCGCATCGAAAACCGTTTCCGGCCGGGCTTCAGTCCGGCCATAAAGCGGAAGAGTCATGTTCGCCTGGTAGATATCTCCCGCCATCAAATACTCGCCGATGCGATGGATTCTCGCGGCGTATTCCTCATAGCCCATCGCCGTTTCGAGATCGGCCCCTTCGACTTTTTCTTCCAGGCGGTGGGGCACGATCGGTGGAGCGTCGTGGCCATAGGAAGTCGTTTGCAATTCCGGCGCGCCTTCCATCCATCCCTCCGGGATCGTCCCGGCATAGCCAACGCGCTCGGTGCCCTCCCGGCTGTCCGGGCGGAAGGCATCGATAAACACAGCAGCAAAAAACTCGTCCTCCTCCAGATCGTCCGCGTGAGGGAAGCATTCCTCGTGCGGCGGAAACCACCGCCCGAATTCATAGCTCGCCGCAACCAGCGCCACCGGAAACGCCGGCTTGCCCGCCTTTGGTCCCGCCGCCGGCAAATGCTTTTTCATCGCCGCCAGCACCTCTTCCAACAACGCCAGTGGTTCTCCCTCCGACTGGTGAAAAGGCTCTTCACGGCCAGTGGCATAAAGCCGGGTCATTCCCTTGGAAAACCGCAGCAAAACCAGCGGGGTTGTAAAAAGAAGAGCGCCCGGCTCCCATCCGTTGATTCCATTGGACAGAAGAACGCCGCCTCCTATGGTCGGTTGGTGTTCAGTCGAATCGGGCATGAGTAGTTGTCTGGACTCCGGGTTGAGTGGTTCGAAAAAAATACGCGATATTTCGCCCAGATTAAATTCGGGACAAATGCGACCTTCATCTTCACAACGCAAGAAAAGGAACAGCCCGTCCCCTCCCAGTGGCCGCCGCAAAGCGGTCCTCGCCATCCTCATCGCCGCATTGGCCGTTCTTGCAGTCACGGGCGTCGAGCATTATTACCAGCCCCTGGGCAAGCCGGAAGGCATCGACCCCAGCGCCCTGACGCCCATGGATCCCCTCCCCGGGCGGGACACGATGACCTATTCCTACGTCGTCGCGCGGGTAAAGCGAATCGTGGATGGTGACACCCTTGTCGTGGAAACAGCCGGACGGGAAGACCGCGTGCGCCTCCTTCGCGTGGATACCCCGGAAATCCACCGCGCCGAAACCGAACGGAGAGAGTCCCTGGCGCGGGAGGCGGAAGAATATGCCCAGCTTCATCTCCAAGGGCGCCAAATCCGGCTCGAAACCGCCGGCGGGGGAGAGCGTGACCGATACGGCCGCCTGCTCGCCTATGTTCTCATCGAAGGGAAAAACTTCAATATCGAACTCGTGCGGCAAGGTTATTCCCGCTACGAGACCGGATTTGGGAAAAGTCAACTCTACGGGGAAGCCTTCCGCGAGGCGGAGCAAGAAGCCCGTCTCGCCGGACGCGGCTTGTGGCAGGAATGAGAAAATGGGTATTTTTTTTCTCACAAACTGTTGCAGAACCGTTGCGCCGCTGCGACATTCCCGTGGCGAGGTCAAGAAAAACCCCGAAAACCTCCTTCCGCTCCAAGGTGCTTTCGCCGGTGGCGAACAACCACCGAATCCTCAGGGTTTCAGCGCCTTATAGCGAGAAACAAAATGGCCCCGGGAAAAAACCCGGGGCCATTTCGTACCCTGCTCAGAGATAGCTCCTCTTCGTTCGCCCCTCACACTGATGCAATTAGGACGCCATTTTCACCAGCTCGGCGTGGAAATCCCGAAAAACCTTGCAACCGGTGAATTTGCGCCCGCTCTTATCCGCAACCCCAGGAGGCCGCTTTCATGACAAAAGGACAATTCCGACAGAAAACCGCTCTCATTCTCGGTGCGGATACGCCCGCGGGCCGCTCGGTGGCGCTCAAATTCTCCCGACTCGGCTCCCACGTCGTCATTTCGGGATTCGACGAAGACAGCCTCGAACTTCTTGCCCGCCTTATCCGAGACAAAGGGGGCGACCCGGTCATTGCCCTTCTGCCGGAGGATCGCGATGGAATCACCGCGGAACTGCGGGAAAAACGCAGCCTCTTTGGCCACTACCACGCAATTGTCAACGCCACCGCTGCGTCATCTTATCACGGCGATGCGCGCCGCGACGCCATCGACCGCTCTCATTTGCTCGCGGATTTGGTGCGCGGCCTCGCTTCCGGCCGCGGAAGCCTCCGCTTCTTTACCATCTGGCCCGATGATGCCGGGGAAGAGCCGCAAATCCCTCCTCCCTTCTGGCACAGCCTGATTCGGGTTTCCCGGGTTGCAGGCATGGATACCGGGACAGAAGAGGAAACCGAAGTGCGACCCGCCGCCGTCGCCGAAGCCCTCGCCGCCCTGCTCCAATGCGATCCCTCCGCCTGCCCCGTTGAAGTCCGCCTCGAACCCCGCCAGGGCAAAGTCTGAATTGCTCCCCATCTGCGGCCCATCGGGAAGCCCGTACCCGCTTCATGATCCCTCTTGCTTTGCCTTAAAGGGCCAACTATCGTCCCAACTCTGAAACAACCAGACAACCCTCAAGGAACGAGACGGCATGGTCGAATCCGTAGATGTTGGCGTTGTGGAGGTCCAAACCCAGGTCGCCCGGGAGTTGATCAAACTTCTGCTGCGCCATCCCCAAGTCAACATCGTCGCGCTGCAAACCAGCGAGGAGCTCAGCGGTGACCTGGCCGATCTCTACGGAGAATTCCGCGGCCGCGAAGGCCTTCCACAGGTCGAGCCCCTCAATGCATCCAAACTCGTCGAGCATTGCCACGCCGTTTTCATCTGCGCCCCCCATGGCGTCTCACTCAAAATCACACCCGAACTCATCGATGAACGCATCCGCGTCTTCGATCTCAGCAGCGATTTCCGTTTTCGCGAACGCGAAAATTACCGCCGCGTTTTTGGCAGGGAACATCCCTTTCCCGAATGGAATCAAAAAGCGGTCTACGGCCTTCCCGAGCTATACAGGCCCAATCTTCCCGGCTCCCAGCTCGTTTCCCTTCCCGGCCACTACGCCACGGCAACCCTTCTTGCCCTCGCGCCACTGCTCAGACGCGATTTGATCTCTCCCGACGGCATCATCGCGGATTGCAAATGCGGCTATTCCGCCTTCCATCGCCTCCCTGCTTCGGAAAGCGAGTTCTGTGAAGCGGATGGCACCGTCCTGCCCAACTATCCCCGCGTTGTGCACCAACACGCGGAAATCGAGGAACACTTGCGCCGGATTTCCGGTGAAAACCACCACGTCACACTCGTTCCCTTTCTCGTCCCCATTCGCCGGGGCCTTCTCGCAACCTGTTACGTCAAAATGAGCGAAAAGATGGACGAGACGGAGCTGCGCCGCCTCTATGACGATTCCTACAAATCCGAGCCGTTCGTCCGCATTCTAAAGGGCGACACGCTCCCCCGGACCGGTGATGTGGAGGGTTTCAATTATTGCGATATATCCGTTCGTGTCGAGCGCGGCGGAAAACAACTGGTCCTTCTCTCGGCCATTGACAACCTGGGCAAAGGCGCCGCGGGCCAGGCGATTCAATGCTTTAACCTCAGCTATCGAATCCCTGAAACCCGCTCGCTCCTGTGATTCAGCCATCCAGCGAAGCGAGAATCTCCGAATTCGCCGGCATTCCCCGCTCGGCAAAAACAATCACCCCATCCTTGTCGATCGCATAGACAGTTCGTTTGGGAAATCCCATGGCTCCCTGAGCGCCGTATGCGCGAATCATCTCCTCCTCTGAATCCACGAGGAGGGGAAAAGGAAAATCATACTTCTCGGCAAACTTCGAATGGGATTCGGATCCCGCCGGATTCACCCCCAGAACCGCCACCTCGGAATCCTGGAACTGGCTCCAGTCGTCACGAATGGCGCAAAGCTGCGCCGTGCACCCCGGGGTGTTGTCTCCCGGATAGAATACAAGCACGAGTTTTTCATTTCCCGTATAATCACTCAATCGGTGCATCTGCCCCGATTCGTCCTGAACGGCAAAGTCGGGGGCTTTCTGTCCGACGGACAGCATCTCCGATGGATCCTGGGTTGCCCCCGTCTCCGGGGTCTGGCTCGCCGGTGCGCTTGTGTTGTTTCTCGTGCACCCGGAGAGAACCGCCATGGCCCCGAGCAGCGTTGCTGAAAGCTTGAGAAAAGGCATTTTCATGGAAATCATGTCTCTCTTCTGTTAGATGGGTTTTTTTGCTTGCCGCGTGCGATAAAGCAACTCACAGGCCCAACCCTGGCAAGGCCTGCCAGGTCAGAAGGTCAACGCGGCAACCACCGCATTCACTTGAGGGGATATTTCACATGGAAGAGGACAGGCAATCCCGATCCTGGGCCCGGGTTTTTCTCATCATATCCGGATTCCTGATCGTATTCCTTTTCCTCCTTCTCTGGCAGCTCCGCCAAGGCTCACAGCCCCGCGATGGCTGGCTCAAGGAGGCTGATCGCCACCTTCGAACGGAAACCCGCGAAAACGCCTTGGTCCCGATTATCGAGGCTTTTCACCAGACCGAGTGGGAGGCTCTCTCCGAACACCGGCCCCGCCTCGCCGCCATTGCATCCCGCGGCTGGTCCGAAGCCACCCCTGAGACCGGCGAACTGATCGAGCGCCATCGCGTTCCCATCTCTCTGATCACGCGCTCCGCTTCCTTTGATTCCCTGTCATTTCCGCCAACCAGCTCCCGCGGCCTCGAGATGCCCCGCCCGGACATCGGTGAGGTCCACGAATTCACCCTTCTCCTCGTTGCGAATGCCCAGCGCGCCCTCGCCCTCGGCAGAACCGAGGACGGCATCGAGCGCCTGCTGGAAGCACTGCGCTTCGGCCAGCGCTTTTGCCGTCCCCGCGACCAATCCTCCCTTCCCCAGCATGTCGCCGGCCTTTCCTCCATGGAAATCTCCCTCCAGACACTCCGGCGCGCCCTCCAGCAAAACACCTTCTCGGAAGAAATGCTCCAAAAGGTGCAAACTCAAATCGCCGCCATTGAACAAGACTATGTCTCCATCACCGAAGCCCTCCGTGCTGAAGCGGAAATCTTCCGCCGCGAAATGACCGAGCGATTCGAAAGCACACAGCGCCTCGCCCAGGGGCTCCAATTTTACGACGAAGACCTGGCGCCACGCGGAGCCATGAATCTCGCCAAAGCCCTTCAGGCGGACACGCTCACCTTCTCCCAGGAGCATGACCGTGTTTGGAGCGAACTGGAAAGCATCTTCAGCCAGCCCATCTTCGAACAGCCCGTGATAGACGCCAAGTGGTTTCAAACCGCTACGGAAAACAGGCTCGTCTGGCGCGAATACTCCAGCATTTCCCCGCTGTTGATCCGCGAGGCCGTCTTGCTTGCACAACTTCGCCTTGTGCAGCTGCTTTGCGAGAGGCCGTTAACGCCGGATCAGATTCAACACTCTGGCTTGACCGATCCTTTTTCCGGAGAGCCATTCCAGCTTTCCGCCGACCGCCTTTTCTCCATCGGACCCGACCAGGCCACCCAGCAAGGGACCATGATTTACGATCCCCAGGAGGGAATCACCTCCCAGGGCGACATCGTGGTCTTTCCCCGCGAAGAAGCCCTTTCTCCTCAGCGGGAGGAAGAAGGCCCGCCGGCGTAACAAAGCGTGCGCCGCAAAGGTGGCCTTTCAGAAAGCCGTGCGGGGATCAAGGCGCCGGCGAACCCCTCATCCTTGGATATCCCGAATTGCCATGGCCAGGCCCGCTTTTCAGCCGCCGGCGCTGGCTCCATCCTTCGGATTGCTTGAAATTGCTGGCATCGGGGCGCTCGGATTAATCGTAAACTCGAGCCCGTCGTGGGCCAGGTTCATGCCCTTGGGCAGCTCGGCATTCGTCGTTTCGTGATCCAGGTCATGGGTGATGTGGGTAAACCAGGCGCGCTCGGGCCCGATGCGTTTGGTTATTTCCACTGCCTCCGCCACGGTGAGATGCGTGGGGTGGGGACGGTGGCGCAAAGCATTCAGAATCAAATAGCGCACTCCCCGGAGCCGTCGAATCGTCTCCTCGGGAACCTCGCTGGCATCGGTGATATAGCCAAAATCGCCGAAACGGAACCCCAGCACGGGCAACTTGCCATGAAGCGCATCCAGGGGAATCACCGGGTATCCCAGCACCTGAAAGGGCTGGCCGCCGATTTCATGCAACTCGACCCGGGGAATCCCGCCGCCAACATGGCCGGGATTGAAGATATAATCAAACCGCCGCTTGATGTTCTCCAGCGTATCCGCGGATCCATAGAGCGGAATGTCTTGCTTCTGCCTCCAGTTATAGAGGCGAATCTCATCGATTCCACTCACGTGATCGCTGTGGGCGTGCGTCAGCAGCACCGCATCGAGCCGGTTGATATGGTAAGTCAGAGCCTGCTGCCGATAATCGCTCCCACAATCCACCAGCACGGTGTGCTGGTCATTTCGAAGGACGATGCTCGAACGAAGGCGCTGATTATTCGGGTCGGAAGACGTGCAAACCGCGCAATCGCAGGCAATGACGGGCACGCCAGAGCTGGTTCCGGAACCCAGCACGGTGACTTTCAGGGTGTTTGAATGCAAAGGGAGGAAACCTCTGATGGCCTTTCTCGGAACTGGGATTTACAAGCAGACGAGGTTGTCTCATCTTTTTTGCTTAAGGCATGGGTTTTGTTCATTTCTGGTTGCCGTTGATTTTTCTTTGCCAGCCTGCTTGAGCAGGCTCTAACCTGGCAATATCGCAGGTTACGTAATTTGGAGCAAGCGTGGATCTGAATCCCCTCAAAAAGAATCCCCGCCAGATTGTTCTCGCCGGCATGGGCCCCGAACGGGCCCGGGAATTCCGCGCTGCCCTCCAGCAAGAGGCGGAAATCCTGACCATTGGCGAGAGCGACACGCTCACTCCCGAGCTGCTCGATGTGGTCGATCTCGTCATCTTCGATCTCGCCGCAACCGATTCCCTCGTCCACCGCTTTGCCAATCTTGCCGGTGATTCCCCCCGCCATTGCCAAATGCTTGCCCTTGGAGTCGAAGAAATTCCCGAGGAGATCAGGGAGAGGCTGCCCCATCTCCGGCTTCTTCCCGCCCAAATTGATTACTCCTATATCCGCGGCATCCTCGATTCCGCGTTTCTGGGGCGCGCCCGCATGAAACGCCTTGATGAAGAACAAAGCCGAGTCCGTGCCCTCTATGAAATCAGCAGCTCGCTGCTCAAAGTCGCCAACCGCGAGTCCATGACCCCTGCGCTCGAGAATACCCTGCCAAAGCTTCTCGACGCCCGCATGATTCTTCTCGTGTTTCCCGCAGACTCCCACCCCATCTTTTACATCCACAACCCCGAGGGCTTTACCGAATCCCTCGTCGATGCAATGCGCGTCCATCTCAAGGAGGCATGGGACGTCCTCCGCAGCGACTTCGATGTCGGATGGGACTGGTTTGGCAAACTCCCGCGAAGCTCCGATCCTGATTTCGAGGACACCAAGATTACCTCATCCTCCTTTATCACCACCCCCATTTCCAGCGGCGCCCGCACGGAAGGATTTCTCACCGTTCTCCCGAAAGCACACAAGACGCTCAACGAAGCCTTCCTGCAAACCTTCTTCGTCATCGGCGATTTGATCAGCGTGCTCTTGCACAGTCTCGACCTGCGCGACCGCCTGGAAGAACGTGCCATGCACGACGGCCTCACCAGGCTTCTCAATCGCCAGACACTCATCGAGTATCTCGAGCATGAATGCAAGCGCTCGCAACGCCACGACAACCCTGTCTGCGTCGTGATGATGGACATTGATCATTTCAAGCTGATCAACGATCGACACGGCCACCAGGCAGGCGACGAGGTCCTCCGCGTCGTGGCCCAGCGCCTTCGTAATTCCATCCGCGATGTTGATTTCGTTGGCCGCTGCGGCGGCGAAGAGTTTATCGCCGTTCTCGTCAATACCGACCTGGAAGGCGGCGGCGTCTGGGCCGAGCGCTTCCGGCGCCAACTCGCTGCCGATTCCATCACTTTTCTTCAGAAATCCATCCAGATCACCGCCAGCCTCGGCGTCGCCGTCGGGGCGGGAGATGAGGCCATCGTTGATCGAATCATTGGCCGCGCCGATGCCGCCCTCTACGAAGCCAAACATCGTGGCCGCAACGCCGTTGTGCTCGACGGCAAAATGGAGGTCTCGGAAATCCCCGTCGATACCTGAAGCCTGTCAGAGAAGCGGCGCAAACAACTGGCAGAAATTCTCCATCGTTTTCACGAATGCCCCGCCCTGGCTCATCTTTGTTTCGTCGAAGAGGGTCGATTCTTCTTCCAGCCCGTTCATATACGTTTCCACCTCTTTCGCTTTTTCCCTTGAATACATAAACAGCGCGATCTCGTAGTTCAGATAAAGGCTCCGCATATCCATATTCGGCGAGCCGACGGACACCACATCGTCATCGATCAGCAGCACTTTGCCGTGAACCATCGGCCCGCCGTGCAGATAGACCTTTCCCCCCGCCGCGGCCAACTCACGGAGAAAATAGCGCCGTGCGAAATCCACCAGCACGCGCGTGGACCGCCGCGGCGTGATCAGCCGGATGTCGAGCCCGCACTGCGCCAGAATCCGCAAGGTCTGGGAAATCATTCGATCCGGCACAAAAAACGGCGTCACGATCCAGATCCGCCTCCGCGCCTGGAACATCGCGACCAGCAACTGCTCGTAGAAAGCGTCATTGGGCACATCCGGCCCACTCGCCACCGGCTGCAGCAGAATATTCCCCGCCGGCGGGGGAGGAGCCCCGCTTCCCTGGTCCTCAAGCAACGCCTCTTCCGGCTCCCCCGTGGCAAAATTCCAGTCCGCCGCAAACACCTCGGCGATATTCCTCACCGCCGGCCCCTCGATCACCGTTCCATAGTCGCGCCAGTGCTCCTTCGAAGGTTCCGGGCCCATATAGACATCCCCGATATTCCGCCCGCCAACGATGGCCTTTCTTCCATCGAACACGCAAATCTTCCGATGGTTGCGCAGGTTCGCCGACCACTTCCTCTGGAACGACAGCACAGGCATGAAGACTCCCACTTCCCCCCCCGCTCGACGGATCGGATCCGTAAAGGCTCCACGGGTCCAGAAGCTGCCGATCGCATCGATCAGCAAGCGCACCTTCACCCCCTCGCGCGCCCGCCTCGCCAGCGCCCGCACCACCTTGCGGCCCACCTCGTCATCCGCCAGGATAAACGTCATGATGGAAATGGAGTCTTCCGCCGCTTGGATCTCGTGCATCAGCGACTCGTAAGCCTTCACGCCATCCGCCAGCAACTCCACGCGGTTTCCCGAGCTGACCGTGGAGAAGTCCCCACTACGAAGAATCATGTAAGCGGGCCCCCGCAGATCCCCCGCCGAGTGTGGCCACGGCTGCTCGCCCAACTCCATATCCTTCTTTTTTCTCGCGAGCCGTTCGATCTTCCGCCCGCCAAACAAAAAATAGAGCGGGATGGCGATATAAGGAGCAAAGACCATCCCCAGCAGCCACGCCATCGTGGTCCCCGGATGCTGGTTCTCCGTGCGAATCCGGGTGAACAACACCACGGCAAACAGAAGCCCGGCCACCGTCAGAAGGTGGCCTGTGATCAGCAGCAACCCTTCGCCCCAGTTCAAAGCGTGTTCTCTCCCGAATCTTGAAATGCCGTGAGTTTCAGAAGCCTGATTCGCTCTCTTCCAGAAAGGCAATAGAGATCGGGCGAGGCCCTCTCGAGAATAAAAAAACGAGCGGCCCCGCCCAGGCGGGACCGCGCTCAAACCAACCCGCCGGCGGCTGCTCAGGTGCCAACCGGCTCCTTGATTTCAAAGAACTCGCGGGCGTCCACCACTTTGCCTGCAAAGGCCGCCGCCGCCACCATCACGGGACTCATGAGCAGCGTTCGTCCCGTGGGGGAGCCCTGCCGCCCCTTAAAGTTGCGGTTGGAGGACGACGCGCAAATCTCCCGTCCCTGAAGCTTGTCCGGGTTCATGGCGAGGCACATCGAGCAACCCGCCTTGCGATAATCGAATCCCGCTTCCTGAAGGATCTTGTCGTATCCCAATTCCGCCATCTGCGCCGCCACCACCTGCGAGCCGGGCACCACCATAGCCTTTACATTGGGAGCCACCTTCAACCCTTTGCCCTGAATCATCCTCACGACTTCCGCAAAGTCGGAGAGGCGGCCATTCGTACAGGATCCCAGGAAAGCCACGTCGATCGGCGTCCCAGCGATCGGCTGCCCTGGTTCGAAATCCATATACTCGTAAGCCTCGCGGATCAGCGCCTGCTCATCCTTGGGATACTCATTCTCCTGGGGAATGTGGCCACCCACGCTGGTCGATTGTCCCGGAGTAATCCCCCAGGTCACCACCGGTTCGATCTCTTCCGCGCGGAACTCCACGACATCGTCAAAGTGCGCGTCCGCGTCCGAACGAATCGAATCCCAGTATTCCACGGCCTGATCCCACGCCTCGCCCTTCGGCGCGTATTCCCGCCCCTTCAAATACTTGTACGTCGTCTCGTCCGGGTTGACGTAACCACAGCGCGCGCCGCCCTCAATGGACATATTGCAGACGGTCATGCGCTCTTCCATGGTCATATTGTCAAACACATCACCCGCATATTCATAGGCATAGCCGACGCCACCCTTCACCCCAAGCTGCTGGATGATATACAGAATCACATCCTTGGCGTAAACGCCCGGCCGCAGCTTGCCGTTCACCTCGATGCGGCGAACCTTCAGCTTGTCCATCACGAGGCATCCCGTGGCCAGCACGTCGCGGATCTGCGAGGTTCCGATGCCAAAAGCCAGAGAGCCGAAGGCGCCGTGCGTCGATGTGTGCGAATCGCCACAGCAGATCGTCATGCCGGGCTGGGTCAGGCCCTTCTCCGGGCCGATGATATGCACAATTCCCTGGTGCCCGCTCTGGGGATGGAAAAAACGAATCCCATGCTTCTCGGTGTTGCGCTCCAGCGCCTGCAGCATCTCTTCCGCCAGCGAATCCACCAGCGGACGTGACTGCGAGTGCGTCGGGATAATGTGATCCACCGTCGCGAAAGTCCGCTCGGGGAACTTCACGCTCCATCCGCGCTCCTCGATCATTGAGAAGGCTTGGGGAGACGTCACCTCGTGGATGAGGTGAAGGCCCATCAGGAGCTGATAAGATCCCGATGGGAGTTGGCGAACAGCATGGCGTTCAAAGACTTTTTCGTAGAGGCTTTTTCCCATTCCTTCAGTTGGCTCCTGGAGAGAGAATCCGGCGCTTTCGCCGGAACTTGAGACGACAATCAGCAGAAATAGTTCCATTCCTGCCCCGGGCCAGGATTATTCCCCCCATTGCCTCCCTGTTGTCAATCCCGCCTCGCCGCCCGCACCGGCAAAAGATGGCGCCAATCCCGGCTAGAATTAGAAAATCCCGTCTCAATTTCCGAGCCTTTGCCGCGAATCCCCGGAATATCGACCTGCCAGACCCGGGAAATTCGTTTTTTTGTTTGATATCAAGAGACGGGCGAATCAACCTCATAGAGCATTTCAAAGACTTCGGGAATGCGACTGTTTGCTTCCCTCATCGGAACCAC
>CAYFUR010000027.1:0-33479 GCA_964346275.1 uncultured Candidatus Sumerlaeota bacterium
AGTACGATCTTGGTGTTATTCGGAACATTCGAACTCTCCTGTTGGTGGCCAGTCCATGCCATTAGTGGAATTACAGCAGTATTGCTGTGCTGAATCTGACTTGTATAGACGTTTATAAGGTATCATTCGGGCAAGGTGCAGTCAGGGCAAGGCATTTCTAACGATATATTGCTGTACCCCAGGAATTACACACTTCTCCCCATACTCAAGTTCGGAAAATCAGCGTTGCGAAGGCACGCCATGTAAATAATATGGTATTATAATTTTGGAATTTCAGGGTCTGCCCGGAGAAAGTGGGATTGGCACGGGTTCGCGAGCGGGCTAGCTTCGGGGCTGCGTTGAACACTTCGGAGAAACGGACGGAACGGATGATCTGGCAAAAAGTGCTTTTGATCGCGTTGGCGGGGGCGATGGGGACGCTGGCGCGCTATGGCCTGGCGGGCGCGGTCCAGCGGGTGATTCCCCCGGGCTTTCCCGGCGGCACGTTTGCCGTCAATGTGCTGGGAAGTTTTCTCTTCGGCATGGTCTGGGTGATCGGCGAGGAGCGCATTCTGATGTCGCCGGAGATGCGCACCGTCATCCTGACGGGATTCATGGGGGCGTTTACGACGTTTTCGACGTTTGTCTTCGAGTCGGAGGCGCTCCTGCGGAACGCGGAGTGGCTCTATTTCGCGGCGAACCTCGGCGGCCAGGTGGTGCTGGGGCTGGCGGCATTGATGCTGGGCATGGCAGCGGGCAAACTCTTCTAGGAAGCAATCAGGAGGCGTGAAATGACTCTACCCGAAAAGGCGCAGGTGCTTCGCATCTTCATCGGCGAAAGCGACAAGCTCGGCCGGCGGCCGCTCTACGAGGCAATCATCTCCGAAGCGCGGCGGCGCAAGCTGGCCGGGGCGACGGCGATTCGCGGCGTGCTGGGTTTCGGCGCGGAAAGCCACATGCACACGGCGAAAATCCTCCGCCTCTCAGAAGACTTGCCCATGGTGGTGGAAATCGTGGACCATCCGGAGAAGATCCAGGAATTTCTCCCCTACGTGGACGAGCATGTGAAGGAGGGCCTTGTGCTGATCGAAGATGTGCGGGTGATTTTCTACGGCGCTCACCGCGAGCGCGTCCGCGAATGAGTAATCTTGCCCGCATCGTGATCCTGGCCGTTCCGGCGGCGTTTTTCCTGGCGCCGATGGAATGGGCGGGCCTGGCCCCGGCGGCGGGGGCGGCTGTGGGGCTGCTGGCTTGGTCCGGGGCCGCCGAGCGTCCGCCGCGGCTTTGGGCATGGCTCGCGGTGGGAGTGGGCGTCCTGGTGGGCATTTTGCGGATTTCGCCGGGGTGGCTGCCCTCGGCTCTTTGCGGGGCGGCGGCGCTCGGGGCGGCTGAACTCCTCGGGCGGAAATCGCCTTCCGCTCCCCCGCTGGCGTTTGTGCTGCTGGCGGGCGGCGCACTGGCCGGGGGCTGGTTTCTCGGCGGCAAGGCGTCCGGGGGAGAACCGCTCCTTCCCGCGGCCCGCATCGTGGTGATCGGCGACAGCCTCGCCGCGGGCGTGGGCAGCGGGGCCGACCGTCTCTGGCCGGAAATTCTCGGCGCGCGGCTCAATGCCGACGTGGTCAACCTTTCAAAAGCGGGCGACACCGTGGACGATGCGTATAGACGATGGGGCGACCGGGCAGGCGCGGGGCGGTGGAAGGCGGGCAATCCGGAATGGCGGCCGGAACTGATCATCGTCGAGCTGGGCGGGAACGATATCCAGACAAACCGGGGCAGCGACGCGGTCGAACGAGGCCTGCGGCGCTGGGTCGAGACGCTCCCCTCCGATGTGCCGGTCTTGCTGGTCGCCGTGCCGGGCAGCATCCTGGGGGTCAGCGATGACTATAAGGGGACCTGGTGGCGGGTGGCGAGAGACTACGAAAACGTGCACCACATGGACCGCAAGGCGCTGAGGTCGATCTTCGGCAATCCGCGCTATACATTGCCGGACCGGATCCACTTCAGCCAGGCGGGGCATGAGTATTTTGCCGAACTTGTGGCCGAGCGAATCACGAAAGGCGGTTGAACCATGTCGACCGATCTCTATAAACGAGGCTCTCCCACGCGTATCGCGGCGGCGATCAACGTGAGCCCCGAATCCTTTTTTGAAGGCTCCGTGGCAAAAGGGGAAATGCAGCTCGAAACGGCGGTGCGCAAGGCGGAAGCGGAAGGCGCGAGCCTCATCGACATCGGAGCCATGTCCACCGCGCCCTACAAGGAAACGCGGATTTCCGCCAAGGAAGAGATGCGCCGCATGACCGCCGCGGTGGCCTCGACCCATGGGGTGGCCCAGCTTCCCATCAGTGCGGATACTCAGCGGGCCAACGTGGCTCATGCCGCGCTCGAGGCCGGGGCCGCGTTGATCAACGATGTTTCCGCCCTCCGGAACGATCCGGAAATGGCGCGCGTGATTGCGGGCTACCATGCCGGGGTCATCCTCATGGCAAATGATGATCCGGAGTTGGATGAGAGAGGCCGCCAGCCCCACGAGATCGTGCTGGATTTGCTCGAGCAAGCGCTGGAACGGGCTGATCAGGGGGGGATCAATCGCGAGAAAATCATCCTCGATCCCGGGTTCGGATTTTTCCGCCACCGCTCGGCCGCGTGGTATGAATTCGACATGGATCTGCTGAAGAACCTGGACAAATTTCGCGCCCTCGGTTTTCCGCTGATGCTGGGGGTTTCGCGGAAATCCTTTTTCCGCAAGGTGCTGGGCCGCGCGAAAGCGGAAGACCGGCTGGCGGGCTCCCTGGCTGTCGCTGTGCATGCGGCCCAGGCCAACGTGGAGTGGCTTCGTGTTCACGATGTGGCCGAGACGTGTGACATTCTGAAGATGACCGAGTTGCTGCGAGATTGATTCCGGCTTGCACTCGCGGCGCGTCCAACAAAAGCTGGCGAGTTTGCCAATTCCCGATGAAGGAGGCCAGCCTTGGAGGATTTGCTGCCGCGTTTACTCCCATTTGCCGGAATAGCCACCATGGTGGGCTTCTGTCTGCTCATGAGTTCGGATTGGAAGGCGGCGCTGCGCCGATGGCCTCTCGTCGCCTGGGGCTTCGGACTCCAGTTCTCCTTTGCCGTGCTGATTCTCCGCTGGGGGCCTGGCAAAGCGCTTTTCGACATCCTCAACGATGTCTTTGTCGCGGTGATCAATTGCACCTATGCGGGGGCGGAATTTGTCTTCGGCCCGCTGGCCACGCCTTTCGGTGATGAAAACGTCGCCACGGTGGGCTATGTCAAAGAAGCGGTCGCGGGAAATCCCCAGGCGACGAATGACGGATTCATTTTTGCCTTCTATGTCCTCTCGACGATTATTTTTTTCAGCGCCTTAACATCGATTCTCTATCATTTGGGGATATTACAGAAGCTGGTGATGGGCGTTGCCTGGGTTATGCAGCGCACGATGAAGACCAGCGGCGCGGAAACGCTGAGCGCCTCGGGGAATATCTTCGTCGGCCAGACAGAAGCGCCTCTTCTTGTGCGGCCCTTCATTGGCAAAATGACCGATAGCGAGTTGATGACCGTAATGACCGGCGGCTTTGCCACGGTGGCGGGCAGTGTCATGGCTTCCTACATCGGCGTGCTGAGTGGCTCGATCCCTGGCATTGCAGGCCATCTGTTGGCGGCATCGATCATGTCGGCGCCGGCGGCGCTGCTTTTTGGAAAACTCATTGTGCCGGAAACCTCGCGGCCGGAAACCGCCGACACGATGGATATACGCGTGGAGAAGGAATCGGTGAATGTGATCGATGCGGCCGCAGTGGGCACGACCACGGGGGTCAAGCTCGCCCTCAATGTCGGCGGCATGCTCCTGGCCTTTCTGGCCCTCATCGCCCTGATGGACCTGTTGCTCAATGGCTGGGCCCGGCTGGTGGTCTGGTCCTTTTTCGGCGGAGACGTGGCGCAGGAGTTTGCGGCGGAACCGCCCGCCTGGATTACGCTGCGGGGAATCGTCAGCTATATTTTCTCACCGCTGGCCTATCTGCTGGGTATCACCGACTGGCAGGAAGCGCGCGCCGTGGGCGAACTTCTCGGTATCAAAATGGTGGCCAACGAATTTGTCGCGTATCTCGATCTGTCGGCGCTCAGCGCAGCGGGAGAACTTTCGGAGCGAACGCGAATCATCGCTTCCTATGCGCTTTGCGGTTTTGCGAACTTCGGATCCATCGGCATCCAGATCGGCGGCCTCGCGGTCATGGCTCCCGAGCGGCGCCCCGACCTGTCGCGCCTCGGCCTGCGGGCGATGCTGGCGGGAACATTCGCGGCCAATGCGACCGGTTGCGTCGCGGCGATCCTGATCTGATGAGGGTGGTATGTAACTCGCTCCCCGGGCTTGAGGGGAAAGACCATCCCAGTGAGCGAGCATTCGAATGAGCGCTTTCCAAAAAGAGCTGCGCAAGAACCGGAACGATCCTTCCGGCCGCCGGTGGATTTACGTACCCTTTGATCAGCTCCATGACGAAATCGGCCCTCTGGGCGAGACACCGCCCTCGGAGGCGGGGATTGTTCTCGTGGAAAGCCGCTGGTGGCTTTCCCGCCGTCCTTACCATCGCCAGAAGCTGGGATTCATCCTGGCCAACATGCGAAACTTTGCGCTCGAACAAGCCCGGCGCGGTGTTGCCGTCCTTTATAGACAAACCGAAAAATCGATACGAGGCGAATTGGAAGAGATCATCGGTGAGACCGGATCGCTCGTCGTCATGGAGCCAGCCGAGCGGGAGCTTCGCAAGGAACTGGAGCCGCTCATCGAAAAAGGCCACATGCATTCTGTTCCCCATGAGGGGTGGATCACAACCCGCGCAGAGTTCGAAAAAAGTGCTGGCAAAAGTCCGCCCTGGCGCATGGATTCGTTTTATCGCCGAGTGCGCCAGGAGACAGGCCTTCTGATGGAGGATGGCAACCCGGCGGGGGGAAAATACAGCCATGATCCGGACAACCGGCTGGCATGGCGGGGGAAACCTCCGGCTCCCGATCCGCCAGCCTTCCGCATGGATGCAATTAAGAAGGAAATACAGGAAGAGATTGAATCCGTCTATACAGATCATCCGGGCCAGCTTGATTTACGAGCGATTCCAGCAAAGAAAAGTGAAGCGGAGCGTTTCTGGAATTGGGCGAAGTCACACGTTATGGAGGAATTCGGCCCATACGAGGACGCGATGTCGACGCAATCGCGGGGGCTCTTTCACACGCGCCTTTCTCCGCTGATCAACATCCACCGCCTTTTGCCAAAGCGCATCCTGCTTGAGGCGGCCGAGTTGGATATTCCGCTCAACAGCAAAGAAGGCTTCATCCGCCAAGTGATCGGATGGCGGGAGTTCATGAAACACGTGCACGACGCGACCGATGGCTTTCGCAAGCTGCCGGATCAAAAGGCCGGAATCGCGCGGGAACCAGGGGATGGGGGTTACGAACGCTGGGCCGGGAAAAGATGGCCGGGCGGCCAAACGCTGATAGGAATCGATGGCGGTTCCACGGCGTCCTGGCTGGGCGCTGGCGAGCCCCTGCCTCCGGCTTTCTGGGGCACGCCTTCCGGGATGCACTGCCTCGACACTGTGGTGGAATCCGTCTGGGAGGAAGGATGGTCCCACCATATTACGCGGCTGATGATCTTATCGAATATCGCCTCCTTGCTTGATGTGTCGCCCCGGGAAATCACCGACTGGTTCTGGGCCGCGTATAGCGATGCATACGACTGGGTCGTAGAGCCCAACGTGATGGGCATGGGAACCTTTGCGCTGGGACCGCTCTTTACGACAAAGCCGTACGTGTCCGGTTCATCGTATATCAACAAGATGAGCGACTACTGCAAAGAATGCCGCTTCTCCCCCGCCGGCAATTGCCCGATCAAGCGCCTTTATTGGGCCTATCTCGACCGCCACTACGACAGCTTGAAGGATAATATCCGGATGCGGATGATCCTGCGGACACTGGAAAAACGAAGCGCGTCCGATAAGGAGAAGGACCGGGATGTGTTCGAGACAACAAGCGAGAAACTCCTGGCGGGAGAAGAATTACGGCCAGAACATTTCTCCGCGAAGTAAGCCCTTCAGTCGTTGCCTTCCGCCTCGCGCAGAAGCGCCTCCATCGTTTCGATGGAATCCGCCTCTTCCGGCTTTTTGTCCGTGCGCCAGCGGGCCATGCGGGGAAAACGCACGGCGATGCCGGATTTGTGGCGAGTGGAGCGCTGGATGCCCTCGAACGCCAGTTCAAAAACCTGCTCGGGTTTGACAACACGCACCGGCCCGAAACGATCGATGGTGTTTCGGCGAATCCAGTTGTCGACTCGCCGTATTTCCTGATCGGTGAGGCCGGAATAGGCTTTTGCGATCGGCACCAGGTCACCCTCTTTCCAAATGCCGAATGTATAGTCCGTATAGAGGCTCGCCCGGCGCCCATGACCACGCTGGGCATAGATCATCACCGCGTCGATGGTGAAGGGGTCGACCTTCCACTTCCACCAGTCGCCCTTCACGCGTCCAACCTGGTAGGGCGACTCGCGCCGCTTGATCATGAAGCCCTCGACGCGCCGGCGCCGTGACTGTTTTCTGAGTTCGGCCAGATCCTCCCAAGACTCTTCCCCAACCAAAGGCGAGAGGATCAGAGGCACGCCGCGTATTTCCTCGATCAGATTTTCCAGTTTACGCCGCCGCTCTTTCAAGGGCTCCCCGCGTATATCCAGGCCGCCACGCTCGAGAAGATCGAAAGCCATAAAGGCCGCCGGCGCGTCAGCCAGGAGTTTCTTGCCAGCCTTCTTGCGGCCAATGCGTTTTTGCAGAACGGAAAAGGGAAGCACGCCGTCGCGCCACGCAACAATTTCCCCGTCAAGCACTGTTCCACTGGGAAGTGCCTTGCCGACCAGTTCCAGCTCGGGGTAGCGATCGGTCACGAGTTCTTCCCCGCGCGACCAGACAAGCACCTTGCCCTGGCGTTTGATTATCTGGGCACGGATGCCATCCCACTTCCATTCCACCTGCCACTCTTGAAGATCACCCAGTTCCGCTGCCGGATCCACCTCCAAAGGATAAGCGAGAAAAAAGGGATAAGGACGGGTGATATCCGAGTCGCCGGGCTCGGGAGAGACAATGCGCCGATAGTCTTCGGGGGTGGGCTGCCACTCGCCCATGATGCGGTGGGCCATCTCCGCTTTCGGAATCCCGGACACAGAGGCCAGCGCCCGCGTGACCAGCGTGCGTGAAACGCCGACGCGAAATCCCCCGAGCATCAACTTGTGCCAGACGAAGCGCTGCTCGGTATTGAAGTCCCGCCATATAGACGCCAGGATTTCCTTTCGTTCTGTTTCGTGCAGGGATTTGAGCGGACGCAGCTTCTCTTCGACAAGGCGATGGAGCGGCTGGAGCGTCCCTTCTTCCTTTTCCGGAAGGAGAAGAGCCATCGTTTCCGAGAGATCACCCACGGTGTCATAGCACTCCTCCACAATCCAAAGGGGATAGCCGGTTTCTTCGGCGATCCATTGGCGAAGCTGGGTCGAATTGACGCCCCGCGGGATGCGGTTTCCCGTGAGAAACCAAAGCGCCCAGGCGGCATCCTCCGGCGGGGCTTCGGTGAAATAACGCTCCAGCGCTGCCACCTTCTCCGTCGTTCGGTTGGATTCATCCAGTTCGGTATAGAGACGCGTAAATCGCTGCATTCAGTCCTCCGGCTCCTCTTTGGCCGTGGCATCTTCTTCCTCACCGATAAAGCGCGTGGGGATAGCAAACGCGTCACGCCCCTGCTCTTGAAGCCACTGAATCATTTGCGCCGTATAGCCGTGGGTCACACCGATGCGCTCGGCGCCTGTTGCTTCGATGGTCTCCAGCAAACCCGGCCAGTCCGCATGATCGGACAGGACAAACCCGCGATCCATGGAGCGCCGCCGGCGCGTGCCGCGGATCCGCATCCAGCCCGAGGCCATGGCCAGGGACATGGGAGTAAACTTCCGGAGCCATGGGGTCCCCAGGGTCGATGGAGGCGCCAGGACGAGGGCTCTCCCCCTGGTTACTTTGCTATTCTCTTGGTTGGCGCGCTCGACCTCCGGCAAAGCGATGCCTCCCTGTCTATACGCTTCATTCAGAGGGGGGATGGAGCCATGCACCAGAATCGGCCCGATGGATGGGTCGATCCCGGCAAGGAGGCGCTGGGCTTTCCCGAGGGCATAGGAGAAGAGAACGCTGGTCCATCCGCGTTCCTGGTTGCCACGCCACCAGGCGTTGATTTCTTCGAAGACCCGCGCGGGATCCGGCCAGCGGTAGATCGGCAGCCCAAAAGTCGACTCCGTAATAAAGGTATGGCAGGGAACGGGCTCGAAATCCGCACAAGTGGGGTCGGAGTGCGTCTTGTAATCACCGCTCACAACCCAGACCTGGCCGCGATGTTCGAGGCGCACTTGGGCGGATCCCAGAAGATGGCCGGCAGGATGGAACGAGACCGCCACACCATTGACCGTGCGCGTTTCGCAGTATCGCAACGTTTCGATGCTGGCTTCGTTGCCCAGACGCACGGAAAGCACCGGGCGGGCGGGTTCCGCCGCGAGATATTCTCTCGATCCAGGGCGCGCGTGATCCGCATGGCCATGCGTAATAACTGCTTTATCCACAGGCATCCAGGGATCCACATAGAAGTTTCCCGCCGGGCAGTAAAGTCCTTTCGTCGTGATTTGTAACAAGTCTGCCATGTGGCACTTTTTCAGCTTGAAGGGTGATCCTTATAGGGAGAACTGCGTCCTGCAAGTCCTGGCAAAGCGTCGGTGCAAAGCCCGGGCCACGTGCCTCGGCTGGCGGGATTGCGGTCCAAATCCGGATTGACCGGTTATCAGCCGACTGTTGGATTCTCCTCCTGGATTCCTCGAAAAGGAAGAAAAACCAAATGAAGAATTGTTTGATGCAGATTCTGGGGACCATGGTCCTCGCAGCGTCGCTTTCCCCGACAGCCGTACTCGCAGGAGAAAGCGCCGCGGAACGAAAGATTGAAGGGTATATTCTTTCGACATTTGCCGCGCCCCAGGCCGCCGGAAAATCGGCAAACCGACTGATTGGCGAGGCTGAAATTGTCGATTCGGAAACACGGGAAGACGGCAAAGTCATCGTCTATGCAGCAATGGATCGAGAGTTCCTCGATCAGAAGTTCAACGCGGAAATCATGGAGCAGATGACATGGGCGCTGGGCGGCATTTTCAAGTCCCTCGATAAGAGGCCGGACCTGTCGGTACTGGTCCGCTACAAGAACGACCCGTCCTCCGAATACAAGGATTTGCTCGAGTATCTTCCACCCGCCCCTCCCCAATTGCAAAAACCGGAACCAGCCAAAGCCGCGAAGAGCGCCGAGGGCGGCCAGCCTCCTTTTGCCGGGCAGGAACATCCTGACGGTTTTCTCGCCGGGAAGTCGGTGTTCCTCGCTCCCGGTCATGGATGGTATTACAGCACGAACGCCGGCCGGTGGGCGACCCAGCGCGGCTTGTCGCAGGGGATCATCGAGGATCATGCGAATATCGATTTCGCGATCAATTATCTCGTCCCCTACCTCCAGAACGCCGGTGCCAATGTCTATACAACGCGCGAGCGCGATATGAACACCAACCTCGTGATTATCGACAATGGCGAGGCGGGCTACTCGGAAACGGGCTCGTGGTCCGACTCAACAGGCGGCTATGGCAGCGGCCAGCGCGTGACCCCCGCCTCCTCGACCGAGACGGCGACGGCCACCTTCACGCCCACGATCCCGGAAGCGGGCCACTACGAAGTCTATGTCTGGTATCAGCCGGTTGACAACGCCGCGACGGCGGCCAAATTCACGGTCAACCACGCGGGCGGCTCGACGGAATGGATCCAGAACCAGAACCGCGACGGCTATACATGGAAGAATATCGGCCGATATTACTTCGAAGCGGGCACCGATGCTTCCGCAGCCTCCGTGGTCGTTTCCAATGAAAGCTCCGCCGGGGGCAATGTCTATGCGGATGCGGTGCGTTTCGGCGGCGGGATGGGCCAGATGATCGACCCGGATTCCGGCGGCACCAGCGGCAAGCCCCAGTTCGAGGAATCCGGCCTTTATTATGCCGGGTTCATGGGCAAGTCCGACTGGGCCAGCTATGGCACCGTCTCCGCCATGCCAAGCTATGCCGCGTGGGAAAGCGAAGGGTGGGAAGATTCCATCTACGTTTCCCTCCACACCAACGCCGGCGGGTCGCGCGGCACACTGGGAATCGCCTATGGTTCGTGCTGGGATTGCTGGGACGACAACAACTTCGCGGGCGTGCCTGGCAGCCGGGAACTGCGCGATCTGATCGTGGATGAACTGGTCAACGATATACGCGTCGCGGAGGATCCCTCCTGGCGGTTCATCTATCCCATTTCCCGCGCCTATGGAGAGTTGAGTACTTCGCGCAACGATGAAATGCCCGCGACAATTATCGAGGTCGGCTTTCACGACGACCCCCAGGACGCCGCGTACTTGAACGATCCGGATTTCCGCCGCCTCACGGGCCGCGCAATTTACCAGGGCATCGCCAGGTATTTCGCCGACCGCGACAGTACGCCGGCCGCTCTCCTGCCCGAACCCCCGACTCACTTCCGCGCGCGGAATAACGGCAGCGGTGGCATCGAATTGTCGTGGAACGCTCCTCCTTCGGAAAGCGGCGACGATCTGCTCGGTGATCCGGCAACGGGATACCGCGTCTATACAAGCACCCACGGAAAAGGATTTGCCGATGGCGAAGCCGTGGCTGGCACATCGCACACCATCTCCTCGGGCCTGACGGCAGGCGAGACGTACTTCTTCCGTGTTTCGGCGACGAATGCCGGAGGCGAGTCGTTCCCGACGGAAACGCTCGCCGTGCGCTATCAGCCCAGTGAAGCCAACCCGATCCTCATCGTCAGCGGTTTTGATCGCATGGACCGCGAAATGAGCGTCATGCAGGGCGGGGCCCACCGCCACTTCCTCGATCGCATGAACACCTATGACTATGCCGTGATGGCCGCAAAGGACATCGAGGACTACGATCAATACAGCGATTCCGCCTCCAACGAAGCAGTGGAGAATGGCGCAATCAACCTCAGCTCCTATGCAGCGATCATCTGGCTGCTCGGCGAGGAAGATGCGGACAACGAAACCTTCTCGGCTCTGGAACAGTCCGCAGTGGCCAATTACCTGAACGCCGGCGGCCAGCTTTTCGTCTCCGGTTCGGAAATCGCGGCCGATCTCAATGGCGGCTCGTTCCTCGGATCGACATTGAAGGCCTCCTATGCCGCGAATGACGCGGGAACCTATGCGGCAACGGGCTCTGGCGGAATCTTCAGCGATTCGGGGGCCGTGGCTTTCGACAATGGTTCCTCGATATACAATGTCGAGCAGCCGGACCGCATTTCGCCCGCGGGCGGCTCGACTGCCGTCATGACCTACACGGGCGGCGGATCAGGTACGGCGGCTATTCAGTATGACGGGGATTACAAGCTTGTCTATATGGCTTTCCCCTACGAAGCGATAGTCGACCCGAATGTCCGCCGCTCGGTGATGGACCGCGTGCTCGGCTTCTTTAACTTCGACGGCGGGATTATCACCGTACCCGATCTCATCATTGAATCGCGCGATCCCTCCGGCGGCCTGACCGCGAATCCGCCCTACGCGGAAGCGGGTGGCTGGGCCGACAGCACCGCCAAGAGCTCGGCACCCGGCCTGCTTGGTAATGGCTCGCGCTTCTCTTCTTCCTCCACACCGGAATCCGACACCGTCACGGCCGTGCCGAATATACCCCGCGCGGGCATCTACGAAGTCGCGGTCACATGGAACACCTCGAGCAACGCCACCAATGTGCGCTACGTGGTGAAACATGCGAACGGCGAGGACGAGTATTTCCTCGACCAGGAGCCGGCCGACGCCCCCAACGGCGGCAACAATAACCAGTGGATCACCCTGGGCCAGTATGAATTTGCAGCCGGGCAGGATGAAGCCACCGGCTCCCTGATGCTGGATGAATCCCCCGTTACGGGAACAGTCACGGGCTACAACACGGGCCGTGTCTATTCGGATGGCTTCCGCTGGCGGTTTATCGAGGAAATCGATGGCTACGACGGCTGGCCGTTCGGCGATTTCAATAATGATCGCTGCACAGACGTGGATGATTTCCTGATCCTGCTGGACAATTGGCAAAGCGAAATGGAACAGGGCCGGATGATGGATATCAACGCGTTTCTCGCCCTTCTGGACCATTGGCAGCAGGGCGACAGCTGCCAGTAAAACGCAGGCATTCCGCTGTCTCGACAATGCCCCGGAGGCACTTTGCTCCGGGGCATTTGATTTATTCAGGAATCTGGATGATTTTGAAGAGCCTGTATGGTTGCTCGGGGTGAGGGCCCAAGTGGATCTGGGACGTTGTGACGTAGACCTCGCCGTCCTTGGTCACAGCAAACGTGTCTGGCCAATCGAGCAAATCATCCTGAACAACCGTGACGATTTCGCCATCGGGCGCGAGAGCCTTGACCGCGTTATCCTCCAGGGCACTGAGATAGAGGTTTCCGACCTGATCGAAAGCAATTCCGTCGACCGGTTCCGTGCTGGCGACTCGCTCGACGTGCCCTGCCAATTCAGAGGGCGCCAGTGAATCGTCACGCAGCCAGCGCGTTTCGATCCGGTAAAGCGTTTCGCCAGTCAGCGCCTGGTAGTAGAGATAATTGCGTGCGGGAGTCAGGGCGATGCCATCCGCATGGACTTGGGGAAGGCTCCCGTCCGGACGGCGCCAGACTTTTCCGTCTATACGCACTTTGACTTCTTCCGACTTTGTGGAGAAATGATCATCCAGAAGGCGGCGGGCTTCGCCGCTCTTGAGGTCCAGAACGATCAGCGCCCTCGCCCCGGAATCCGTTATGTATGCGTAGTCAGCCGCTGTATCGATTCTCACGTCGTTGAGATAGCTGTTTTGCGGAGCGATGTCTTCGTCGAATTGATAGACGCGGGCCACGTTTCCATTCGCCAGGTCGATGCGCACGAGCTTTGGCCCGCCGGGAACAACTCCGCCAAACTGGGGATTCGCCGGATCGAGGACCCAGAGCTGGTCTTCGTCATCCACGAAAACGGCCTGGACGCACACAAAATGCTCGGACGGATCCAGGTCGGGATGCCAGTTATTCCACTCATTGTCGGGATAGGGCGCCACATTGCCCTCCGGATCAACTTCGCCGACGGAAAAGGAAACCGGGTCGGACCAACGCGGATAGTTGACGAAAACCCGGCCATTTTGAGACACCGCCACTCCGGTCCACTGGCGGCCGGACTGGGCCACTTCCACGAGTTCACGGCTCTTCAGATCCTCGTGCCCAGGCTCCATCTTCATCCCCAGAGGGGCGCACGCCACGAGGAAAGAAAGGCTGCCGGCGGCCAGCGAATATCTGGTCCAGATGGGTGCCTGCATTGAGTCAACCTCCTGCGTTTATGAGTTTGTCTCACCGAGCAGGAAGAACAATCCGTGCCAGCCGGGAAGGCAAGCCTGCTTGAATAAAAAAAACGGCTGCAGAGGGTTTTCCCTCCGCAGCCGACTTTCTTTCTTTCGATAAGGTTTCGCCTATTCCGCCCGTTCCGGAAAAACTTCCTTCACTTCGTCCCACCAGCCGTATTCTTCGAGATAGATGAGATCAAAGAGCATCAGCCCGTCACTCAGGTCATATGCCGCGCGGGCGCACCGCTGGAAATTCTCCGGATCCCCTTCGTATTGTTGCAGGAAGAGGCTCGCGTGTGTCGACGTATCATGGCCGATAATGCGCTCAAACAGCTTGGCCGTGCCTTCCATGCTGGCCCACGCCGGATCACCCTTTGCCAGGGCGTCCTCTTCCGTCAGACTGGTATAATACCATCCCGCATAGAACACATCCATCAGATGGGCATAGCCGGCTTCATGATAATCTTCCGGCGCCCAGTCATAGTCATCCGCTGGATCATAATCCGGACTCGCCCAGTTAACGCCCTCGTTGTAATAGGAGGGATACCACGCGCCCGTATAGTCAGCAAAGACGATGGACGGATCCTCCAGCTTCACCAGGGCCCGGGAGCGGGCGATGATGTTCGTAATGGTTTTCGCCCGCCAGACAAGCCACCGGTCGTACAGCGGGCCGGGAACGCGTTCATGGCGGTCGGAAAGCCCTCGCCCGCTGCGCGCGCCCTCGTCGGCGATCATGTCGATCGGCTCCGCGTCTTCCTTCAGTTCGTACGTATAGACGTCTTCCGGCCAGTTCTTCACTTCGTGGCCCAGGAAGTTTTCAAAGGATGTGCGGGCCTCGGGGGAAAAGTCCGACGTGATTCCTGAAAAGCGAACCCGGTCGAGGCAGACGCCATCGATATCATACTGGCAGATCTCCTTGAGCAGCGCCAGCTCGTACTCCACGACCTCCGGATTGGCGGCGCTCATGAAGACCGCATAGCCGCGGACGCCCTCCTGCTGGGGCACCATCTCCGGCTCGTCGCTTCCCGCGCGCACCACATAATCGATCGCCTGCCAGTCCTGGCGCTCGGGGATGTCAAAGATCGCGCCGTGCTTTGGGACACCGGCATCCTCTGATCCCTGGTGCCCTTCGGCAAAGAAATTCATGGAGGCAAAGACCTTCAAGCCACGCTTGTGACCTTCCTCGATGGCAACCTCGAGAAGGTCGAAATCTTCCGGGTGCGTTTTGCCTTTCCATTCGGTCATTTTTGGCGCGAGGTCTGAATTATAGAGCACGTAGCCCGAGATGGGCTTGACGTCGATGACGACAATATCCGTTCCGATCTCGACGCATTTATCCATCATTGCTCCGATTTCCTCGCGATTGCCGAGGCGGCTCCAATTGGCCGTAGCATCAAACCAGACCGTGATTGGTTTTTCGTGGGAAGGGTCGGCCAGCAGCGATTTGTCCGCCTCGCCGGACGCAAGATGCTGGCAGCCAGACAAGCCAGCAGCCAGAGCCACGGCGGCGAGGCAGGCCAGGGAGCCGCGCCAAAGGCCTCGAATGCTTTTCCGCATAGTCATCACTCCTTGGGGTGCTTGGCGGCCTTGGTTTCCGGCCACCGATGTGAGGGAAGGATAGTAGAGGCGGCCCATCAACGTGCAAAGCGGTTTTTTTGTAACACTTCTTTTAAGCTGAAAATTACTGCTCCGCCTCCCGGCGGAGTTCGGCCAGCAAGGCGAGCGCCTCCATCGGCGTCAACCGGTTCGGATCAATCTGCAGCAGCCGCTCCACAGCCGGATGGGGCCCGGCGCTATCGAAGAGGCTGAGTTGCTGGTCCTCCCAGGGTTCCGCCGTTGGAAGCAATCGTGCCGACTGCCGCTTGCGCGGGCCGTCCATGGCCACTTCCACTTCCTCGTCCTCGGTGGCAACGCGCGGCGCGACGGCCTCTCCGTTTTCCAGTCCTTTCAGTATCTCTCCGGCCCGGGAAACGGCGATTTGCGGCACACCGGCAAGCTCGGCGGCGTGGATGCCATAGCTGCGGTCCGTCCTTCCGCGGACGATCTTATAAAGAAACACGATGCGCTTTTGTGATTCGTCGACCGCGACGCTGAAGTTTTTCAGCCGTGGGAGGGCTTCTTCCAGTTCCGTCAACTCGTGGTAATGCGTGGCAAAGAGAGCAAGCGGCCGGCGCCCCTTGCTGTTGTGGAGGAATTCGCAAACGGCCCAGGCAATGGACAGGCCATCGTAAGTGGATGTGCCGCGGCCGATCTCATCGAGAATCACCAGCGATTCGCTGGTGGCGTGGCGCAGGATGTTTGCCAGCTCGGTCATTTCCACCAGGAAGGTCGACTGGCCGCGGGCGAGGTGGTCCATGGCGCCGACGCGGGTAAAGATGCGGTCGCGCAGGGGAATCGATGCCTGGCGCGCGGGCACGAAGGAGCCGATATGCGCGAGGAGAACGATCAATGCAACCTGGCGTATATACGTTGATTTGCCTGCCATATTCGGGCCCGTGATCAGGGAAATCTGATTTTCCGAGGGATCGAGCAGGCTGTCGTTCGGGACAAAGGGGGGATCGCGCTGGAGCGCCTCCAAAACCGGGTGGCGGCCATCCTGGATTTCCAGCCGGCCTTCCTCGTTCAGGCCGGGGCGTCTATATCCCTGGGCAAGCGCCACGTCGGCGAAGGACATCAGGCAGTCGAGCTGAGCGATCGCCTGGGCGTCGCGCAGGATCGCGGGCGCGGCATCGGCGACGGCCTGGCGCAGATCGGCAAAAAGCCGTGCTTCCAGGACATTGATTTTTTCCTCCGCCGTCAGGATCGTTTCTTCCTTCTCCTTCAAAGAGGGCGTGATGAACCGTTCGCTGTTGGTGAGGGTCTGCTTGCGGATATAATCGGAGGGAGGCTCGTCGCCGAGCTGGCGGATCTGGCTTTTCGTCAGTTCGATATAATAGCCAAAGACTTTGTTGTAGCCGATTTTCAAGTTCGGAATTCCAATCCGCTCGGCTTCTTCGGCGCGGAGCTGGGCGATGAAGCTCTTCCCGCCGCGCGTGATCTCGGAGAGCTCGTCCAACTCCTGGTGAAAACCGGGCCGGATCACGCCTCCGTCGCGAATGGTGGCGGGCGGCTCCTCGACGAGGCCCTTTTCCAGCAATTCATGCAGTTCCGTCAGCGGGTCGATAAGAGAGCCCAGTTCGCGAAGCATCTCCGCCTTGGAGCCAGAGAGCAGGTCCTTCAGCGCCGGAAGGCGGTGGAGCGCCGAACGCAGCGTCGCCAGATCGCGCGGGCCAGCGGTTCCCACGGCGGCGCGGGAAACGATGCGTTCCATGTCGCGCATGCCGCGCAGTTCGCTCTGGAGGGAATTGCGCAGCGGGAGGCTCGCGGTCAGCTCGCCCACGGCGTCCAGGCGGCGTTCGATGCGCTGGCGGTCGCGCAATGGCTCCAGAATCCAGCCTCGGAGAAGGCGTGCGCCCATGGGCGTTTGCGTGCGGTCGAGCACGCTGAGCACCGTTGCCTCCCGCCCGCCTCCGTGGATGTTGCGGACGAGTTCGAGAGAACGCTGGGTCACTGCATCGATGACCATCGTCTCCCTGGAAAAGCGGACGAAAAAATTCTGTATATGCGAAATCGTGCTTTTTTGCGTATCTTTCAAATACTGCAACAGGGCGCCGGCGCTGGAAACGCCAACGGGAAAGGCATGGGCTCCGAAGCCTTCCAGCGATTGGACGCGAAAATGATCGCAAAGGAGGCGCTCGGCGCTTTCCTTGCGGAAATCCGAAGCCGGGAGCCGTGTGATCACGACATGGCGCTCGGCAAGAAGGGGATTGAGTGATTGGGCGTCCAGATCCTCGGGAAGGAGAATTTCCCGTGGTTCGAGGCGCGCCAGTTCCGTCAGCAATTCGTCTTCCGCTTCGGCGCCGGCGACTTCCGTCAGGCCGAAATACCCCGTCGATAAATCCGCCAGCGCCACTCCCCATGCCCCGGTCCCTGACCTGGTCAGGCACACGAGATAGTTATTCGCCCGGTCGTCGACAATTCCTTCTTCCAGAGCGGTGCCCGGCGTAATGACTCGGACGACCTCGCGGGCAACGAGTCCCTTGGCCTGCTTCGGGTCTTCGGTTTGCTCGGCCACGGCAACGCGTTTTCCCGCCCGGACCAGCTTGGCCAGATAGGTGTCTATGGCATGGAAAGGCACCCCCGCCATGGCGACATCGCCGTCGGCCCCGGCGGCCTTGCGGGTCACGATGATATTCAGCAGACGCCCCGCCTCTTCGGCGTCCTCGGCATAGGTTTCGTAAAAATCTCCACAGCGAAAGAGCAGAATCGTATTGGGATGAGCCTCTTTCAGCTCCCAATACTGGCGCATCATGGGCGTAACTGGCGGTTTGGCGGACATGAATGGCGGTTGTATCCTTTGCTGCGAACCTTGGGCAGGAGTGCTGTGTTAGCGAGACGGAAAACTCGGGTCAACCGGCTTGCATTCATCGGAAACATTCTCCAGCATCAGCCTGCCGTTTATTTTCGCAGCTTTTTCCGATGGCTTTTCAACATGGATGCTCTCATGCGACAAACACTCCTGGCGCTTTTTTCTCTCGGATTCCTTTATATGGCTTTCCCTTCATCCGCGCATGCCTCCAGCTTCCGGCATACGCCCTACGTTCAGAATCCCTGCCCCACCGCGATCACCGTCATCTGGTTTTCCGAACGCCCCGAATCGGGCGAATTGGCCGTGACACTTCCAGACGAAACCCAGCGTATCTTCGTGTCGACCGCGGATTTCGCCTCCGCTCTCGCCTATCTGGATTACGAGCAGGATGAATTCCCCAACAGCGCTCCCCCGCCGACGCCTTATCGCCATTCAGTGCGCGTCACCGGCCTCTCGCCCGGCACCGCCTATCCTTACCAGGTGACCCAAGGCGGCGATTCTTTCGAGGGAACTTTCCGGACGAACGATCCGAAGGCGGAGACGTTGCGCTTTATTGTCTATGCGGACAGCGAAACCGAGCCCGAATCAACGGGCACGGCCCGGGACTGGGCCGATCCCTCGGGCCAGGAACCGAACCGTCAATACGTGGTCGATCAAACGACAGGGTACGAGGAGAATCTGCGTGTCATCCGCGACCGCGATCCGGCCTTCGTGGCCATCGCGGGCGATCTCGTGGAAACCGGGGGCGAGCAACGCGACTGGGACGAATTCTGGCGCCACAACCTTGGCCCTCTCGGCATTGCCTCGGGCACTCCGATTCTGCCTGTTCCGGGAAACCACGAATACTACGGAGCCGCCATCGGTTTCCAGGGATACGATCAAGCCCACTCGGACAAGGCCATGCGAAAATACGAGACGTATTTTGACCTGCCTTCCAACGGCGCGCCGAATGAGCGCCAGCGCGAGCGCTACTACAGGGTGGACTACGGCCCGGCGGCGCTCATCTTCCTGGATAGCTGCAACGGAGAACCCAACGAATCCTCACAGGACTCTAACTGGTTCCTTCTCGGAGAAAGCGAAGGAGGCACGGCCCCGGATTTCAACCCCGCCTCGCGCCAATACCAATGGCTCGAGGAGCAGCTCGCGGATGCGCGGAATCGCAAGCCTTTCGTCTTTGTCTTTTTCCATCACGTTCCCTACTCCGCCGGGCCACATGGGTTTCCCGCCGGAAATCCGGACAAGCAGTCTGGACAGCCGCTCCGAGTCCTCCAGCCGCTTTTTGCCCGCTATGGCGTCGACGCGGTTTTCTGCGGGCACGATGAAATGTATGAGCGATCCGAAGTGAACGGCACGCGCGAGCTTCCCGACGGATCGACTGAGTCCCACTCAGTTCATTACTACGACATTGGAATCGGCGGCGACGGATTGCGCGGGCCCAGGGATATCGAGAACCCTCATCAGAAATTCCTGGCCCACAGCGATTCACCGGAGCAGTGGGCCGCCGACGGCAGCCTCACCGGCGGAGGAAAGCACTATGGCCATCTGGAAGTGAATATCTCGCGTCCAGACCAGGATTCCTGGCAGGCCAAGATCACCCCCGCTTACATCTTTCCGCTGAATAAGATGAATGGCGGCAGTCTCGATATAATGGGATTCGAGCGAAGACTCTACGATGACGAAGTCATTATCTCGAAACAATGGGAGAGGCAAGTCCTCGGAACGACGTTGAGTGCTTTTTGAATACGAAATGCCTTCGGAAAATAAGGATTGTCCGAAATGGCTCGCTGACACGATAAGAAGGCGATTCGATAAGCGGTGGGGGGAAGTCAGACGAAAAAGATGCCGGCCAAGCGCAACATCAAGAAAACAGATCAAGAAGTCAGCCGTGTCCTTCAGGACACGTTTGATGAATTGCAGGACGAATTGCTGCGCCAGCGACGCGAATTGGAGGAGGAAGAAGGTGAAGAGTCCTCGGCTGCCGCGGAGAGCGTCGAGGAAATGGTCACCAACCTGGCGAAACACGAGGGTTTCGAGGTGAAGTCGCTTCTCGGCGCGGGGGGAATGGGCGCCGTGGTCCAGGCGGTGGACACGAAACTGAAGCGGACCGTGGCGCTGAAGTTTCTGCCGCCAGAGATTCTCTCGGATTTGGAAAATGCCCGCGAATTGCGCCACGAGGCGGAGATCGCCAGCCGGATTCAAAATGAAAACGTGGTCCAGATTTTCAGCTGGCACGAAGTCGACAACGTCCCCTTCTATGCCATGGAATATATCGAAGGAGAGACGGCGGAACAGGTGGTAACCCGCCGGGGCCGGCTGCCAACTTACGAGGCCCTGCGCATCACATCGGAGGCAGCGCGCGGCCTGGAGGCGCTGCACAAAGCGGGCATTATCCATCGCGACATCAAACCGCAGAACATCCTGATTTCCAAAGATGGCCGGGTCAAGATCACCGACTTCGGCATCTCGCGCACCCAGGACATGATCAGCTCGGAGGTTTTGAAGACGCGGCGCATCGCCGGCACGCCCAAGTTCATGGCGCCGGAACAGGCGCGAGGCGAAGCGGCGACCAAGCATTCCGATATATACAGCCTCGGCGCCACGCTTTATTACATGCTGACCGGGCGGCCGCCGGTGGAGACCGCGCTCGATATACGAGAGCAAATCAAGAACGTCCGCGAAAGCAAACTGATTCCTGTTACGAACCAGCTTCCCAAGCTCAATCGCGACATCGCGCGCCTGGTCATGCGCTGCATGTCGCCCATTCAGGCCAAGAGGCCCTGGGACGTGGAAACATTTCGCCAGGAGCTTGACCGCGCCTTTCTCTCCCAGACGCTCAAGTCCCGCTCGAGAATCCGAAACTTTATCCAGCAAAACCGCCGTATCATCATTGCTGTGGTTTCGGCTGTCGGCGGAACGGTGGTTGGCTTTGCGGCCGGTTACCAGCTCTCCACGATTCGCCATGAGGCCAAAGCCGGCCCTCCCGTGGCGATCCAGCCGATCGCGGCGAGGGAATCGGCCCGCTTCGAAGAGATGCTTCGCGTGGAACCACGCCTGGCTGGCCTGGCGGAATTCCAGCGCCTTCGCGATGAGCTGCGCGAAGCCCAGCAGAATCGCGATAATGCCCGCATGGCCCAGCTTCTTCCACTCATCGCCGAAAAAAACAAGAATTGGAATACTCTGCAAACCATCCGCCGGGAGGCGTACGACAGCAACTCGCCGTTGCGGGACGAGGCGCGCTTCCTTCTCGAAAGCATCTCGGAGGGTGATGCAAAGCAGTTGGAAGGATCGCTCGAGCAATGGCGCGAGATGTGGCACGGAAAGATCCGAGAGACCCGCGAAAACGCCGCATCCCAGCGAAACGGCCAGGCGGGGCCCACAGCCTCGGATATCACAAATCGCTGAACCATCCGGCTATGCCAGGTTCTCCCGATTCCACTCCGCTTCCAGTGAGGCCGCTTCGCGGCGAAGTTCGCCATCGGCTCGCGGATGATGGGAAAGGAATCGCGCCAGGCGGAGAACCTCTAGTGACCCGGGAAACCGGCGAGCCAGATGGCGAAGCCGGCGCAGGAGAACCTCCGGCGATTCCCCGTGAAAGATCTGCCGGATCTCCGACGCCGCCAGTGTATATTCTTCGGGACTCTGTGCTTGTTCTCGAGCAACCAGGCCAGCCTGCTTCAACATTTCGTCTATCTCGGGCGCAGAGACTCTCTGCTCGCGAAAAACACCCGCTTTCATCGCCATGGCAACATGGCGGCGTGAAAACGCTTGCCTGGCGAGGATTCTCTCCAGGTCTTCGAGGGCCTTAACCAGGCGGCCGGCCCGGCGAAGATGGCGGGCGCGATGAAGGCGGATTGTTCCATCGTCGAGAGGAGCTGGTTCTTCCAGAGCGGCGGCAAAATGGCGCTCCGCCTGGTCATCATGGCCATCGGCAGAGGCCGCCAGCGCCAGAAGAAGCTGCTCGGGGGATTCCTCGCCGTACCCCGAAAGCGTCCCGGCAATCTGGCGCGCGCCCCGCGGCCACCCCCAATCGATCATCACTTCGCCAAGGCGGGCCAGCGTGAGCGCGCGCGTTTCCTCTGGAAGAATCGTGGGCAGAAACTCCAGCCAGGCCTCCAAAGCACGATCGAAACGGCGGATCAGGAGTTCATTGAGCACCGTCGTGAGGAAAGGATCGGCAAAGCCGGGGGAATTTCCATAAAGGCGGAGCAGGTCCGATGCCTTCGCGGCAATTTCATCCATTCGGCCCAGCATGACAAGCGCGAGCACCTGGCAGGCGATCTCTTCGCCGGAGGCTTCCACGTCTGCCTCCTGGCTATGAAACTCCTCAAAATGCGCCAGTGCCTCCTCATACCGCTTGAGTTGGTATTCGCAAACCGCCCGCACAAGCAGCGCATGCGCCGCCATGGGCAATTTGGAGATTTCCTGGCGATGCTGGCGGAGGAGTTCCAGCGCCTCCTTCCAGTGGCCGCTGTGATAGGATTCGAGGATCAGCGGGCCCCAAAGATCCTGGTTTTTCTGGATCTCCGTTTTCGAGAAACACGTGTGGATCGTCTCGCGTGCCGCTTCATGTTCTTCATGAGAGGCAAAGAGATAGGCTGCTTTTTCCGGATCAAGATCCGGCCACTTGAAGGGATTCTTCGCGTAAGACCTTCCCGCTGCCCGCACGGCCGCGGGCGCTTTGTGTTTATCCCCCGCCGCCAGGAGAAACAGAATCTCGTTCTCCTCTTCTGTCTCATAGCTGTCCAGCCGCCCCTCATGGGAGCGCAATAACGGGCCGACTGGCGGTTCGATGCGCTTTTGATCCAGTAATCGCGCGTAATAGACAACGTTCCCCGCCTCGGCGAGGCGAAATCCCCGTTCGATCAGCGCATCGACCAGGGAAACCCACTCGATCAGCTTTTCCTTTTCCGCGCCCGCATCGAGAAGGCATTCGATATATATCAGGGCCGCTTCCAGCGTTTCCCGCGCCCCTGGCGGTTCGAGAAGGTGGCCCAGCGCCCCGCGAATTTCATCGTAGCGGCGGAGCTTGAGCAAGGCGTCCGCGGCCCGCAGCCTCATGCGTCCACTGTGAGTCGCTTTCGGATGATCCCAGTGGGCGCGCAGCATCTCGACCACGGAGGTAAAGTCGCCCTCGATTTCCCGCCGAAAAGCGCGGACGTAAGCAAAGTCCGCAAGGGACGAGGTGCCATCGCCGCTGACTTCATTCAGGAAATGGTCCGCTCCCTCGAAATCCCCCGTGGCCAGGTGGCCGAAAGCCAGGATGATGCGCTGCTGGTCATCCAGCGCCTCTCCTTGCGGAATTTCCTCCTCCAATTCCCGGATCGTTTCATGATCCAGCTGTTCAAAAGCGGCAATCAGTCCCGCGCGAATCGGTTCGGCAAGCATTCGAGAACCCCCAAAGTCTCCATTCTACATCCTGAGCCCGATAGACATCCAGATCGGCAGGGCGATCAGCGCCAGTGCGTTGACCACAAGCTGGATGCCAGAGATAATATCCCAATCACCTCCATAGCGCCGGGCAACCACGGCGAGATTCATCGCCGGGGGCGAGGACGCCTCGAGCAGCAAAACAAAAGCAACCAGGCCGCTGATCGGAAGAACGTCCTCAATGATCAGCCAGAGGCAAATACCCGGAATGAGAATGAAGCGAAAGAGGACAATGGGAAACAGGAGGCGGAAGGAAATGGCGCGGCGGAGCTGGCATCGAGCCATGAGCGCGCCAATGATAAACATCGCGAGAGGCGCCATGGCCTCGCCAACCAGTTCCATCCCCTTCAGAATCATGCGCAGGGGAAGGAAGCTTCCCGGTTCCCCGCGGGCCGCCTCGGCGAACCCGGGGATGAAGGCCAGAAAAACGCCCCCGGTCACGCCAAGGACGGGACCGTTGAGAATATGCCGGAGAGAACTCTTCCACCCGCTCCCTTCCGCTTTCTTGCCCATGACCAGCCACGTGCCGAGCGTCCACTGGAGAGGGTTAATCGCCAGCACCGCCGCGCCCAGCAGAATCCCAACGGTGACATGGGATTCCGGCGGAGTGACCGCAAGAGCCAGGGGGAAGGGGACATAGAAGCTGTTTGGGATGGCGGCCATCGCCGACACAGCGTTGTCGGTGGACGGATCGCTGCCCCTCCAGATGCGAAAGTAGAGTTGGGAGAAAAGCACGGTTCCGGCAATAATCAACGGCGGGACCATGATCAGCGGCCAGATGAGGTTCATGGTGTCCATGTCGAACCCCTTGATCATGGCGACCGAGAGAGCACAGGGGACGACGGCGTCGATAATGATCCGGGTCAGGTCGTTCAGACCGCGATCGCTCAGGAGCCCGGTTTTGACGAAAAGGACGCCAATGAGGACGACGAAGAACAGTCGGCCAATCGCTTCAAAGGAGAGAAAAAGAGGTTGGAAAAAGCCCGGGTCGGCCAAGGGAAGAAAAGAACCTTTCCGTCAGACGCGTATCGCGGTGAAAGAGCCGGGCAAGTGCCGGGCCGACTGGCAGTGTCCCCTTCTATCGTGTCAGGGCAAGCGGGCTTTCGCGCAAAGGCGCTCGCGGCTGGTTGATTTCTAAAGCCAGAAAGCGGTATGGGTTGACTCACAAAGGGCGTTTGAGAATGCTCGGCTTCCTGACGAGCGCCAGTAAAAGGACGCTCGCGGCTCCCCAGGGAAAGGAAATTTAGCAATAATGGCTGTGCCTTTTATAAATCTCAAAGCAGCGAACGGACACCTCCTGGATGAATTTGTCGAAGAGATCCAGAAGCTGTTTGAATCAGAGCAATTCGTTCTCGGGCCCACAGTGCAACGGTTCGAAGAGCAATTTGCCCGCTATGTTGGAGCGAAACACGGCATTGGGGTGAACTCCGGGACGGACGCGGTGATGCTCGGCCTGAAAGCGGCCGGCGTTGGAGAAGGGGACGAGGTTCTCTGCCCCGCTTTTTCCTTTGGCTGCGGTGGCGACCTGATCGCTCATCTCGGGGCCAAGCCGGTCTTCGTGGATGTGCGGTCGGAAAGCTATTGCATGGATCCCGACATGGCGATGGCTTCCATGACCTCGCAAACGAAGGCTATCGTGGTCGTTCATCTTTTCGGCCAGGCCGCGGAGATCGACCGTCTCTCCAATTTCGCACGCACCTATTCCGTTTCCGTTGTCGAGGACATGCGCCACGCCTGCGGCGCCCGGCTGGGCAATCGCCGCCTCGGCAGCTTCGGGATGTTTGGAGCCTTCAGCTTCTATCCCACGCGCAACCTGGGCGCCGTTGGCGACGCTGGCCTGATTACCACCAACGACGAAAAAGCCGCCGACATGCTGCGCTCCCTTCGCGAGCACGGCTGCCAGTCCGGCAAGGACCAGCACGACGAAATTGGTTACAACAGCCGCCTCGACGCGATCCAGGCCGCCTTCCTCTCAATCAAGCTGCAGGAACTCGACGAGAATAACCTCGAACGTGTCGAAAATGCCCGTCTTTACACCCAGCTTCTGAAAGACTCGCCGGTCCAGACGCCCCAGTTCCGCGAAGACCTCTCCCACGTCTATAACATGTACACCATCCTGGCGCCCGACCGTGAAAAACTGATCGAGCACCTCAATGAAAAGGGAGTCGGCCACGCCGTTTACTACTCCACGCCGCTCCATCTGCAGCCCGCCTTCAAATACCTCGGTTACAATGAGGGAGCCTTCCCCGTTGCCGAAGACCTCGCTAAGCGCTCCCTCTCTCTCCCGGTTGCCCCTGGCCTCAAAAAGCATCACATTGAGGAAACGGCCAATGCCGTGCTGGACTTCTATGGTGTGAAAACCTCCTGATTCCCTGGAAAAACAGTGAGACTCAAAGCTCCCGATGATGTCGGGAGCTTTTTTAATAGGCTTGCAAAGCAAGAAACAGTTGGGCAATTTTCTACCCATCTTTCCGGGGGCGGAGCTTTCCAGAAAGCGGGTGAAGAGAGGGCATCGCTTGACCTTATTCCAACCTCGCTCAACTCCTGGGAAAGAGACAGGAAAGAAAAGAAAGCGGGACAAGCACCATGAGCAGTAACGGAAATCGCGTTCTCGTCTGTGACGATGAAAAGAACATGCGCCGCGTGTTGCAGGACATCCTGGACGATGATGGGTGGAACGTCACCACAGTGGCGAGCGGCGAAGAAGTCCTGAAGGCGGCCGGAAACGGGGGAGAGTTCGACGCGATTGTTTTGGATCTCTCGCTTCCGGGTATCAACGGCCTGGACGTCATCGACCGGCTGCGTGAACAGGGCAATGACTCGGGCCTGGTCGTCATCACGGCCTATGGAAGCGTCGATGCGGCGGTCCGCGCCATGAAACATGGTGCCGTCGATTTCCTGATCAAACCCTTCGACAACGCACGGATCAAGGGAGCGCTCCGGAAAATCCGCGAGAGCCGCGGCCTTCTGGACGAAATCGAAATGAACCATCCGACCCTCGTCGGGGCGGATAATATGCCACTGAGCATCGTTGGCAATGATCCGCGCATGACCGATGTTTTTCGGGTCATCAAGCAAATCGCGTCGCACAAAACCAGCGTGCTGATCCACGGAGAGAGCGGCACAGGGAAGGAACTGGTCGCCCAGGCGATCCATTACAACGGGAATCGCCGCCACAACCCCTTCGTCCCGATCAATTGCGCGGCCCTTCCGGAGACATTGCTCGAGAGTGAATTCTTTGGCCACGAGCGCGGCGCCTTCACCGGGGCTCACGCCATGGCCCAGGGAAAATTCGAGATCGCCAACCATGGAACATTGTTCCTCGACGAGATCGGTGACATGCCGATGTCGCTCCAGGTCAAACTCCTACGCGCCCTTCAGGAACAGAGCTTCACCCGCGTCGGCGGCGAAAAAGAAATCAGCGTGGATGTGCGCGTCATCGCCGCGACGAATCGCAACCTGGAAGAAATGGTCAAACTGAAGCTGTTCCGCGAGGATCTTTACTACCGCCTCAATGTGATTCCCATCCAACTGCCCCCGCTGCGCGAACGCGTGGAAGACATCCCCCATCTGGTGGAGCATTTTCTGAACAAATTCGCGCGCCGCCACCATATTCCGAAGCTCCAGCTGACCGGCGAACAAATGACTCGGCTTCAGTCCTATCCCTGGCCCGGGAATATCCGCGAACTTCAAAACGCCATTGAAAAGGCGACGGTTCTTCAGGACATCGGGGCTCTCATGGCGTCCGTATCCAGCGCTCCCGCGTATGTCCCCGCGCCCGCCGCTGGCTCGTCGTGGGCAGGTGCGGACCGTATTGGGATGCAAACGGTCACGCTCCCGAAAGAGGGAGAATACAAGCTGTCTCTGGGAGAGGAAAAAGAAATCCGCCCCCTTGCAGAAGTGGCGGCGGATGCTCAAAGAGCGGCGGTTATTCGCGCTCTCAAATTATGTCGCGGGAATAAATCCGAAGCGGCAAAGCGGCTTGCCGTTTCCTACAAAACATTGTTCAACAAGATAGACGATCTGAATATTCAAATCTCCACCAGCGTGGAATGATAAAGACGGGAGGATTCGGCGCTCTTATTTCCGATTGTCGTCTTTTGACTCGCTTTCTTCGTCATTTTCCGCCAAATCCTCCGGCGAAATATCAGCGGCGGGCGGATACATGTGGCCTTCCATTCCCGTGGAGGTGGCCAGGCCAAGGTTAATTGCTGGAGTCGGTTTGACCTCTTCGGAGTCGTCGGCTCGTTCTTCCCGCTCTTCTTTTTCTTTCTGACGCTGCTCCACGTCTTCAACGGGTGCCGGATCGGGCAGCTCTTCGTGAAGGGGAGAGTCATCATCGACAATGCGCTGTTCGTCCCCGGCTTTTTCCGGTTCTTCGTTTTCCTGGCGATGGCGTTTCTCGTATTCATCCTGACGATACATACTCATGAGACTGATCCTCCTGAATGAAAAGGAAGCGAAACATGTTCCGGGCGATTGGCGGCTTCTCTTCGCGGACAAACGTCCTATGGAAGCTTTCTGCGGCCAAGAAGATGGCGCAGTGCGCCCTCCAACTCGGGGAATTCGAACTGGTATCCAGCGTTTTCCAGCCTGCCGGGTAACACCTTCGCCGAAGTCAGAAGCACTTCCTCCGCCAACTCAGACATCAGAGACTGAAGCGCCACCTTGGGCGCCGGCGGCCCGACGGGCCTCTTCAGCACCCGCGCCAGTGTTTCGGTCAATTCACGATTCGTCACCGGATTGGGGGAGATGGCATTCACCGGGCCATCAAGCGAATCGTTGGCGATCGCGTCATGAACCATGGCGACAAGGTCGTCCAGGGACACCCAACTCACCCATTGATCACCGCTGCCGAGACGCCCGCCCAAGCCCATCTTGAAGGGAGTCAGCATTGTCGCCAGCGCTCCGCCCTGAGGGCTCAAGACCATGCCGATGCGGAGAAAGACAACACGGATGCCAGCCTCGCGGGCAGGCCCCGCAGCCGCTTCCCACTCTTCGGCAACGTCGGCAAGAAACCCCTCGCCCTTGCCGGCGTCCTCGCGAATTTCCTCCGCTCCCCGGTTTCCATAGAATCCGACGGCGGAAGCGCAAACGAGGACGGACGGCTTCTCCTTGAGCGAAGCGAGAGAGTCGCAAAGCGAACGCGTCCCCTGGACACGGCTTTCACGGATACGGCGCTTCTTATCTTCTGTCCACCGGCCCATGATGCCTTCGCCCGCCAAGTGAACCACTGCGTCTATACCTTCGAGTTTTTTCTTTTCATCTTTGGGAATGCCGCGAGCGGGATTCCAGTAAACGGAATTCCCGTCCACTTTTTTGCGCGAGCGAACAATAGACAAAACTTCGTGGCCGCCGGTCGTCAGAAAAGGAGCGAGTTGAGAGCCCACCAGGCCAGTGGATCCCGTGATGGCAATCCTTTGAGGCTCAAGGCCGCTGCGGTAGTGGCGCTGGATATCACGGCGGGCGCGCTCACTCCGATAGGCGAACATCTGCTTGATCTTCTCTTCAATGAAACAATGATGAGCCAGGTTGCTGAGTGGTTCCAGCGGCAGTCGATAATCCACGTCGTCTATAATGGTGCAACTTTCCTCACCGGTTGCCTCGAAACGATGGACATGGCGCCAGGAGGAAAACGGGCCGTGCAACTGCTCGTCGCAGAACTGCCGTCCCCGCTCGTAATCGAAATGGCGCGCATGCCATTTCTGCCAGACTCCCGGCGCCAGTTTGACCTGAAAGACGAGTTCAGCACCATCTTCCAGCCCGCCCTCTTTTCGGACAATCCGCAGCTCTTCCCAAGGCGGAGCGAGCCGGTTAAAAGCGCCTGGCCGCTCGTGCCATTGAAAGGCGAACTCGGCGGGCGCCTGAATATCTGTCTCTTGATGAAATTTTCGCGGCATGGTCAGTGAGTCTTTAATGAACTGAGCCCGCCTTCAACACCAAGCACCTGGCCGGTGACCCAGCTCTGCTCGGGATCCATAAGCCAGGCGAGCGCCGAGGCGATATCTTCGGGCTTACCCAATCGACCAACAGGATGCATACCAAGAGAGAATTTCCGGCTTTGCTCTTTGCCGGTGATGGGCTTGGCCATTTCGGTTTCCACCAGCCCCGGAGCGACAATATTCACGCGGATCTTGCCAGCATAGGAAGCCGCCGCCGCGCGGCCCAGCCCGATGACACCGCCCTTGGCCGCCGCGATGGCCTCGTGATTCGAAAGGCCGATCTGCGCCGCCGCGGAGGTGCAAAGCCCAATAGCGCCCCCTTTCTGGCGCATCTGGCGGGCGGCAGCGCGCGTGATATAAAAGGAAGAATCCAGGTTGAGCCGCACCGTTTCGTGCCATTCCTCATCCGAAGTGAGATGAGCCGGCTTGATCAGGATCGAACCGACGCAATTGACAGCACCCGTGGCACCGCCGAGCTTTTCCTTTACTTTTTCAAACGCCGCATCCACCTCATTGCTTTTCGTCGCGTCGGCAAGAAGGGGCAGGCCATCGACTTCGGCTGCAAGACTCTCCAACGGCTCGGCGTTTCGGGCCACGAGAGCGAGCTTTGCCCCTTTTTGGTGAAGACGACGGGCCAGGGCGGACCCGATTCCACCACTGGCACCGAAAATGACAACTGTCTGATCCTTCATGATTTACTCCTATTCTTACGCAAGGAATGATTGCGTCTGTATTTTGAGGCTCCGGGCGTGCCGGGCCAACTCATTTGACCGATCGAGCAAAATGAGTGACACATTGTATCAGTAAATACCTAGACATGAGAGACTTTCAACTCAGGAAGAATCCGGTTCCCTGCCAAATCTGGGGCCGCGATCAAATCGACGAAGCAACGCTCGAGCAAATGCACAGCGCTTGCCTGCTGCCAATTTCCGTGGCCGCCGCGCAAATGCCTGATGGCCACGTGGGCTACGGCCTGCCTATTGGCGGTGTGCTGGCGACGCGAAATGCGGTGATTCCCTACGCAGTCGGGGTGGATATCGCCTGCCGCATGAAACTCTCGATTATGGATATCCCGGCGGGGAGGCTGGCGGGCTGGCGCGATAAGCTGAAGAAGGCGCTCTTGAGCGAAACCGCCTTCGGTATGGGAGCGAACTTTGCCAGATCCGGCCGCCGCGAACACGATATCATGGACGACCCGGCATGGAAGGATCTGCCCAGGAAAATCCGCGGCTTGCACCAGAAGGCCTGGGACCAGTTGGGATCGTCAGGCTCGGGAAATCACTTTGTTGAATTTGGCGAGTTGTTTCTGGACGAGCCCGAGCTTGGCCTCGATCCGGGATCGTATATCGCTCTGCTGTCCCATTCCGGGTCCCGCGGCTTCGGGGCCAACGTGGCCCGGCATTACACCCGGCTAGCCATGGAACAGACCCCCCTGCCCAAGAAGAATAAGGCATTGGCTTGGCTGGATCTGGACTCCCCGGCGGGCCAGGAATACTGGCATGCGATGGAGCTGGCGGGCCGCTACGCCTCGGCCAACCACGACATGATCCATCGCCATGTGCTCAAAGCGGCGGGGCTCAGCCCGACGGTGCAGATCGAGAATCACCACAATTTTGCCTGGAAAGAAACGCATCATGGCGAAGAGCTGATCGTGCATCGCAAGGGCGCGACTCCCGCCGGCAAGGGCGCACTCGGAATCATCCCCGGATCGATGGCGGACCCGGCCTTCGTGGTTCGCGGAAAGGGAGCCAAAGAGAGCCTGGACTCGGCGGCACACGGCGCGGGCCGCCGCATGAGCCGGCGCATGGCGAAGCAATCGTTCACCCGCAGCAGCCTCAAAAAGCTGCTGGTGGAGCGCGGAGTGGATCTGGTGGCGGCGGGGCTCGACGAAGCGCCAATGGCCTACAAGTCCATCGAAACCGTCATGGAAGCGCAGCGCGATCTCGTCGAGCCCATTGCCAAGTTCCTCCCCCGCCTGGTGCTCATGGCGGACGATGGAACGGCGGAGGATTAAGGCATGAGGATCAGGTCGCGGAAATAGACCGGTTCCTTGCCGTAGCCGATGCCCGGCGTGAGTTCCAGCCAGCCTTCACGATCCGCCGGGCCGCCGGTGTCGTTCTCATTGTGGATCAAGCTGAATCCGAGGACGCGGTAAGGGGCCATCTCCAGCGGGGGCAGGATGCTCGCGGGAAGGCGGATTTCGTAGCGTATATATCCTTCTTCGCGATTTACATCGATTGCGACATTGCTTTCCTCTGCAACCACTTCGTCGATAAAGCCCTCTGGATAATGTCCCGCATAGGTAAGCGAGGAACCATCCTTGAGCCTGGCAATCTGAAACTCGAAATCGTTCCGGTCGTATGTCTCGCCTTCGACGCCATCGTTTCCCACATCGAAGGCAAGCTGGAGCGAATCGAAATCCCAGACCACGTTCGAATGGGGAAGGTGGATGACGTCGTCGTTGACCTGGAGTGCGATATACAGCGCCTCTTGATCCCAGGCCAGCCAGCCCTCCGCCGAGAGGTCTTTCGCACCTTCGTTCAAGTTGGGATTGAAGTCCTCTTCCCTCATCAACTCGTTGCGAATATTCTGCTCATATTCGACCCACTCGTCGAAATCGCCGTCGATTGTCACAGGAGAGGTAAGCCGGAAAGCCTTCAGTGGCCTGAAAAGGAACTCTTCCGATTGTTCGCGTCCATCCGTGACAAGAGTGGCTTTCATGAGATAGTCGGTGCCCGATTTGACTTCTTCCGGATCGCCGGGCACGGTATAGGAGATGCTTTCGCCCGGGGCGAGTTCCAGGGCGCTGGATGTGACTTCGGAGCCATCAAAGGAGAGGGTCAAATCCCCCTCGATGGGCGCGTTTGAAAGGTTAGCCACTCTCGCGGGAATTTCCCTCCCGCTCAGATCGGTCAGTGGAGGGATGGTCATCTCAGCTGGCGGACCGACCTCGACGCGTCCCTGGAATTCGATCGGGCCGGTCCTGGCCGAATCAGCGGCAACAGCATAGAAATGCTTCCCGCTCGGCATCCCGGAGGGAGCGCTGATCTTGATGGAACGGGTTTCCATTTCACCCGGATCGAGCCGGAAGGCGATGTCGCGGGGCATCTCGAGCTGATTGCCGCCGAAATGAAGCAGAAGTTCCAGCGGCTCGCCGAAAGGATTCGTAACTGCGAGAGGCAGTTCCGCTGTGCTTCCTGCCGTGATGCGGACCTCGGCAAGTTCAACAGACGCAGCCAGGAGCACGTTTTCGCCAATCCCCTCGATATAGACAGGGGATTGATCGACCTGGAGCGTGTAACTTCTCCCTTCGCTTTGCAGAGTGTCCCGGTCTCCGGTGAGACTGGTTGTGAGGAGATAGCGGGCACCGAAATTCAACGTGGCGTCGACGGCCTCACCTTCTTCGGCCCAGGAAACGAGAACACGCTGGTCTTCGTCGCCGAACAGATAAGTCTCGAGGCCGCGATGAAGAATCGGCGCGCCAAGGAACTCTTTGTCCCCGAGGCGCTCCACCATGGTCCGGTGGGCGAAGAATGAAGGCTTTGGCTCGCCGGAAGCCTTCGTAAAGCCTCGAAAGCTTTTTGCGTCCTCCGTGTCCAGATCATCCGTCCAGTCCTTCAAGGTGAGCTGGAAAATCCGTTCGACACCCATGGCCACCCAGCGAATCTCGCTTTTCACGATGCGTTCCGCCTGAAGCTTGTTGCTGACTCCGGCGGGTCCCGTATAGATGCCCGTTTCCGTTAGCCAGATCGGCTTGTCATCGTTGTATTCTGCCATGATGCCGCGCATGCCATCCAGTTCACGGCTTTGCTTTTCAAGCGTCGGGTTGTTGCCATAGGTGTGGTATGAGAGAGCGTCGAAAGAATCTTTCGCCCCGTTCTCATACATGCCGCGGAGAAAGCGCAAATCCGCGCCTGCCATGGCTCCGCCGAGAATCACGCAATCGGGATCGGCTTCCCTGGCACGTCTATAAGACGTTTCCAGGAGTTTCACATAAGTTTCGACGTCCGGCTTGGGCGCCCAGAATGGCAGGATGTTCGGCTCGTTCCAGATTTCCCAGTGCTTCACCCAGTCCTGATAACGGTTCACCATCTGATAGACGTATTCGCCGAATGCCTCGATTTCCGCGTCCGTGGACGGCGCATCGCCGCTGCCCCAAGCAGACCCGTAGCAGAGAATCACAACGAGGTTAACCTGGTTCTCGCGAAAGTCCTCCATCGCGGCGTCGAAGTAATCCCATTCCCAGACGCCGGGCTCGGGCTGG
>CAYFUR010000027.1:33579-37061 GCA_964346275.1 uncultured Candidatus Sumerlaeota bacterium
GTCCTCCATCGCGGCGTCGAAGTAATCCCATTCCCAGACGCCGGGCTCGGGCTGGGCAACGGCCCACCAGAAGTCACGGCGGTCCCACCGTGCGCCGGACAGCTTGTAAAGCTGCATATGCTCGTCTGCCTTTTCGAGCGCCTGGGGATCGGATGCGGCATGACTATACGGAAACCCCATGATTCCGAAGGGCGACGGATTGGGAGACCCATCCGGAACATCCGCCCATGCAGCAGAGCCCAGTATCGCGATGAAAACAAGAAACAGAAATTTTTGTGTAGACATGGCCTGACCTCCGGATTGGAGGGTCTATTCTCCTCTTATCCAGATGTCAAGATGTTCAAAGCATTACGGCTTTTTCCCGCGGCACGTTTCTGTGCGCGGCAGCCATTCGCCACGTCCCGGCCTGGCTTGGACCTTGTAGTCCTGGACGATCATTTCCCCGCGAGAGAGCACCCAGCGCGGGAATCCAGCCAGTTTCATCCCCGCGTAGGGCGACCAATCCGAGGCCGTCTCCATCGTCTCTGGGTCTACCAGGATTCTCTTCTTGGGATGGATGATCGAAATATCGGCATCGGAGCCAGGCCGGAGGCTGCCCTTGCGCGGAGCGAGCCCCATGATCCTGGCTGGATTGGCGGAGAGCTTCTCCACCATCCGCTCGAGCGAGAATCGCCCTCTCAAGACTCCCTGGGTATAGACAAGAGGCAAAAGCGTTTCCAGCCCGGGAAGACCAAAGGGAATCCGCGTCCAATCGCCCTTCCAGGTATCCTTCTGCTTTCGGTCGAAGGTGCAGTTGTCCGTCGACACGACCGAAAGCACGTCCTCCTGGAGCGCCTGCCAGAGCATCTCCCGGTCCTGCCGCGTCTTCATTTGCGGGCAGCAACCAAAGAGATGGCCATCGTCGCGTGCATAGACAGACTCATCGAGCGTCAAGTAATGAGCGCAGGTCTCGCCCACCACGGGCACGCCGCGCTGCTGGGCGGCTCCAATGATCCCCGCTCCCCCGCCGGTGGAAACATGAACAACATAGAGTGGCCCGCCCGTTGATTCGCTCCATTTCACGACCCGCTGGATGGCTTCTTCTTCCACAAAGGGGGGGCGCGTCATGGGGTGAAGCCTCGCGCCGTATTCCTCCATCAGATCCTTTCGGTGATGGCGGCGGATGAGTTCATTCATGACGCCGGAGGACTCCGCGTGAACGAGCAAAAGGGTGCCGCGCTCGCGCATTCTTTCGAGCGTTGAGAAAAGCGCGGCGTCATCGGACTGGAGCCCGCGAGCCGCATAGATCATGTATTCCTTGAAGGTGGTAAAGCCGCGGTCGACGATCGTGTCGATCTCCGACTGATGTTGTTCCCAGTTGGTGATGGCAACGTGAAACGTATAGTCGACGCAGGCTTTGCCCTCGGCCTTGGAGAACCATTGATCCACGCACTGGGATAGGGATTCGTGGCGGCCGTTCTCCAGGGGATTGGGCGTGGCGAAGTCGATCACCGAGGTGACCCCGCCGCGCGCCGCCGCGCGGGTCCCGCTGAGCCAGTCGTCCGCCGTTGTCAGCGCACCGACATTGAGATCGAGGTGGACATGAACATCGAGGACGCCGGGAAGCACATAGTGTCCCCGGGCATCGAGAATCGTATCCGGCGGGGCGTCCTGGGCGAGACCCTCGCCCACCGCGGCGACCCGGCCATCCTTGATGGCCAGATCCGCAAGCATGATCCCCTCGGGAGAAACGATTTCTCCGCCTGTAATGACCTTGTCGTAGCGCATATCATCATCACCGTATCTGGACTTTCAAGTCACCAGAAAACGATCTCTGCCGCCGCGAGACAAGCCTTCATTGACGTCCGCCAACGCGGAAGCTGCTGTTCATGTTTCCCTCTGGATCGACTTTGGGCCAGTAATTCTCCATGTCCAGCGTCCATTCACCGTCGATCACATACTTGTACTGGTATTCTCCCGGAGGAAGCGTGAACAGCGCCCCCCACATCCCCGGGTCATCGGGCTTGCGATACATGTTCACAGGCTCCCAGTTATTGAAGCTCCCGGCGACCTGGATCCTTGCGGCCTCGGTGTTGTAGATGATAAAGGTCACATTCTCCCCCCTCACCATGGGAGAATACTTCACATCGCCAATGAGAAGAACCGAGTTGAAACCTCCATAGGGATTGGCTTTTTTGCGGGGATTGTTGGGATCCGGGTGGTATTCTCCATCTTCTGTCACGAAAAGGTACTCGTAAACGCCCGGAAAGAGATGGACGGTCAGTTGCCAGTTGCCATCACTCGTCTGCCTCATCGGCGTGGCATCGATTCGCCAGTCGTTGAAATCGCCAACGACGGAGACGACGGAGGCGCCGGGCGCGTTGTAATTCAGAGTGACGGGGCGGGTGTTCTCTCTCGCTTCGAGGATATTTGTGGCGGCGAAATCGTAATCCTCCCGGCTCTCAAGCTCTCCCCGATGGAGCCGCAGGACGCTCTCCAGGTATTCGGCGAAAGCGGCGGGATCCTTATAGCCAACGGCGCGGTCGACTTCTCTTCCCTTCGCATCGAGAAAAACGATGGTCGGCACACGAAAGATTTCGAGGCGGCGAACGAGATCCCGGTGGCTGCGCTCATGGAGCGCGAGAAGCACAAAGCCCTTCATCAAATCCGAGACCCGCGGATCAGTAAAGGTGTCTTCTTGCATTAATTTGCACGGCCTTGCACGATGGTTGTAAATGTAGACCAGCTCGGGTGACTGCTTCGCCGCGCGGGCTCTTTCCGCCAAGTCGCGGTCAGAATACCAGCCTTCCGTCCTGACCTGGGCATTCCCTGCTGTGCAGATCATTGAAAGGAAAAGGCCTAATATGGCTAATATCAGAGTTTTGCGACCGCTTTTCTTCATGGTTTCGTCTCCCGGCGGGATCAACGAGAATTCATGGTTTCCCCTGAACCTCTCATTGCCTGAATTGTTCTCAAACCGCTCCAATCATTTCAATAAAAAACCGCCGCCTGTCGGCAAAATCGTGACAGGCGGCGGGCAAAACCATGGCAACGGTTGCGCAGTTACCGGGCGTAAGTCATCCGGGCCGTATAATGGGTGTGCAGCATTTTGTGCGCTTTCTCACTCAATGGCTTATCCAGGAAATCATTATAGAGGGTTTTGACAAACGGATTCTCGTGGGACTTCCGAATGGCGAGTCCCGCGTCTTCCGTGTAGAGCCCGCGTGCCCGCTGGGTCCTGATTTCATCTGTCACGCCGTAGGGCTGTCCACCGCCCCCGACGCAGCCGCCAGGACAAGCCATGACCTCGACAAAGTGGAAGGGCGTTTCCTCCCCTTTCTCTTTTGCATCTGCCACCCGGGCGAGAACCGATTCGACATTCGAGAGCCCGTGAGCCACCGCGATGCGCACCGGTTGGCCCGCGACGGTGATTTCTGTTTCGCGAACCCCCTCGAGGCCACGCACGTCTTCAAACTCGAATTTCTCCAATGTCTCCCCGGTGA
>CAYFUR010000028.1:0-34113 GCA_964346275.1 uncultured Candidatus Sumerlaeota bacterium
GTTTCCGAAATACACGCAATCGTGGGAAGAGAACCGAACCGATCCGGTGCACCGGGGCTTTCAGCGCGAAGCGGACGTCCCAATCATCAACATGGAATCCTCGCTCTATCACCCCTGCCAGAGCCTTGCGGATATCATGACTCTCGAGGAAAAGCTGGGAGGCGTGAAGAAAGAGCCGATCCTGATTTCCTGGGGCTGGCACGTGAACCCGCTCCCCATGGCGGTGAGCAACAGTATTCTCGTCGAAGCCTGCAAGCATGGCATGGAAGTGCGCCTGGCCCATCCCGAGGGGTGGGAACTCGATCCCGCCGTCATGAGCAAGGCCGAGGAGCTCTCCGGAAAAGCGGGAGGCTCTCTCAAGCTCTACGACGACTTCGAGGATGCCCTGCCTGGCGCGCGAGCGGTCTATATGAAGAGCTGGGGGTCGATCCGCAACTATGGCAACCCGGACAAAGAGCGGGCCGAGGCGCTCAAATTCATGGACAAGTGGCGGCTCACCATGGAGCACATGGATATCACCGATCGCGGCAATTTCCTCCACTGCCTGCCGGTGCGGCGGGGAGTTGAAGTGACGGCCGACGTGCTGGATTCCGATTACAGCGCGACCATCGACGAAGCGGAAAACCGCTTGCATGTTCAGAAGGCCTTGCTGATGAACATGCTGGCGAACTGATCACCAATCCCGATAAAGGTGCCGACCACATTGCAGGATATTACCCTACTGAAAGAAGCTCTTCCCTATCTGAGGCGGTTCAAGAACGCGTTGTTCGTCATCAAGTTTGGCGGGGAAGCCATGCGCAGCAACGAAGCGCTGACCATGCTCGCCCAGGATATTTCTTTCCTCTGGAGCGTCGGGATCAAAGTCGTCATCATCCATGGCGGCGGCAACCAGGTGACCGAGATGGAAAAGAAGCTCGGTTTGGAATCGCGCAAGGTCGCCGGCCGCCGCGTCACCAGCTCCGAGTCCCTCGATGTCCTCAAAATGGTCATTGGCGGAAAGCTGAATATCGATATTGTCTCGGCGCTGACCGGCGCGGGCGTCAAGGCGATCGGCATGTCCGGCGTGTCCGCCGGTGCGGTGAGGGCAACGAAACGCCCGCCCGTGAGAGTGAGCGGCGGAGGAGAAGAACTTATCGATTTCGGCCGGGTCGGCGATATCGAATCGATCGATGCCAAGGCATTCAAGCAACTCCTGGATCAGGACTATCTGCCGGTTCTTTGCCCGCTCGCCGCGGATGAAGAGGGCAATGTGTTCAATATCAACAGTGATATCGTGGCGAGCCGGATCGCTTCGGAGCTGAAGGCGCACAAGCTGCTTCTCATGACGGCGACCCTCGGCGTCATGACCAATGTCGATGATCCGACGACCCTGATCAGCCAGCTCGATTCGGCCCAGGCGCGCGAGGCGATTTCCCAGGGCATCATCAGCGGCGGAATGATTCCCAAGGTGGAGGAAGCGCTCCGGGCCCTGGAATCGGGCGTAAGGCAGGTGCACATCCTGAGCGGTGTGGAGCCGCACCAATTGCTTTTCGAAGTGTTCACGGAAAGCGGCTGCGGGACGATGCTTTTGCCTTAATTGAAGGATACAACAACATGGAAAAGCCGGGTCCCTCGCGAGACCCGGCTTTTTTTATTCGATGCGCTCTGAACGATGACTGGATCAGGCGCGCTCGACGTAGCTGCCGTCCTGCGTGCTGATGCGGATTTTCTCGCCAGTCTTTACGAACGGCGGCACCTGAACCACCAGGCCTGTCTCCAGCGTGGCATCCTTGGTGATGTTGCCGCTTGTATTTCCACGGGCCACATCGTCCTGGGTGTCGGCGACTTCGAACACCATTTTCGGCGGCAGATCGAGTCCAACGGGATTGCCATTCCAATAGGACATGATGACTTCGGCTTCCGGAACGAGGAATTTGGCCTGCAGGCCGAGAAACTCGGAATCCAGGGCAAACTGGTCGAAAGTGGTCAGGTCCATGAAGTGGTATCCGTCCGGGTCGTCGTAAAGGAACTGGACGGTGCGCTGTTCGAACTCCGCCTGCTCGGGGTGCTCTCCAGAACCCTTAAAGGTCTTCTCCACCACATTTCCGTCGGCATAGCTTCGCAGCTTGACGGTGGTGGAGGGCTGGCCCTTGCCAGGGGTGCGGTGGTCATAGGTCAGGACGACATAGAGTTTGCCGTCCATGACGATTTTCATTCCAGGGCGGAGCTTAATTGGGTCGATCGTCGGCATAAAAATCCTTTTTCATCGGCATTTTGAGGGGGCTCGGGGCGGATGCCTCGATCAAAGCCCGGGGAGTTTCAAAGTAAAAGCCTCGCCCAAGTCAAGCAATCTTCCCCTCCGGAAGCGGGATGGGGCGATCAAGGCTTTTCCCATGGGGCAATCGCCGGTGGGTGGAGGATTGGCAGCGAAAACCCTGAAACGATCTTTTCTGGGAAAACTTTGGTTGCCTGGATATGTTGCCAGGTTCAATTCTGTTCGGAATCCAAAAATGCGGACGGACCGCAAAATACTTCCAGGGAGAGTTTCCAATGAGAATGCCCGGAGTGATGACTGTGGCCTGCCTGACCGGCGGGCTGGTATTCATGGGGGAGGTGGCGAGGGGGCAGGCAAGTGAGATTCATTTCGTGGATCTCGGGAGCGTGGTGGGGCTGAGTTCACCTTTGGGAGGCCAGGCCCATGGAGACGTGAATCATGATGGGCTGACCGATATCGTGACGCTCGAGCGCCAGCAGGGGGGAAACTCGACAACTTCCCATCTTCGAGTCCATTTCAACCAGGGTGGGAATCCGCCGACTTTCACGACAATGGATGCCGCCGCAAATCTGGATGGGTTTGTTGAAGGCCCGGCCCTGGGAGATTTGGATGGCGATGGGGATCTGGATCTCTTTTTCATGCTGGATTCCGACGATATAGCCCCCGCATTGGTGGAGAACCAGGATGGAGCCGGCGGAGCATGGGGGAATGTGTTTCAGCTCAGCGGGTTGTCCAGCGCCCCGGAGAACATCGTCGCTGCCGATCTTGATCGGGATGGCGACCTGGACCTGATTCCGAATGCGAAGGGGAACGCGTCCGAGGGATTCGGCTACTATGAAAATGTGGATGGGGACGCCAGTTCATGGACACACACGCCCATCGAGTCGGGTAGCGCTTTTGTCGGCATCGCGTTTAAGTATGTTGTTGCGCATGACTTCAACAATGATGGCTGGATCGATATCGCGGTGAGTGAAACGAACCGGGACGATGTCTATCTCTACCTGTCCGATGGAACGGTTCCTCCTTCGTTTGCGAGAGACACGTTAGCGGGAGGTCTGAATTTCACCCGTTTCTTCAAGGCCGATTTAAACCGGGATGGTTTGATGGACCTGGTTGGCTACGATTCCAGCCTGGGGGCGCGATGGCTGGAAAACAATGGCACCGGTTCCAATTGGACGACACACAACATGGCGGCGTCCGTCTCTTCGAATAGTTTCCTGTTTCCCGTGGATCTGGACTTCGATGGAGACATGGATTTGCTGACGGAGCAAGGAACGACGGACGATATCGCCTACATTGACAATATTCGAAAGGCAGATTCGTTTTCCCCCGCTTTCCTGGTTAATTCCCAGGGGGCTTCTTCCCCTTTCCCGGATGATTTCGATGGGGATGGGGATCTGGATAGTTTCGTGCTGAATTCAAGCTCACCCAGGGGGGTGAACCTTCTCGAAAACCACGATATCCACAGGAGCGTGGAATTTTCCGAGCCCGGGTTTGTGATGACGACCTCGGCGGATGGCGTGCAAGACATCGGCCTGGCGGATCTGAACAATGATGATGTTATCGATCTTCTCGCGGCGAATGCCGATGGCGATAACGTGCAACTCCATGAGGGGGAAGGTCCGCCGGACTATGATTTCGCTAACGGGCGGATCGCCATCGCGGGGACTTCGGCTAATGGCGTCCACGCCCTGGATGCGGGTGATGTGAACCGGGATGGGTTAGTGGATTATCTTTCCGGTGCGGAATTCAGCGGTCAGATCCGCTTTTTGAGGAACAACGGGCTGGACAGCCCGGCGGCTTTCCTTGGCAGCCTGATTGCGACGGTGGATGGTGTTCAAGACGTTGCTTTGGGCGATCTGGATCGTGATGGGGATTTGGATTTCATCGTGTCGGCCTATGTTTGCAGCGGGCTCATCAACGATCCCTGCGAGGCGGAAATTCGCTGGTTCGAACAGGACGGCGACCCCACGAATTCCGCGAACTGGACGAACCGGCTGGTTGAAGACGAATTGAACGAGGTTGGCCGGATCGAAATCGCCGACGTGAACCACGACGGGCATAATGACTTCTTCGTCGCGGGGTTTACGCAGCCTTCCGGACAGTTTGCGATCAATTCAAGCCGTGTCTATCTCTACCTGAACAACGGGACCAGCCCGCCCACATTCACACGGGAAACGGTCTCCACTCAGTTGGGTGGTTTCGGGCCGAACTCCGATTTCAAGCCTGTTGATTTTGACCATGATGGCGACCTGGATGTTTTGATTACAATACTCGGGGGAAGCGGTGTCTTTCTCTCCGAAAATACTTCTGGCGACGGCACGTCCTGGGGTTTCCCCGCAACCTTATTCGACACGGCTGAGGATGTTGTCTCGCTCGATTGCGCGGATATCGATCATGATGGGAATTACGAGATTGCCGTGGCGGATGAAGGAGAGAGCGCCGTTGCTGTCTATAACCGGGACGGCGAGAATTGGAATCTTTTGTTTTCCTACGAAGACAGCAACGAGCCATCGGTCGTCCGACTGGCGGACATCAATCGGGACGGAGTGAAAGACCTGGTGGCCGGTTTCGCGGCGAGCGAAGAAGTGCGCTGGTTCCCGGGCCGAAGCGGCCAGTTCTCTTTGCAGTTCACGGATCTTGCGCCTTCAAACGCGGATGAAGGAGCAGAGGTTGCCGTGGCAGCGATGGATCTGACGCATCTTGGCCGGGCGGGGGATGCGCAAATCGTCCCGCGCGAGTTCCGCTTCTTTCTCGAAAGCGGGAGCGGGGGATTCCTGTCTTCCGATGAAGTGGAGAAGGTCGTCGGGGGAATTCTGATATACGATGATTCGAACCGGAACGATGTTCTGGATGCTTCGGATCCCCTGATCGCTTCGGACTATACGCCGGGCGTGGGAAACGCTTTGCGGATCGTGCTGGAGGAATCGGAAGCGCAGAGTTATCCAATCAGTGCGGGCAATTCGCGGCGTTACTTCCTGGCCATTGAGCTGGCTTCTTCGGCCGCGGACACAGCGCCCAGTGGATTCGCGCTGATTTTTGGTGATGCGATCACGAGCGAAGCGGCCCACTCGGAGCGATTTGCTTCCTTCCTCGATAAGCTGGAGGAAGATTCGTTCGAGACGGGGATCATTCAACCAATCGAGCAACTGGACGGGTCCAGTATTTGGGCTATCGAGTAGGCGCTGGCCGAATGAGACTCGGGGGAGGGCCGAAGCCCTCCCCCGAGTGGTTTGATCGCGCTGATTTTTTCTTTCTTATTCAGATTCGACGGGAACAGTGGTGAGTTCGCCGAGGTTGCCGGTGCGGTCCACAGCTGCAACGGCCACCGCTTCCAGTGGCGAGACTTCCTTGTTCTCGGAGCTGCGCGCCTGGACCGAAAGGCCATCTTCCATGCCGGACACGATTTGATAGGACCAATTGCCGCCGCGCTTTTCGTAAACGACATAGAGGAAAGCGGGATCTTCTTCGTCGCCGGGTGCCATCCAGACGCGGAGCCAGCCGTTCTTTTCGTCGAGTTTGACACGCGGTGCGGCCGGCGCTTCATCGTCGAGCCAGGGCGACGGTGGAACCAGCGCTGGTTTGGCGTAGGGGCCCTCCGCGAGAATTTCGGCGAGTTCCTCGTTATTCTGGAGGTGCTTGACGCTGAAGTGGGTATGTCCCGGTCCGTTGCGGATCATGCCACGGGTGACCATGATCTGGTTGTAGATCTCGTCGATGGTAAAGCTGCCGCCGGCGATATTGTGGGTGCCCATGCCCGGCCAGAGGTTTCGATTCTTGAGGTTCTGCTCTTTCCACCAGCCGAGGAGCACGGGGAAACTCTGGGGGATCTGGTTAACGGGCCAGTAGAGCTGGGGTGTGTAATAATCCACCCATCCCTCGTTGAGCCAGAGCTTCGCGTCGGCGTAGAGGGCGTTATACTGGTCCAATCCCTGAATGCTGGGCGGATGGCCGGGGCGCCAGATGCCAAAGGGGCTGATGCCGAATTTCACCCAGGGCTTTTCTTCTTTAATGCCCTTGTAGAGGCGTTCGACGAAATCGTTCACCGCCTTGCGGCGCCAGTCGGCTCGGCTCAGCTCGCCACCCTCTTCCTTGTAGGCTTCCCAGGACGGATCGTCGGGGAAATCGGCGCCTTCGTTATAGGAAGAATAAGGATAGAAGTAATCGTCCATGTGCGCGCCGTCCACATCGTAGCGGCGCACCACGTCCAGCATGACTTCATAGGAGTAGTCCTGAACGGCTTTCTGAGCCGGATCGAGCCACCACATGCCATTAGCGAGTTCGTAGACCATCTCCGGGCTCTCGTTCACAACATGGTCTGGAGCGATGTCGCTTTTCGTGGCGGGATGGTGGGCTCGATAGGGATTGAACCAGACATGAAGTTCCATGCCGCGTTTGTGGGACTCTTCAATCCAGAACTGGAGCGGATCGTAGAAGGGGTCGGGAGCGGCGCCCTGTTCGCCGGTGAGATAGAACGACCAGGGTTCGATTTCCGATTCGTAGAGCGCATCGGCGTGGGGGCGGACCTGGAAGACAATGGCGTTCACATTGAGGTCGTCGCAGGTGTTCAAGATATCCAGCGCTTCCTGCTTCTGCTTTTCCGTGCTCAGGCCGGGCTCGCTGGGCCAGTCGATGTTGGCGACTGTGGCGACCCAGACGGCGCGGTATTCCCGCGGGGGAGGTGCGGGCTGGGCGGAAGCCATAGAAACATTCATCATGCAAACTGCCAGCAAAAAGCAGCAAACTGCTAGAAAGCGGTTTGTCTGATTCACTCTCATCTAAGATTACCTCTGTCGTGTGTGATTGCGTGACCCCGGGAGCCTCGATGCTTGCGAGGGGGGCAGGCGCGCCGGGTGTCAGCGAGCGTTACTAAGGCAGGGCAACAACCCCGGAGGCAATGATTTGTTGAAGCGCCTGAGAGTGATAAATTTCGCATCAGGAGAACGATTTACTTGCAACAATGGCAACGGAATGAGTAACGAGTGGGGGGATTGATACGATTGATCAAGATTTGCAGTTTTCAATTTCTTTGATCCTGAGAGGAGTTGTCGGATGAGCCTGTCCGTTGACCAGTTGCCCGATCTTTCGGGGGAAATCCAGGTGCCCAGGGATAAGGCTGCCGCCTTTCAGCGCGACGGCCATGTCTGTGTTCGGAACATCTGCACCCAGGAGGAGTTGGATGCCTATTACGAGCCGATTGCGGAGACCCTGGAAAAGTACCGGAAGGAAAAGCGCAAGCTCGAGGAGCGCGACACGTATCACAAGGCTTTCATCCAGGTGGGAAACCTCTGGACGCATGACGAGCGCGTGAAGCGCTTTGTGCTGGCGCGGCGCTTTGGCCGGATTGCGGCGGAACTGCTCGGCGTCGACGGGGTGCGCCTCTATCATGACCAGGCGCTCTTCAAGGAGCCGGGGGGCGGGCATACGCCCTGGCATCAAGACCAGTTCTATTGGCCCATCGAAGGGAACAAGGCCATCACGATGTGGATGCCGTTTACCGAGGCGACGATCGAGAAGGGCGCCATGAGCTTTGCGAGCGGTTTTCACGAGCGTGGCCCGTTGATCCAGATGGGCATCAGCGACGAGTCAGCGCACTGGTTTTCCAGGCATCTCCGGGAGAACGATGTGACGCTGAAGACCTATGAACTGAATCCGGGGGATGCGACGTTCCATGGTGGGTGGACGCCACACAAGGCGCCGGGAAATTCCTCCGGGGAAATGCGGCCCGTGATGACGATTATCTTTGTCGATGCGGACGGAAAGGTCGGCGAGCCGATGAACGATGCCCAGCCTGTGGACATGGAAGCGTTCTTTCCCGGCCTGAAGCCGGGAGACACGATTTCCAGTCATCTCAACCCGGTGATCTGGCACAAGGATGCCTCGCGAATCTCTCCAATCTAAGAAAGCGCTTTTTCTTGGACAGAGAGGGCGCCGGACGGGCGGAATCCGGCGCCCCACTTTTCCGTAAAGACGACAAAAGATGGGGCGGATTGCACCGAATAATCCGAGTCTTTTGCTTGTCACACAAATTACTTTTGACGCGGAGCGGCTCTCTGCCGAGTCTCCGCGCCGAGCTTGGTCGAAGTGCCCTCCGTGGCGTCACCCCGCCTTGAGAGATCCCAGACGGGGCGACTTTTCCGCCTCGCTCTCGAGATTTTCCGACCCCCGCCACTTTTCCCGATTTCTATCGGCGGACGGCCGGGCCTAGTTTGGAACGTGAAGCGGATCAGTCGGAAAGCGGCCTTCAAGTGCCGCGCAAAACCTTTTGAGGAACCGAGATCAACATGAGTTCTGAAGCCTCGAAGAAGGACAAGCAGTCTCCATCCGCGGCCGGCAAAAAAGCAAAAGCGGAAACACCGGCCTCACCCGCAAGGAAATCGAAAGATATGGCGAAGATCGCGTCCGCGGTCGAGCGGGTCTACCTTGAAGAATCCGGCCGCCAAGCGTCCTATGATCCGCAGGAAAAGATCAATATCATCGAAGTCCCGAACTTCCCGCATCTTGGGCGTTTGACTTCTCTGCGCTTTTTGGAATGGGCGCTCGAAAATCCTGAGGGCGTGATCAGTCTGCCCACGGGGAAGACGCCCGAGTATTTCATCAAGTGGACCCGGAGCTATCTCGCGAACTGGAGCAAAAAGGAAACTCAAAAGGAACTCGGAAATGCGGGGATCGATACCAGCCGAAAGCCGGACCTCCGCGGGCTCCATTTCGTCCAGATCGACGAGTTCTACCCCATAGAGCCCAGCCAGCAGAACAGCTTCCACTATTACGTGCGCAACCATTATCTCCGGGGATTCAATCTGGATCCCAAGCGGTCGATGCTGATTGATCCGACTTCCATCGGCATTCCCGAGGGGTACTCGATCAACACGGTCTTTCCCGATGGCAAAGTCGACTTGTCGCTCCGCCACCGGAACCCGGCAAGCCGCCTGGAATTTGTCCAGCGCGACGTGATCATGGCGGTTGACCAGTTCTGCACGGATTACGAGCAGCGCATCCGCGATTTGGGCGGTATCGGGTTCTTCCTGGGCGGCATCGGCCCCGACGGCCATGTGGGCTTTAATCCGCGCGGTTCCCATTTCCAGGCGCCAACCCGCTTAACTTATACGAACTACGAAACAGAGGCGGCGGCCGCGTCCGATCTCGGCGGCATCGAAGTGTCCCGTGGCAAGCCGGTGATTACCGTGGGGCTTTCCACGATTACCTACAAAAAGGATGCAACGGTGATCATCTTCGCTGCCGGGGAGGGGAAAGCCAGGGTCGTGTCCGACGCGGTCCAGAGCGAACCGAGCGTCAAGTATCCGGCTTCCTGCCTCCAGGGGATGCCCAACGCCCGATTCTACCTGACGCATGGCGCGACGGTCCAGTTGACCGAACGTGTGGTGGAAGATGTGCTGAAGGCCGAAGACATTGATCCGGCCCAGATGGAAAAGGCCGTCATGAACGCGTCGCTCAACCATGATCTGCGCCTCGAACAACTCGAAGAAAAACACGTGAAGGACAATCGCATCGTTCAACACGTGAAGAACAAAACGGGCAAGACGGTGGAGGAACTGGCGAAGGCAACGCATGAATCTATTTTGAAAAAGATGGATCGCGGCCTGGACGACCTCCAGAACGAGACGATTCTGCACACGGGCCCGCACCACGACGACATCATGCTGGCCTACATGCCGTATATCATGCACCTGGTGCGCGTCCCCTCGCACAAGAACTACTTTAACGTTCTGACGTCGGGCTTTACGGCTGTCACGAATCGCTTTCTGGCGGAAATCTTCCGCGACTGCCTGCGCTTCCTGAACGAAGGGCTCTATGATGGCGATCGGGCCGAGGGCGTCTTCTATCCCGACAACGAGGTTGGCCGCGCGGAAGAAGTCCACCGTTACCTGGGCGCCGTCGCCTCGCGTGACGAGGATATACGCCGCGCCGCCCAGGCTCGCCGGATGCTCTTCAACTTGATGCTTGTCTATGCGGACGACGACTTCGACAATATCAAAGATCGAATCACGGAAAACCTGCATTATCTCGAGACCCTCTACCCTGGCAAAAAAGATATCGAGATTGTTCAGAAGCTGAAAGGCATGCAGCGCGAATTCGAGGAAGAGCTGATCTGGGGCTATCTGGGCACCAGTCCGAAAGACGTCTTCCACAGCCGCCTCGGCTTCTATACGGGCGACATTTTCACCGAGCAGCCAACGCTGGAGCGCGACGTGCGCCCGGTGCTTGCACTGCTTGAAAAACTGAAGCCCACGATTGTCTCCCTCGCCTTCGATCCCGAAGGCGCGGGGCCTGATACGCACTACAAGGTGCTCCAGGTGCTTCATGACGCTCTGCTCCAGTATCGGAAGAGGAGCGGCAAAGCGCCCACCATCTGGGGATACCGGAATGTGTGGTTCCGCTTCCACCCGGCGGAATCCAACGTCTTCGTGCCGGCTTCCTCGGCCACGATGGCGAGTATGGTCGACTCCTTCATGAACTGCTTCGGGTCGCAGAAATATGCGTCCTTCCCGAGTTACGAGTATGACGGGCCGTTCTGCTACCAGGCGCAGGAACTCTGGGTTGAGCAGTACAAGATGTTGCGCACGTGTCTGGGCGAGCGCTTTTTCACCGAAAGTTCAAATCCGCGCCTTCGCGCCGCGGCAGGCTTTGTCTTTTTCCGGGAAATGAGCCTGGACGAATTCTCGGGATCGGCCCGCTCCCTGGCTGCCGCCGCGGAAGGCGTTCATCTACCTTAAATGCCGCTTACCCTTCCTGGCATAAAATGGCCCCGCGTTCCGGCGCGGGGCCATTTTCCTCTTCACGTGGCCGAACAGTCGCCCCTAGCTTAATTATACTATTACAGAAACAGAAAGGCTTTCCATGATCACCGGCACCTTCCTCGATGAGATTTCCCACGACATTCCCTCCTGCAATTGGGATGCGGAGGACTGGGATCGAGATTTTCAAGCCATGAAGGCCATTGGCATCGATACCGTCATTGTGATTCGCGCGGGCTATCGGGACAAGGCGGCCTTTGACTCGAAAGTGCTGCGCAAGCTCCATCCCACGTTGATCGCCAGCGACGACCTCATTGGCCTCTTTCTTCGATTGGCCGAAAAGCATGGGATGAAGCTCTTTTTCGGCACTTACGATTCCGGCCAGTACTGGATAAACGGCAAATATCAGGAGGAAATCGATATCAACCGGGCATTTTGCGATGAAGTGATCGAACGCTATGGCGAAAGCCCGGCCTTTCAGGGGTGGTATATCTCCCATGAAATCCACACCTTCGACGAAGCGGTTATGAAAGTCTACGAAAGCCTGGCCCGCCATCTTCGTGATTTGAAGGATCTGCCAATTTTCATTTCCCCCTATATTCGGGGGAAGAAACAGTTTCCTGACAACGCCATCAGCTTGAAGAAACACGAGGAAGAGTGGGATCGGGTCTTTTCCCGGATCGAGGGCCTCGTGGACATCGTGGCCTTCCAGGATGGCCAGGTGGACTTCCCGGAACTGAAGGACTTCCTGACGGTGAACGCCGAGTTGGCCCGCAAGCACGGGCTAACCAGTTGGTCGAACGTCGAGTCCTTTGATCGCGATATGCCGATCAAGTTTCCGCCGATTGAATGGCGCAAGCTGCGCTTTAAGATCGATGCGGCGCGGGAAGCCGGAGTGGATAAACTGATTACATTTGAGTTTTCCCACTTCATGAGCCCAAACTCGATCTATTCCGCCGCCCACGGGAATTATAAGCGTTACAAGAAAACTTATCTGAACGAGCTGTCTGAATAGAGTCCATGGCCCAGGAGGTCCTGATGAGTCACGAAAAGCTGGAGACCGGTAAGCTCCAGAAATACCGCGAACTCTACCACAATGAACTCTACCAGAGCGTGATTCCGTTCTGGATGCATCACTCGCTGGACCGCGAGCACGGGGGCTATTTCAACTGTCTGGATCGTGATGGAAAAGTCTATGATGAGAAGAAGCATGTCTGGTTGCAGGGACGCCAGGTGTGGATGCTCTCGCGGCTGCACAATCACTTTCATTCTCAGGGCGAGGAATCCGAATATCTGGACGCCGCCAGGCTGGGCATGGATTTTCTGCGAAAGCATGCCCGCGAAGGAAACCGTGTTTACTTCTGTCTGACTCGCGTAGGCGGTCCCGTGTATATGCAGCGGAAAATCTTCTCGGAATGTTTCTACGCGATGGCTTTGGCCGAATACGCCCGCGCCAGTGGCGACGAGAGCGCCCGCGAGGAGGCCCGGGAGATGTTTGGCCACATCGATCGGCTGGTGAAAGATCCCGCGCCGCTGGGCCGGCCGATCTATCCCAACCTTCCCGAGACCAGCGAACTTGCCATCCCCATGATTCTCCTCAACTTGATCGACGAGATCAACGACCCGGGGGAGAACAACTACCAGGAACTTGCCGAATGGTGCGTGGAACGCATCCATCTGCATATACGTCCGGAGCTGAGCCTGGTTCTTGAGACTGTCGGCGCGGACGGCAATTTGATCGACACCCCCGAGGGACGGACGGTCAATCCCGGCCATGCGCTGGAAACAGGGTGGTTTCTTCTGAACTACGCCGAGCAGAAGCAGGACGAGGCGCTCGTGAAGACTTGCCTCAACGTGATCGACTGGTCTTTTGACTTTGGCTGGGACGAGAAGCACAACGGCCTCCTTTACTTCCTGGATCGCGACGGCTTCTCGCCGGTTCAGCTTGAATGGAGCCTCAAGCTCTGGTGGCCCCACTGCGAGGCGGTGCTCGCCTTCCTGAAGGCTTACAACGCGACGCGGGATGTGCGTTACTTTAAGAAGTTTGAACACGTGACCGATTATACCTTTAAACACTTTCCCGATCCGGAACAGGGGGAGTGGTATGGTTATCTGACGCGCCAGGGGGAAGTGAACCAGCGGTTCAAGGGCGGCCCCTACAAGGGATGCTTCCATGTTCCGCGGGCTCTTTTCCTTTGCGACAATTTGATCCAGAGCCTGATTCAAGAACAGGAGAAAGGCTGATGAAACAAAGAGTGACACGCTTGGCTGGATGGTTGGGGGCGGGCTTGTTCGTGGCTTCCGCGGCATCCATGGATGCCGCGCCCCAGAACATTATTCTGATGATCGGCGATGGCATGGCTGGCGCCCAGATCGACGCCTACACCGCCTATGCGGGACAGCACGCGGCGATGCAGGAATTTCCCGTTTATATGCATTCCTCCACATATCAGCATGGTGGTTCTTACGATTCCGAGAAGTTCTGGGCGGACCTCGAACACGGAACAAGTTCCTGGGACCGGATTACGGATTCCGCCGCGGCGGCGACCGCGCTGGCGACCGGTCAGAAAACGATCAATGGAAGGCTCGGGGTTGACCCGGATGGCAAGACCTTGACAACAATCGCGGAAGAAGCGGCGGACCTCGGGAAAAGCACGGGAGTGGTCAGCAGCGTGATGTTCTCGCACGCCACGCCCGCTGGATTCCTGGCGCATAACGAATCGCGCAAGAGCTATCATGAAATCGCCCGCCAGATGATGGACAGCGATGCCACCGTCATTATGGGGGCCGGCCATCCGGCCTATGACAACGACGGCATGCCGCGCGAACCGGAATACACCTTTGTTTCAGAGCAAGACTATCAGCGCGTTTCCAACGGTGACACGCCTTTCGTCTATACGGACGAAACGGCCGAGTTTGAACGGCTCGCCTCATTCACAGGGGATGAAGTCCCTGACCGCCTATTCGGTCTGGCCCCGGTGGCGGAAACGCTCCAGGCGAATCGGAGCCAAGCCGATCCATCAGTCCCCGGGAATGCCTCCGGTGATCCCTACATCGCCAATGTGCCCGGCCTCGATGTCATGACCAGGGCGGCGCTCAATGTTCTGGAAGACGGCGAGGACGGATTCTTCCTGATGGTCGAAGGCGGAGCCATCGACTGGGCCTGCCACAATAATGATCTCGCCCGCACGATCGAGGAAATGGAAGATTTCGACCGCGCGGTGCAGGCTGCCGTCGACTGGCGCGAGCAGCGCGGCGGCGGGATCGATGAGACCCTGATCATTGTCGTCTCGGACCACGATACCGGGCTGCCGACGGGAATCGGGACCGGCCCCTCTGAAAGCGGGCGGACCAAATGGACACCCGTCATCAGCGCCGGCCCGGGAGAACTGCCACTTGTCGAGTATCACACAGGCGCCCATTCTTGCCGCCTGGTGCCTCTCTACGCATCGGGCGAGGGGGCAGAGGCGTTCTACGACTATGCCGATGAAACGGACCAGCGGCTTGGCGCCTATCTGGATAATACGGAAATCCCGGCAGTGATCCGCTCTCTTTGGCAAATCGAGCCAGATGAGGCGGACGCGCTGACCCTGGAGTAAGAAAGGGTCCCGTTTGCCGGAACAAATCAGGGTTCTTTATCAGGACGCGGACCTTCTCGTTCTGAACAAACCGTCTGGCATCTCTCTGTTTGCCGACCGCACTGGGGGGGGATCCTTTTGGGATTCTCTTTCACGGTTTTGTAATGAGCAGGATGTGGGAAAGCCGCTTCAGATTCACCGTTTGGACAAGGGGACATCGGGTGTGCTGCTGACGGCCCTGTCGCGGCGCGCTCAGAAAAGCCTCAACCGGCAGTTCCTCAATCATGAAGTCCGCAAAGTCTATACAGCGGTCGTAGCCCAGGCCCCACAGCCTCCCCGCGCGTTGATCGATTTGCCGCTGCGCCAGGGGAGAAAAAGCCGCCATCGCATCGCCGGACCGCGGGAGGAAATCAGGCTGGATCAAGGCGAGAGGCCGCCGCGCTGGTTTCTTCCACGAAAAGCGGCGGATCGTCCGGATAAACGGGCCTATCCGGCTCTGACTTCTTACCGGGTAATCTGGGAAAGGATGGGGCGAGCAGGGCTTTCCCTGATGCCCCGCACCGGGCGCACGCACCAGCTCCGGGTGCATCTTGCCTGGCTCGGCTGGCCTATTGCCGGAGACCATCTCTATGGCGTGCCATCCAGCGCCGGGCAGCAGGCGCCACGCCTGATGCTCCACGCGCGCAAGCTCTGCATCTGCACGGATTGGTCAGACCGCCCGCGATGGAAGGTCTTCCGCGCTCCGCTTCCCGAAGGATTCAGATGAGCGGGCGGCCGAGAGCCACGTAGAGCCGTGCCAGGGCCGTCTGGTAATTCAAGAGGGTGTTATTGTAGTTCGTCTCGACAGAGAAGAGATCGTCCTGGGCAAGGCGGACTTCCGTGACCGTTGCGAAACCGACTTCAAATCGTCCGTTGATCAGTTCGAGGCTCTTGCGGGCCTGTTCCACGCTCTTTCTCAGGATCGTCAACTGAACTTCCGTCGCCAGAACGTTTCGGCGCGCCGAGAGGGCTTCCTGGCTGATGGATCGTTCGAGGGAAAGCCGGTTCGTCTCGACCTGTTCGAGGGAAAGGATGGCGCGGCGATAGGCTTCGCGGCGCTGGATGTTGACAAGCGGTATGCGCAGGCCGAGGCCGGCGTCCCATCCTTCATTCACAAAGCCGAGGGATTCCTGGGCTCCCGTGGCCGCATCGCTGCGATTATATCCCGCATCGAAATTGAGCGTCGGCAGGACATCGTTCCGGGCTACTGCCTTGGACAGTCGCGCCTGCGTCACCCCGATGTCTGACTGCATGAGTTCCATGCGCTGATCCAACGCTTCGGACATCGCCGTGGTTTCCGGGGGAACTTCCATGCGCCCGCGTTCCGCCAATTCGGCGGTGATATCGACAAAGGAAATCGGTGTGTCGAGCGGCAATCCCAGGAGGATCAGCATGTTTTCGCGCTGCTGGTCGAGATTCCGCCGGCGCTCGATGGCGGTTTGTAATTCGCGCAAGTAGTTGATTTCCGCACGCAGGATTTCCGACTGGTCGACTCGGCCTTCCGAAAAGCGGATCTTCGTCTCCTCCAGGAACTGCAGGCGAATGGTGATGGCGTCCCTGGAAACCTCAAGGGAGCGGGCCGCCTGGAGAATTTCAAAGTAGCTTTGAATCACATCGAAGGCCACGTCGCGCTGGGCGAGACGGTCGTCAAGAACCTGGTCGATTTCACTGAGGCGCGCGCTGCGCAGGTCGGCGGTTCCAACGTCGATGCCGCCGCCGCGAAGCAGGGGCTGGAGGAAGCGCACCTCGGCGTTTGAAGAATAGTTTCTGGTGCCTTCGCTTCCACCGCCGTCATCGGTTTTCTGGTCGACGCGCTGGAGATTGGAATCGAGGGTGATCTGGCCTCCTGTGGGGAGGTCCACGCCGCTTTCGATTCCTCCCTGGTTAGTGTAGGTGTCCGTTCGCTGAACGGTGTCCACCTGGAGGCCTGTTTCGGGATCGAATCGGGTGGCGTTGCGGTTAATGCCGTGTTCATAGCGGGAATCAGCGACAATGTCGACAAAGGGAATGAAGTCTGCCTCGGCGGAGCGCGTTTGCGAGCGGGCGATCAGGACGCTGCGGCGTGAATTTTGAAGCTGGAAGTTATTCTCCCGGGCGACTTCGATGAGTTGAGGAAGCGTCATCGCATGCAAGTCCGCCGATTCCGGGACCTCGGGGAAGACAATGGATGAGGTGACCACGTCGTCGGAAAAAGTGGGAAGAGACCTCAGGTATTTGGCCGTGAAGTCCTGCTCTTCTCCTTCCGTATAGCGGAGCAATTCATAGTCGGGGAGAGTACCCGGTTCGATGAGAAAGCTGGTTCCTGGCGCCGCGGGATTGGGTTGGTCATCGGTTTGAGCCAGCGCGACTCCCAACGCGGCAAGGTGGCAAAATGCCAGAAAGGCGCCGGCCAAAAGCCCTCCGCATCGTGATCCCCCGAAAAAAACGGCCATCAATGCCTCCAAAGATTCCAGTCTCTCGGCGCAGGGGAAAGTTCCCTTGCGCTCGTCCTCACAGTTTCCCTGGAATCAGCCCTTCGCAAAATGACCGGGAAGCTACCGGCATCGCTCAAATCTGCTTCTCCCCCTGCAACCGGGGGAAGGGAAAATTCGAATGGAGATTGTCGCAACGATCGAAAAAATGCGCGAGCATGTGAAGGCCTGGCGCGCGAAAGGCAAATCCATCGCCTTTGTGCCGACCATGGGCGGATTGCATCGCGGCCATGTCGCTCTGATGGAAAAAGCTCGCTCGTCAGGCGACGTGGTTGTCCTTTCCTCCTTTCTGAATCCCAAGCAGTTCAACGATCCGGAAGACTTCGAAAAGTATCCCCGGGATCTCGATCAAGACAAGAAAATCGCCAGGAAAAATGACGTCGACGTCTTCTTCGCTCCAACACAAGAAGAGATGTATCCCCCCGGATTTCTTACGACTGTGAATGTCAGTTATCTGAGCCGAAAGCTGGAGGGGGAATTTCGCCCCGGCCATTTCCGGGGCGTCTGCACCGTCGTTATGAAGCTCCTTTCCATTGTCGAGCCACAGCGCCTTATCCTGGGGCTGAAGGATGCCCAGCAGTTTGTCATCCTGGAGCACATGATTGCCGATCTGGCGATGGATATCGATGTGATCGGTGTGCCTACCGTTCGGGATCCCGATGGTCTCGCGCTTTCAACGCGGAATGGCCTCCTGACCAAGGAACAACGGCAAAAAGCCCTCTGTATGAGCCGGGCATTAAGGCGTGTTCATTTTCTGGTGCGCAAACAGGGGATCCTCCATGCGGGGGAATTGCTGGGCGCGATCCGGTCGACAATCGATACGGCGGGTGCGGATCTGGAATACGCGGATATCGTCAGCCGCAGCACTCTCGAGCCACTTGACCACGTTGTTCGGGGCGGAACCTTTGTCTTGCTGGCGATCAAAGTCGGCGATGTGCGCCTCATCGATAACACCCGGATTTGAGCCCCATGATCGGATTTCCAGGGATTGGGCCCGGGGGAAACCCGGACCGGCCCCATCCGGCGAAATCGTATATCGTTTTCTCACGGTCCAATATCGGCCGGCGTTCACCAGTTAGTGTTGACGGCCTCTTCTATAAAGGGTTTTCCTAACCGCGAGGCTGCTTGAATTCAACTCGCCTCCAAATGGAATTCGTCTCAGCTAGGATCCAACTTAAATGGCTTTGAAGAATCAGAAATTTCCACCCCTCTTGGCCGACAGGAATCTCCGTTCCGAAATCCCCCTGCACCAGACGGAGTTCAAAGACACCGATCCGGAAATGCTTTTTGCTCTTTGGGAAATGGAACAAGGAGTCGATCCGGACCAGTCGCTGGAAACCGTCCAGAATGCGACAGTGCTCTATGACAAGTTTCGGCCGAGGATATCCCGCCGCCACCGATAAGCCACTCGATCATCTTGAAAAACTCGAATTCAGCTTGCCGCCCGGTCCCTGAGCAGAGGGGGATCGGGCATTGATTTATTCCATTTGAAGAAGCCCCCCAATGGCAAGGCGCGAGGGAAAACTCTATCTTGTCGGAGCTGGCCCCGGGGCCCCGGAACTGCTGACCGGCCGCGCCCAGCGGTTGATTCGCTCCTGCGATATTCTTCTTTTTGATCAATCCATCAGTGGGGATCTCCTGGGTCTCGCCTCCCGGGACGCGGAGTTAATTGGCATTGGGGATGAATATGGTCCTGAGAATTACCTTTCGCGGCGTTTAATCCAGCGGATCCGGCTGGGGCTGGAGGCCGTGCGTCTTGGTGCCGGCGATCCTTTCAGCGAGGGCCGGCTCCTGGAAGAAGCGTTCCTCTGCCGCGAAGAGGGAATCGCCTTTGAAATCGTTCCAGGGATCAGCCTGCTCAGCGAAGCCTGCAGCCAGGCCGGAATCCCTCTTTTCGAAAAGACCCTTTCCCGGTCGGTCCTCTTTATTAAGGGGCCTTTTCAGAACCTGATCGAAGAATCGAAGGAACAGCGGGAAGCCACGCCTCCTCAGGAATCGGAAAGACGGCGAGGCGGCGTGCGGATACGCAGAAGGAGGAAAGCGCCGGAAGGGAAAGATGCTCCCCGCTTGCGCGTCTCGAGCGAGTTCCGTCCCGCCGCCGATGGCCTCTGGTTGCGCTCGGGGCGATCCGATACACGGCCCGCCAACCGGGGTGGCAGCGAATCGCATGCAGTGCCCGTGGACTGGGAAGCAGCAGTCAAAGCGGCCGAGACGATCGTGGTGGGCAATGTCCAGGGAGCGATCTCGATCATTCGCGATGGCCTGCTGGAGGGAGGCGCCGCAGCGGAAACACCGGTGGCTTTGCTCGATGGGGGGGCAGAAGGGGTGGCAGCCGCTCAATTCAGCTGCTTGAGGGAGATGGAACGGGATTTCTCTGGCGAGCGCCTTTCCTCCACTTCATTTCTTGTGGTCGGGGATGTGATCAACTTGCGCGAAGCTCTGGTTCCTTCGGAACAGGAGCAGTCACTGGGCAAGCGATACGCCGTCGTCTTTACAGGGGAATTCGAGGAATCACTGGATCGCTGGATCACGATGCGGGGTGGCGAAGCCGTCCACTTCGAAGTGAGTCGATATACAACGATCCCGGGTATCCTCGAGGAGATGGAATTGCTCTCAGATGATCTCAGGCAGGCAACGCACCTGTTTTTTTCCTCAGAAGCGGTGGTTGATCGGTTCCTGGATATTATGGGAAAGGGCCTGGATATCCGCAGCCTCGATGGGAACTGCCGTCTCGGGGTTACAGAGCAATCGGCGCGCGACAGGCTGGCCGCCTCGGGGATGGTTTCCAGCTTGTTGGACACGCATCAGCTTGAGGCGTTTCTCGGCGGAAATCGGCACGCGCTGGTTGTGATGCTTTGTGAAGCGGGGCCCGAGCCTGCGCTTGCCGGCCATTTCCGGAAAGCAAATGCCCGGCTCTTGGCGGTGCCTTTGCTGGACCGCGTGCCTTCCAAGGGATGCATATACGATTTGCAGTCGGAACTTTTGAACGGACAATTGGCAGTGGTTGTTTTTTGTTCGCCGCTGGCGGTGCGATGTCTTGCCGAGCAACTGGGGGAAGGCATGTTGAGAAACCTGCTGGAGGAGCCCGAAGTCATTTCTATTGGAAAGGAAACGGGACAGGAGCTTTCTCGCGCCGGCGTGCTTTTCCGCCCCTGGAGGCGTCCAGGGGAGAAGCCCCCGGATGGGGCTCGCTCTCGGGCCGAGAAAAATCGGGACACCGATTGGTGATCTATGCCCGCTGGTCGAGAGCGTCCTTGTAGATATCGAGGTATCGTTCTGCCGTCTTGCCAATCGGGAAATTCTTTTCCGCGTAAAGACGGCAGGAGCGGGCGAGCCGGTCCCCCTCCTTTTGGCACCGCTCTGTCGATTCCATGGCGGTCATCGCCCAGGTGGCGGGGTCTTCGCCCTCGACCATGTAAGCCATCGGGGAAGGGGGGAGGATTTCCGGTGAAATCGCGCCGGCAAGGGTGATGGCCGGCAGTCCGGCGGCGAGCGCTTCGGCCAGGACCAGGCCGAAGGGCTCGTCTTTTGCCGGATGGATCAGGAGATCGGCCGCGTGAAGCGCCTCGATTGGATCATGGATTCTGCCGGCAAAGCGAATATGCGATTCAATACCGAGTTGCTGGGCCTTCTTTTTCAGCATTTCGCGCTGCGGGCCGTCTCCGGCAAACAAAAGCATCGCCTGGGGGAAAGCTTCCGCACGGAGGCGTTTCAGGGCTTTCAGTGACAGCAAGGGGTTCTTTCTCTCGATCAGTGAACCGAGTTGCAGAAGCAGGGGAGAGGCGTCCCGGGGGATATTCAAACCGCGGCGCGCCGCAGCCCGGGCCTGGGTGGATGCGACGGTGAACTGGCCGAGGTCGATTCCATTGGGAACAAGGCGGATCTGGTGGCTGGGAACTCCAGCTTGCCGCAGGCCTCGCGCAACCTTTCGCGATATGGCGCAGATGGTTAAGCGTTCTGACAGATTCTGAAGATACCAGCGCTTGACGAGAGGACGGAGAAACACACCCTTTTCCGCCCAGGCATGAATACCGTGTTCCGTGAGAAGACACGGCAGGCCCGTTTTCCGGGAAGCCTCTCGCGCAACGGCGTCGGCGCGGAGCAAATGCGCGTGCAGCAAGTTTGCGCCTGATTCGCGAATAGCATCCAGGACTGCCGGGCTTCCGGAAAGGGGGTGCCACCCTTGATCTCCTGTATAGATCCGCCCGCCAAGGCGCATGGCTTCCTGCTCGATTGCGCCTCTCAAAGGCCCATCTTTTTGGAGCGCGAAAACGGAAACCCGGAGGTGCTCCGGTGACCACGCGCGCAACAGGGAAAGGACGAGCCTTCCCGGCCCGTCCTGGGCAAATCCACGGATGATTTTCAGAATATGGACCAAGAGAGGAGGCAATCGCCGGGTTGGAAAGAATGGTGACCGAGGAGGGACTCGAACCCACACGCCTTTCGGCACCAGGACCTAAACCTGGCGCGTCTGCCAATTCCGCCACTCGGCCACTGGCAAGATTCTCCTACGCGGGGACGGCCAGGCAATCAACGCAAAATTTCCCGTGATTCAGTGCGCTGTGGGCCCACAGAGTATTCACCGATTTGAAACCAGGAGGTCTCGATTGAGAATTCAGACGGAAACGATTTCGGTCTCGACGAAGGGTTATACAGACATCATCGATCTGACCGATGAATTGAACCGGAGGCTGGCGGAAACGGGCATGCGCAGTGGCACGGTGACGCTGTTTATCGGCGGGTCTACAGCGGGGCTGTCCACAATCGAATACGAGCCCGGCCTGCTGAAAGACCTGCCGGAGATGTTCGACCAGGTTGCGCCCTATGAAAAAGACTATGCTCATCACCAAACGTGGGGAGACCGGAACGGAGCAGCCCATTGCCGGGCGCCATTGATCGGGCCATCGCTTGTGATTCCATTCGTAAACAGACGCTTCACCCTGGGCACATGGCAGCAGGTTGTCCTCTTCGACTTCGATGATCGCGGCAGGCAGCGGGAGGTCGTGTGCCAGTTTCAGGGCGAATAAGTTTTTCATTGGTTTTGTTCGAAAACGTGGAACAAATCCCCGTTGCGCGTACCATAAGGAACAGGGTAAGATAAGTCCGATGAAAAAACCCTTGAATTCGGCGTGTTCAGAACCTCCCGGCGCTTTGGCGAACTTCTGGTTTCATTGATTGCTGAATTCCGAGCGCTCACCGATACTCTAAGGAAAGGTTCGACCGATGCACCTTCCAGATTCCCAGTTGTTCAAGTGGTTCATTGCCCTTGTGGCCATCTTCGCCACATTGCCCCTTCAGCGAGCAACGGCCCAGGATAATCCAAACCAGGTCGTCCTCGAGGACGAAAGAGTCATCGCTCTCTTCGACGAAGCTGTTCTCCTCACCGGAGGGTTGTTCACCTACGATGATGAGACGCGGTTCATCGATGAAGATGGCAACGAAATGACGCCGACACAGTTCACGCCACGAACCCCCGTGCGGGCGGTGGTGGACTATTTCGATTTTACGACCGAATCCGCGAAAACAAGCCAGCTGCCTTCGTCGCTCGCGGGAGAGCTGGTCGAACTACAGCGCATCGGCGATCCGGAACCTCTTGTTCTGGCGGGAAGGATCTCTGAGATTGATGACGACGAGGAGATGTTCCTGCTCAATGGCGTCGAAGTCTATACAGACGAGAATACGGAAATCCGAACCGAATCGGACGAGCCGCTTGAGTTCGGCGATCTGGCAGTGGATGACCTCGTTGAGGTAAGAGGCTGGGAGCGCACGCTTCCGCTTCTGACAGATCACAACAACCGCCTGCCGATTGATATTATCGCGACAGAGGTTGTGCGCCGAAATCAGCCTCAGGATCCCGTCCTGGTCGAAGGGGAGATTCAGGCCTTGAATCCGGGAGGGGACAGCACGCCGCGGTCGCTCACTGTCGACAACCAGGAGATTGAAGTCACCTCCGACACGGAAATCGTGGATCAGGACAACGAGGAGATCGGTTTTGGCGATCTCGCAGTGGGAGACCGCGTTCGTGTGTTCGCCCTGTCGGAGACCTCGTCCGGCGCGGCACAACTGGTCGCCTTCCGAATCAAGCTTCTCGACAATGACGATGTTCTTATGTTCGAATTCATCGGTCCGATCACGGAGATGGACACGGCGGAGGAGTGCTTTGTCATGGAGGACGAGCGCAGCGTCGCGCCCGTTCCCATGCCGCTTCGGATCTGCACGAATTCCGAGACAATCATTACGAACGAAGACGGGGATGAGCTGGGTTTCGGCGATCTCCAGGAGGACGATTACGTGAAGGCCCTTGTCTATGCGCCGATCACGCTTTCTCTCGAAGAGGCGTCCTTCCTCGCGAAGGAAGTGATCGTACGGGAAGACGATTCGTCCGAGCCCATCGTGGTCGAAGGGGAAATTGATGAGATTGGGCCGTCAATCGCGCGATATAATGGATGGATCCGCGTGGCGGACCTGGAATTCCTGATTTCTCCGACGGCGGAAATTCTGGATGAAGATGGCAACGAGATTTCTTCTTCCGACCTGAATATTGGCGATTTCGTCCGTGTCCACGGCCGGGAAATTCTGCCCGCCGTGGAGGAAGATGACGATGACATCCCGCTGGTGGCGTTTAAGATCGAGGTGCTCGAAGATGCGCCTCCACTCACAGAGTTGCGGGGTGATGTCATCGCGATCGACGACAATGCGCGCTGCTTCGATCTGAGCGTCGCCGTCGCAAATGCCGAGCGTCTCCATGAAGTTTGCACGGACAATAGGACCTTCATCCGCAAGGCCAGTGGCGAACCGCTGGACTTTGAAGACCTGGAGGCGGGCGATGAGGTCCTTGTGCGCGGCGAAGCCAGCGACACCGCGAACAGCCGGCTTCTCGCCGTCGAAATCGTGGTTTTTGGTTCCGACTCCCAGTTGGTTACCATCCAGGGAGCCATCCAGGCAATTGAGCAAGCGCCGGTCGCTTTCGCCGATGCCTTCGGGGTGATCATTCTTCGCGAAAAAGCGTTCATGGTAACGCCCGATACGGAGTTGATTGATCCGAATGGCGAGCCGCTTGAATTCGAGGAGTTGGAGGTGGGCGACCTGGTTCGTGCGACCGGCCGCCGGCTGGATTCAACGCGGGCCCTGCTGGCCGTGCGCGTGAAGCTCCTTCGCAACCTGCCTCCGCCCGTGCCCGTCGAATTCCGCGGAATCATCGAGTCGATCCATCCCGAACGCAGCCAACTGGTTGTGCGCGGCATCCTTGTTAAAGTGACCGATGATACGGATATCCGGGATACCAATGGCGAGGATCTTGGCTTTGGCGACCTCGAAGTCGGCAATCGCGTGAAGGTCTCCGGGGTCAGGAGTCCGGAGCGCCCGGGCGTTCTCGCACGCGAAATTCTCCTTCTCGAAGAACCAGGCGGCCAGGTTGAGTTCACCGGTCCGATTACAGAAATTCCCTCGAATGATCCACCCACGCTCCTCGTGGCGGGCCGCGTCGTGTTTGCCACCTCGGGGACGGTGATTCTGGATCTGGACAACCGGCTGATCCGCTTCGAGGACTTGTCGATTGGCCAGATCGTCGAGGTCGAGGGCACACGCGCCAACCGCCCGGCACCGGAAGACACGGACCGCATTCCGGCCGTCGACGCTTCCAAGATCGAAGTCGAAAGCCTTGGCAGCATTCGGTTCCACGTTTCCGGAATTCTGGGAGAAATGGATGGAGACATCTGGTCTGTCGGGGAACGGCGCTTCCGCGTGACCGATGATACGGATTTCGCCCTTGTGAGCGGCGAGCCTCTCGAAGCGGAAGACTTCCAGTCCGGCGATTACGTGGATGTTCATGGAGAAGCACGGCCGGGCGCGCTGCCGGTTGCCCACGAAGTCATTCTGCATCCCAACCTGGATACGCCGGTCTGCCGTCCCAACATGGCCTTCGATGGACCGATCGAGGAGGTCGACACGACAGCTCAGGTTCTCGTCATCGGCGATAAAGTCGTCCGCGTGGAAGACTTCACCCAAATCATTCGGGAAGGTGATGGGCCGATTGGCCTGGAAGACCTTTCTGTCGGTGAAATGGCCCGGGTGCGCGCCGAGGGCGATGCAACCACGGATGCCGAAGTGGTGGCCTGCACGATTCACGTGCGATCCAGTGTGGAGCCGCCTCCCAGCCACGACCATCGCATCGTAGGCGTGATTGACGAAATCGACGCCAATGAACGGATGGTCTACGTGCGCGATCGCGGTATTCTTGTGACCGATGAGACGCGAATCGTCGCCCGGCGCGATGGGGAACTTGGTTTTGAGGATCTCGAAGCCGGCCAGCTCATTGATGCCCGGGGACGCTTGGATGCTGGAGACGTTCTGGTTGCCGCGCTGATCCGCGTTCAGGAAGAGAACCACCACCCGCGTCCTCCGCGCCGCCTCGTCGGCAGGGTCCAGTCCCTGGATCTTCCCACGTCGATGACCGTGCGCGGCAAGGCCATCGGCCTGCGGGATGAGACGGAATTCCGTGGTTTCAACAACACGCCTCTCGACCCGGAAGATCTGACCGTTGGCGATCTGGTCGTTGTCTGGCCGGACCACGGCGCCGACGTTCCCGCGGTTTTCCCAGAGGTGATCCCGGCCAAGCGTGTTCGCCTGCGTGCCGCGATTCTGGAAGATATAGACACGGCCAGCCAGATCCTCACGGTGGCGGGCGGTCCTGTGCAGGTGACAAGTGGAACGGTGATTCGCGAATTGCCCGGCGAGCGAATCGATTTCAGCGATCTGGCTGTGGGTGATCTTCTCGGAATTCGCCTGAGTCCGCTGGCGATCTTCCCGCCGCAGGCCACCCATGTCTTCCGTGTCGAGCGGCCAAGCTTCTCCGGCGAGATCAATGGGATGGAACGCATCGAGGCCGAATGGCACGAGGGCCGGCCAGGCATGCGAAGCCGTGTCTCCGGAAACACCCTGGGCTTCGTCTCTCTGCCTTCCGAAATGGCAGTCGCCGAGCCGAACACGATCTACGACGTGCGCATGCGCGTGTCCACTGATGTCGCGGACCCCGCTCGGGTGCCAACATCGCGTCTTCGCGCCAACATGGCCAACTATGAAAAGGGCGCGACACTGGTCATGAATCCCGTGGCCAGCATGGCTCACGTTCCGACGCCTCAAGGCCAGGAATACAGCCTGCTCTTCGTGCCGCCCGCCGAGCTGACAGTCGCCGAAGAAGGTGATGCGGAATTCTTCGCGTCGCTGGACATGCTCAACTTCAGTGAGGCATTCGCCGATGACGCCTTGCTCAGCATTGAATCCCTCGATGTGGTCCAGATCGCCGATTGGGCTGTCGATGTTCTCGAAACCCTGTCCCACGACGAGTTTGTCGGCGGGACTGAAGGCTGGGTCTTTGGCAGCGCGCCCGACGCCTTCACCGAGGCGAAGTTCGGCTCGGAATCGGGAGCGTTGCGGCTGGGGGCTGAGGATTATAATTCCTTCGGCTTCTGGACGAAGGACACCCGCGTCATCGCGGAACCGGGCAAGGTCTATCGCGCCCGGTTCCTGGTCTCCACCAACACCGACGATCCGAGCAAGGTGCCGACGTTCCGGCTGCGCTTGAACAGCTCGAGCTTCGAACTGGGAACAACGGTCAACGTGGATGCCGTGGGAACTGTGAGCGAAACGCTGCGTCCCGAAGCGCGGATCTACGATGTCTATCTGCGTGTGCCGGAAAACGCCTCCGGCGAAGATACGCTTTTGGCCTCGATCGACCTGCTGGGCTTCACCGAAGGCCGCGATCTCGATACGGTGATCACTCTGGAGGAGTTCTTCCTCGAGGAAATCACCCTGAACCAGTAAACGCGCCGAAAACCCCCAACTGAATCGGGCCGCTCTCCTTCGAGGAGGGCGGCCCTTTCTTATCGCTGCTGATACCAGTGCATCCGGAATTCGCGTTCGAGGCGGCGGATCTGTTCGTAGTCCATCATTTCGAGCCTGGCCTCTTGCCGCTCGCCCATGCGAAGAAAAAGGCGGGCAGACCGTTCGAAATCGAATTGGCGATAACGAGAGCCTCGCGCTTGATCGTCGATTTGAAGCCCCAGGTGCATCGCGGCCCAAAGAGCGATATACACGAAAGGCACGACGGGGGAAAGCAGGCGGGTGTCCCAGGCCAGGACGATTGCGGCCGCCATGACCGGCATGGCGGCCAGGTGGAGCAGAACCCGATCGCCCGCACCCGTATAGAAAAACAATGCATGGAGAACGAGCAGGCCGAGAAGCGCCGCCCATTCCCAAGGCAGCCTCCGAAGAAATAGTAGGAAAAGGAGTCCGGCCCAGCCGGCGGCCATGGTGGCATCGGGGCGGAGCGTGGTCAGCCGCAGCATTTCACTCTGGCGGCGTATATACGAAGGGTTATAGGCCCCGGCCGCGTCCCGTGCTCCCAGAAAACGGCGGAGCTTGATCGACAGGACCGCTGGGATCGAGCCTCGGTAGGCCTTCAGGTCGAGAGTGGTCCCGACGGCGTGGAGAAACCGGCCTTCGCTCGCCATCATGACAGCGAGATCCGGCGGGCCTTCACTTTGCCTCTCTGCTCGCGGGTGGACCGTTTCGGAAAAGGCCCATGCGGGATGGCCGACAATGGGCAGAAAGTTGCCATCGGCTGCATCATTCCTGGCGCAAAGGGCCACCGCCAGGATCAGCAGCGGAAGAATCGCCGCGGCGCCCTGGCGCGGGGAGATGGGAATCTTCCAGAGCCAAATCGCGAGGGGAGCAAGCAAGACTCCCCAGAAGAAAAAGGACCGCATCCAGATTCCGAACCCAAGGGCCAGGCCGGGGAGAATCCAGGACAGTATCTCTCCAGGTCGGTCGCGCAAGCGCAGAAAAGCGCCCAGGATGGCAACCAGTGCGACTCCTTCCCAGAGCCATGGTCCAGTGGTCAGCGTCGCCAGCACCAGCGATTGATGCGACGCGGCGAGGATTCCCGCAATTGCGCCGGCGCGCCGGCTGGAAAAGAACCCGGCGGTGATGGACGCGATGCCGGCCGCAAGAATTCCCCCAGCGAGAATGGCGGCAAAGGTATAGACGGCAAGTGTGCCCGTGAGGGAAAAACTGGCCGCCATGAGATAAATCGCCAGGCTGCCGCGGGGAAGCCGGCCCTCCATCCAGTCCTGCCAGAGATCCGGGGCCTGGCGGAGCGTCCCGCGATCAACGAGCAGGTTGGGTCCTTCCAGCAGCCAATTTCCCTCCATGGCGACTTCCTGGGCTTTCTGGAAGTAAAACCACGGCTCCGTGCCGGTCCATTCGTGCATGGAACCAACTGGGTGGCCGGCAAGGTCGACGAAGGCGAGGAACCGGCAGATCACGGCCAAAAGAAAGACGAAGAGGAGTGCGCCCTGCCAATGACGTTCATCGTTGAGCGAGAGGCCGGGAAGGCGCAGCTTTTCGAGCAGGCGATTCATGCCGTGGATTCTGAGCGGCAGTGCTGGTAGGAAGGCAATTCCCTTTCTCGCTCAGAAGACACAAAGCGGGAAAAAACCACCCCAAATTTATTTGACATTGTTCTGACCTCCGTGGCGCAAATCGGGATGACGACAGCATTGTCTGTGTCATTTCCCATATCCTGTTGGCTGTCGCCCCAGCACTCGTTCGAGAGGAAGCAAAATGAAACGTGCACTCGCCATTGGCGTCATCCTGGCCGTGATCATCGGCGCAGGAACCCTTATTGGCCTGAATCACAGCAGTTCTTCGATCCCACCGGCAGAGCTGAACCAGAAGCTGCTTCTCGCCGAGAAGTTCATCGACAATGGAGACGCGGACAAGGCCCTTGGCGTTTTTGAGGAAATGGAGGCCAAAGGGCAGGAGTGGGGCCCCAGCGGCGAAGCCGTGCGTCTTGCCGCGCTGAATCGCGCCGGACAACACGAAGCAGTGGCGAGCGGGGCGGAAGACTTTCTCGAGAACTATCCAGATTCGAAGGAAAAAACCCGGGTGGAGCTTGTGCGGCTGACCTCGGAGCTGGCCACATCGGGCCTGGGAAATTCTTCGCTTCGCCAATCCGTCGAAAAGTTCCTCTCGAACAATCCGGATCATCCCGGCGCCATCAAGCTGCATATCGCCCTGGCGGAGCAGGAAATCAGCCTGGGGGATTATGGGTCGGCACAGCGGCGCCTCTCGCGCATCATTGCCTCCACCGAAGACGACGCGGCGGTTTTGCGCCTGGCCGAGCCATTGGGCCGCGCGAACCTGGAGAAGCTCTACTCGCCAGCTCTCGGAGAAGCGGACTTCACCTATACGGTCCAGCGTGGAGATACGATCAACGGCATCGCCAATGAATACGACATCACGGAAGAACTCCTCATGCGCTGCAATAATATCGATGATCCGCGCAAGCTGCGCGTGGGCCAGCGCCTGAAAGTTCCCAATGTCGATTTTTCCCTCACCGTGGATGTGGCGGCAAACACGCTTATGCTCAAGAACCACGGCGAGATTTTCAAAATCTATCCTGTCCGCACGGGCCGCGAACCGGGATCAACCCCGACGGGCCAGTTCAAGATCATCAACAAGAAAACGAATCCGACCTGGCGGCCGGGGAATGGATATAAGTATCTGCCCGGCGACCCGAACAATGAATTGGGCACACGATGGATGGCCTTCCAGGGGGATCTTTACGGAATCCATGGCACGGTGCATCCAGACACCGTGGGCCAATATGCAAGCAATGGTTGTGTGGGAATGAAAATGGACGAAGTGGAGGAACTCTTTAACCTGATTACCGTCGGTACTCCGCTGGAGATCAAGGGCGAGCAGGATCTGGAGCGCCACGATCGCGTCCCCGAGCCAAATGTTCCTCCTCCGCAACAGGTCGCCAGAAACTGATCGACTCGCGAGGCTTTCCCGGGCAGCTTGCCCGGGATTTCCTTTTAGAGAAACCAGGTGACGGCGAACGCGGAGAAACCAATGCGCTGGCTGAATCTTGTGCCGATCGCGGGGCTTGTTGTTTTGCTTCCGCCCGCGCTGATGCTTCAACGCGAAGCGCTCGCCATTGGCTATCATCCTGCGATCCCGCTTGCGATCCCAGCATTGATTGCCGGTGTCTATTCGGCCGGGGAAAACGCGTCACTTCCGGCGGGGGTTCGCCACGTCTATCTGCTGCATTACGCGGCCCTTGCGGGGTTCGCATCCCTGGCATGGATATTCCCGCTCTTTGTCTATATAAACTGGCCGGAATGGGCGTCACTTCTTTTGGCGGGCGGACTTCTCGTTGCCGGGCCATGGACCTTCGGCCACCTCGTGGCATGCGCCGTTCCGTCCAAGCGCAATGCATTCGCCCTGGCTGGGTGCGCCACAGTGGTGGCGATGGGGTTCTGGAGGGTCGGCAGCCTGCCATTCACAATCGGCTTCCTCGCCCTTCTGGTTTGGCCCTCTTCGGCATTTCATCCGGAATCGAGGCAGCAGGGAAAATCCGGAGCGGGACGCGCTGTTTTCTTCTTCATTTTGCTTAACGGCATTCTCGGCCTTGGCTTGATTCCCGTCCTTGTTCTTGGGATTATGGGCCTTGTCAATGCGCAGATGGGAGAGTCCCCTGGGGCGGCGCTCTGGCTTGAGAGGGCATCGGGTCCGGATTCGCCGGTTGTCTTGATCGCTATACGCTGGGTTGGTGGAATTGCGGCAATGCTGCTCGGCGGCGCGGCGGTTTTCGCCTGGCATGGCGGCGGGGCATCGCGCCTTCGTCTATACGCCTGCGCTGGATTGGGGATCGCGGGTGCTGTCGCCGGAGGGCAGGCAACAATCCAGGCGGCTGTTTTCGCGGCGCTGCTTGTCATTGCCGCCGTTGTTCTTGCGAGCGCCGGGCTGGCCGTTTCTCCACGGGGTGAACGATGGCCGGCCGCGCTGGTGGCGGCTGCCGCCGGGATGACTCTCGGCCTTCAATGCGCTGCGCCGATTCTTCCGACGCCGGCCTGGGGGGCTTTGCTCTGGCTCCTCGAGGCTCTCGTTCTGGGTCTGCTGTGGGCTGGTGCTTATTGGTTTGGTCTTCGGAAGATACGAGCCAGCATCGAGGAAACGGAAACATCAGACCGGCCATCCCACGTCCCACCAGCGTGAGAACCCATCCCGGGGTCCAGCCCGGCGGCTTGAAGCCTTGCTCCTGGTTGTGCGCGAGTTTCCGGGAGCGGAGACGTCACAACCTGTGATCCAGACGAGGACGGATCGTGTCCCGGGCAATGATTGGATTCCCGCTTGCCTGAGAGCGTTCCGTGGCGAAGATGGGCGCCGCGAGGTTGGATGCATGGACGAGAGAACGCGAGAAGTCCTGGAATTCGATAAAGTCCTGGAACTGATCAGTGGCCGGGCCGCTTCTGCTTTGGGGCGTGGCTTTGTGGAGTCTTTGGAACCCTTGGAACATGCCGGAGAAGTAGAGGCTCGTTACGCACCCCTGAGGGACCTCATGCGCCTGATCGACCAGGGGCAAAGCGTGCCCCTTGGCGGATTGTTTGATGTCCGTCCACTCATCAAACACGCGCAGGTGGAGGGGTCCGTCCTCGACGAGGAAGAATGGCCTCGCATCGCCCTGTTTCTCGAGATTTGCGCGCGCCTCGCCGATTTCCGCGATCAGAACCAGAAGAAACTCCCGTCGGTTGCCGCCCTCCTTTCGACTCTCGAGACGAATCCAGAACTCATTAAGCGGCTGGGAAAGACACTGGACAAAGATGGCAGGATTCGCGACGACGCGACTCCCGAACTCGCCCGGGCGCGGAGGTCTTTGCGATCAGGAGAGCAGCGGCTCCTGCGCCTCGTGAGCAGGCTGGCGGATGATCTATACGACCGGGGGATTCTGCAGGAAAACTTTTCCACGATCCGCAATGGACGCCATGTCTTCCCCGTTAAGTCCTCCTCGCGCTCGCGCCTCAGCGGCATACAGCACGGACTCTCTTCTTCGGGGGAGACCGCTTATATCGAGCCCGTGGAAGTTGTCGAGTCGAGCAACGAGCTGGAGTATCTGCGAGAGGAAGAGAGGCGGGAAGTGCTTCGTCTCCTGCGGGATTTGACGGATTTGCTCCGTCCCTTTATTCCTGCGGCGGAAAAGAACGTCGATCTGCTTTCCGAATTGGATGGGCTTCACGCCTTGGCCCGCACCGCGGCCGAGCGGGGATGGCACATTCCGGTTGTTGCTCGAGAGGGAGCAATGCGCCTCTTCCATGCCGAGCATCCCCTCCTTAATCTGCGTGGCGGGTCCAGTGTACCAATCTCCATTCTCCTGGAACGAAGCGATCGCTGCGTCGTTCTTTCGGGCCCGAATGCTGGCGGCAAAACCACGGCGATGAAGACGATCGGCCTTCTCTCGCTCCTGGTAAAATGCGGGTGTCCCATCCCGGCGTTTCCCGATTCCAGCGTGCCTGTATATAACGATATACTCGCCGATATCGGCGACCAGCAGGATCTGGAAGAGGGAATCTCGACCTTCACGGGACACATTCGCCGGATTCGCGAATTGTGGCGGAAAGCGGGAAAGCATTGCCTGGTCTTAATGGACGAGTTGGGCACCGGCACGGACCCGCAGGAAGGGGGCGCGCTGGCGGTGGCACTCCTCGAAGGCTTTGTCTCACGGGCTTCGCTGACGGTTACCACGAGCCATTTGAATCCGGTGAAGGTTTGGGCCGAAGACACGGAAGGCGTTCGAAATGCTTCCTTCTCCTTGGATCCGCACACCCGCGAGCCGACTTACACCCTCCGTCTTGATCTACCCGGCGCCAGCGAGGCCCTGGAAATCGCACGCAAAGAGGGAATGCCGAAAGAGATTATGGCCCGGGCCCATGAGCTTGCCGGTGAACGCCAGGTAGAAATGGGCGAGCTTCTCCGCCGCATCGAGGAGCGGGAACGACGGCTGTCAGAAACGCTGAAAGAAGCCCAGGCGCGGGCGAAAAGCCTGGAAGATCAGGAAAAGCTCGTGCGAACTCGTGCGGATTTGCTCCGTGGCGAGCGTCAGGAGGCCCGGGAGGACGCGCTGAAGGAACGCGAAAGGCTAGCCGGAGATTTGCGCGGGCGTCTCGAACGGATGATTGCGGAACTTCCAAGCGAACAAGAATTGGCGCGGCGCAAAGAGGCGCTGGTGCGGGCGCGCGAGGAGGTCCTCCGCGAACAGGAGATGTCGCGCGAGGAGCGCCGCCGCCTGGCGGAATACCAGGTCGATCAGGGCGCGCTTTCCCCCGGCCAGCGCGTTTTTGTGAAGACTCTGGGCCAGTGGGGTGAATTGCTCGAGCTCGGCCAGAGCGGACGGGCTCGATTGCTCATCGGCAACATGGAGGTTTCGGCCAGGGAGGGCGACTTGCTCGATCACGATCCTGGCGAACGCCGGGCGGAGCAGAAAGCCCGCACGGAAGCCTTGGAGCATGACCTGAAGACTGGCGGAAAAAGAAAAAAGAAAAAGAAAATCAAAGACGTTTTGCAGGAAGCGGAAGGTTACTCCAGTGCCTCCGGGGGATGGGCTTACCGGGGAAAGACTCCCTCGCTGCCTTCTAAGCCATCATCCATGACAATCGATCTCCATGGCTATCGCGTTGAAGAGGCGCTTGCCGAGCTGGATCGTTATCTGGACCGATCACTTCTCGCCAATTTCCCCTATGTGAAGATTTGCCACGGGACAGGCACGGGCCGTCTATACAAGGCCGTACACGAATTCCTCCGCCAACATCCCGCCGTGAAAAGCTATCGCTTCGGCACGCCGGATGAAGGCGGAGGGGGGATTACCATCGTCGTTTTTTAAACTGCCGTTTGGCTTTCTACTTTGCCATCTGCATGATCACGTCGGATGCATCGGCAATGTTATCCCGATTTTGATCCACGTCGCGGATCGCCCTTCCAAGGATCACATCAAGAACCTGGCGGCGCGTCGCTTGATTGGCTGTGGGAGAGGCCGTAGGCGACGGAGACGCGGTCGGTGAAGGCGTAGCGGTCGGCGAAGGAGTCGCCGTTGGTTCTGGTGTGGGCGACGGGCTGGCCGTCGGTGCCGGGGTCTGGGTGATCGTGGGCGACGGAGTCGGAGACAGCGTCGGCGAAAC
>CAYFUR010000028.1:34213-35863 GCA_964346275.1 uncultured Candidatus Sumerlaeota bacterium
GCGGTTGGTGTGGCCGTGGCCGTCACAGTTGGGCTGGTGGGTTCGGCGGTAGGAGAAGGTGTTACTGTGGGTGTGCTGGTCGGCGACGGTGTGTCCGTAGGCGAGGGAGTGGCCGTTGCCGTCGGAGAGGGCGATGCGGTTGGGGACGGAGATGGACTTGGGGTCGCGGTCGGGGTCTCGGTCGGGCTCGGCGTTGCCGAAGGCGAGGGAGACGGACTCGGTGACGGACTCGGAGATGGGCTGGGGGTTGGAGTTGCCGAAGGAGTGGGCGAGGGGCTTGGCGTCGGCGTGGGTGAAGGAGTCGGCGAAGGAGTGGGGGTCGGGCTGGGAGTCGGGGTTGGCGCTCGCAGAGACAGGCCGGAGGCCTCGGTGTTGTCGAATTCGAAGTCCATGGGCGGCAGGTCATTGCCATCAATTGTGATGAGATTATTGCCTGGGTCGTTTTCATCGAAAAGAGAGAGACGAACGCTTGAGACCGGAGCGGAGGTGTCGAGCACCTTCAGAATGACTTTGCCAAACATGGGCTCTTCGGGGCGGTAGTCGCTGATGTTGGTGCCATAGAGGGTCATCCGGTCCGTTTCTTCCTCGCCTTCGATGGCTTCCGGTGCAGAGGCGTTGGGGAACCATCCGCTGCTGCCAGAGGAACGACGGACATATTCCCAATCCCTATTCGGGAAATCGAAAAAGACATTATATCCAGCGGGCTTCTTGCCTGTTGAGTTTTCGTCGACGCCAAAGACAAAGCAAACTTCCTCGCCCGGCAGGTAATATTCCTTGGGCTCTTCGGGCCGGAGATAGAAGCGCACGGGGGCCGGAGTGGGAGACGGTGTTGGAGAAGCCGTGGGGCTCGGGGTTGCCGTCGGAGTGGGGGTAAGGCAGGGGCCCGTGAGATCATTCAATCCAACCGTGAGAAACTCCGCGTCGAACTCTTCGCTGTCGGGACCAATGAGCGGCAGAGAATTGATATCAGGATTCGCTTCGAGAAAAATACTGTAATCGCAGATTCCAGGCTGCACCTGGAAAAGGAAGTCGCCCACTGTGAACGGCGGCTCGTAACCGTAGACGCTGACTTCAGCGATATTCAGCTTCTTGCCGGGGTCGTCGTCGGTGGAATCGATGGGAACGATGCTGGGGCCAGCCTGCTGGAATTCGAAACCCTGATAAGTGAGTGCATCTTCCGGCCAGCGAAGCCACATTTGATAGGCGTAGATGGTTTGTTCGATGTCGGATACGCTGACTCGGACACGAAGTGTGTCGCCGGGGGCGCTTGGATCGCCTTCGATCAACTCGGCCGTGATGCGCCCCATCCCATCGAGGGGAGTTGGGGAAGGCGTCGCTGTCGGCGTCGGCGTATCAGAGGGGTCGGGAGTTGGGGTTGGCGTGGCGGAAGGAGTCGCCGTGGGAGTGACGATTTCCAGGCCCTGCGCCGAGGTGTCGTCAAAATTGAAGTCGATGGGATGGAAGTCCGTGCCGTCCGCCGCCACCAGGTTGCTGGCTGGATCATTGGGATCGTAGAGCACCATGGAGATGCCGGCCGGGCTCGGAGCGTCGGCGAGTGGGCGGAAAACAAGCTTGCCAAAAAGCGGATTCACAGGGCGGTTGTCGCCTGTCAGGGTTCCCGTCACCGCGTGGCGCATGGTATCACCCATG
>CAYFUR010000029.1:0-35525 GCA_964346275.1 uncultured Candidatus Sumerlaeota bacterium
CGTTGCAATGATCGCCATGGAGGTGGGTCAGGATGACGTGATCGATCTGTGAAAGTCCAAGGGAAAGGCCGGCCTTTTCCGCTGCTTCGCGAACAATGCGGTGCAGGGGAGCCGGCACATCGACCAGGGTCACCTCGCCACCAAAGAATAAAAGGAAGCTCGAATGATAGTAACGGGACGTGAAGGCGCTGCCGATCCCGGTGGGGAGAAGGTAGAACGCCGAGGGATCAAGGGAGTCAAGGTCACGAGGCATGATGATCCAAGTATCCTTATGAGGAGTCTCCGCTTACAATCACTATCTTTATATTAAGGAAGATTGACCTCTTCCCTGCCGGAAAAAGCAACCAACAATTGACGGGGGACGTCCGCAGCCTTCCGATCAGCCGGGGGGCCAGGACATTTGGCGGCCGCCGAGCAGATGGAGGTGCAAGTGATAAACCTCCTGGCCGCCATGATCCCGGCAATTCATCACGAGGCGGTAACCGTCCTGGGCAAGGCCTTGTTTGCGGGCAATGCGGGCCGCAACAACAACCATGTGGCCCACCATGGTTTCGTGCTCATCACCGAGATCATCAGTGGTTTCGATGGCGTTTTTCGGGATAATCAGGATGTGCGTCGGCGCCTGGGGCTTGATATCATGGAATGCCAGGACCAGATTGTCTTCGTAGACTTTGTCGCAGGGGATTTCTCCCGCGATGATTTTTCCGAAAATCGTGTCGGCCATTTTCCTTCCGCCCTTGCTTTAAGGTTGTCGCGCCTCTCGGGAGCTCCAATAATAGAGAATTCATGGGAGTGCAGGGCAAGACCAAGAAGAAGATTCCAATGACCCGGGCAAAACTCAGGGATATTACGGATTCGGAATGAGCGACAAGGAACTCGAGCAAGTTGGAGCCTTTTTGCGCCAGGGCCAGGCGAAGAAAGCGATGGAGGCGGCGCAGCGTTATTGCAACCAGGCGAGCAGCCCGCGGGACGCGGGCATTGATATCGCCCGCCAGGCCGCCGCGGTTTATCGCGACCTGATTGCCCCGCCGGTTCACGAATTTGCCGAGATGGCGGAAGACTCGCTCGCCAGTGAAGTAGGCGCGCTCGTGGTGAAGGCCCTCGACCGCCTGTTTCGCATGACGGCGGAATGGGAAGAAAAACTCTGGTCCGTTCACACAGAACGCCTGGCCCGGGAAATTCGCGATTGGACGAAGATGCGCCACCTGGAGCCGGCGGCCGCCAATGCCGCCCGGCTCATGGCCCTGTCAACGCCCGAGCAGCGCACGCGGCGTGCCTCGTATATCGGCGGGACGCTTGGCAACATCATCAACAACCAGCGCGAAGCCGCCAAGCTCGTCAAAAAGCTCTGGAAAAACCCCGATCAGTATTACCTGACGCAGGAAGAGGTTCAGGAGATCGACCGCACGCGCCAGCGGACCTTCGACAAAGTCGGCTCCATGAATATTGACAATCTCGAGCGGCAATACACGGCGGTGCTGACCCAAACCATTGTGGAGATTCAAAACCGGCTGCCGGAAAGCTCGAAAATGGACGAGCCCGATGACGCGACGCTGCGCGATACGGGAGACATTTTCCGATCCATTTTACGCGTCCCCATTTGGAAAGAAGAGCCGGATCTGCTCCTCGACGCGACAAAGATCCTCGTCGATTTTGTTCCCCGCGAGCAGACCAAGACCGCGCGTATGGCCCGCGTGGAAGGCCGCGTGTATAGCAGCCTTGGCTATACAGCGAAAAAGGCCATCCTCCTGACCTTCCAGGACATCGGCAAGAATTCCTTTTTCACTGGCATCTATAAAGCCTGGGCCAAGGAATATGCCGGCACGGATATGCTCCGCGACATCATCGATTTCATGGGGGCAATGCGCACCGAGGATTTTAATCAATTTCTCAAAACCGTGCGCGCGGAAACGGGTTCGAAGGACCAAGTGGCCAAGAGCGTCAGCACCGCACTGGGGGCGATCGCGGGGACGGAAAACGTCGAGGAATTGACGAGCGACCTGCGCAGTGTCCTGGGCAAGCGCCGCATCGAGGCCAAGCAGCTGCGCGAGGCGGAACGCCTGATCGAAAGCCTGGGCAACGTGATCAAATCACCTCGCACCGACACCGAGGAACGCATGCGGATTCGCGAGTTCCTGCGCCACCACGTGCCGGAGGATTTGACCAGGCTGGCCATGCATGCCGCCATGCAGGCCTTCCAGGTCAAGCGCGATGAGTTGACCGCTCCTCAACGCCAGTGGGCCATTCGCGTCCTCGTGCGGGCGCTGTGGATGCCCGAGGAGACCACCGAACACCACAAGATGGAAGAAGGAGCGCGCTCGGAACTCGGCTTTCGGGAACCGGTCGTCTCTGCTTTGAAAAAGCTCGGGCCGCTCGATATCGAAGCGCTCATTCATGCCATGGAGCCGCTCACCGGGCGATTTGGCGTCGCCCTCATGGGAGCGGCGGATGTTCTCCAGGAAATCAAGTCCGAAGAGACCCTTCCCTTGCTGGAACAGATGCTGACCACGGCAACCATGCATGATGAATCCTCGGTGACCGCCTATCAGCAAGAGTATTACTGGGATCCGGCGACCGGTGATCGGAAACCGCTGAACAAGAACAAGGTCATCGGCCCGCTGGTTTTCGCCATCGGCACCATTGATGGTGATAAGGGAAAGGAAGTCCTGTCGCGTTACCAAAGCCGCGTCGCCTCGGGGCGCGTGCCGCCGCCAGATGCGGATACGGCCGAATATCTCCAACGATTCCTGGGCAACAAAGCGTTTACGAAGGAAGGGGAAGGGGAGGCCGGTCCGCCAGCCTCGCCGGAAGATGTGCAGCCCCTTCTCAAGCAGCTTTCGTCGAACTACCTCCTCTCGGGAAAACAAAAGCGCCGGGCAAAAAAAATCGAGGCGCTGACGAAACTGGCCCAGCTGACGCCGGAAGATGGAATGGATCTGGTCTTCAAGCACCTTGGCGATAAGGATCCCATGGTCGTTTCCGCCGCGATTACCTGTCTGGCGGAATACGCGAATCCCAACAAGCCGAAGGCTTCGCGCGACCTGGCCGTGAACATGACGCTCGATACGCTGGAACACAAAGACCCCGCCATGCGGCAGGGGGCGATCAAACTGCTGAAAGAAATCGGGCCGAACCGCAAGGATGTGAAAGATAAGATCAAAGCCTTTGCCAAGCACGTGGACAGGCAAGAAACGAAAGAAGCCCTTGCCCAGGCACTCAAGTCCTCGGGGAGCGATACCTTAAGCCAACTGGCCGATATGGCAGAGGATTCCGGCGGCAGTGCCGGGGAGAAGAAAAGCACTCCGGATCACATTGGCAAGCTGGAGCTGAAACGCCAGTATATGGAACAACGGAGAGCATGGATCCAGGGCGGCAAGGTGGGTGATCCGCCGCCCAAGCCGCCAGGCCTGGATTGAGCCGGGCTCCAGCACTTCAAGGAAAGCACCCCAAAGGGACACATTCGCCCGGTGTGATTTCTGCAACCCCATGGTAATCCCGGGTTGCGGACATCCTCACTGGCCCGTTACGCCTTCTCGGAAAGATGGGCAATTTAGGGGTGGTAATGATCCCGCGACGAGGCGTGAATCGCGCCGGCGGCCTGGGAAAAGCCACCCAGCAGGAGCGAAAGAATGCCTCATGTGCTGACTTTGATTCTCGGCGGCGGAGCTGGAAGCCGCCTCTACCCCCTGACGAAGTATCGCGCCAAGCCCGCTGTGCCGCTCATGGGAAAATATCGCCTCATCGACGTGGCGATCTCCAACTGTATCAATAGCAACCTGAAGTATATTTACGTGCTGACCCAGTATCTGTCCGCATCGCTCAACCGGCATGTCTCCCAGTCCTACGCCTTCGACCAGTTTCGCAGCGGCTTTGTGGATATTCTGGCCGCGGAACAACGCGCGGAAGACACCAGCTGGTTCCAGGGAACCGCGGACGCCGTGCGCAAGCACTGGATGACGCTGGATAATTACGAATGCGACATGATTCTGATTCTGCCGGGCGACGCCCTTTACCGCATGGATTACCAGAAAATGATCGAGGACCATGTGAATTCGGAGGCCGACATTACGGTGGCCGTGAACACCGTGGAACAGCGCCGGGCCCATCATTTTGGCCTGCTGGCCACCGATGAAAAGGGCCGCATCAAGGAATTCCGTGAAAAGCCCAAGACACGGGAAGAACAAGCCGGCGTGGAAGCCCCCCCGAAAATGCTTGAGCGCTTCGGCCTTCAACACTCCAAGGAAGACATCTTCCTCGCTTCCATGGGTGTCTACCTCTTCAACCGAGACGTATTGCACCAGTGGATGATGGAAACCGAACACATCGACTTTGGCAAACAGATCATCCCCGAGGCTATTGATCAGAATAAGGTTTCCGCCCATATTTTTGACGGCTATTGGGAGGACATTGGAACCATCGATGCCTATTACCAGGCGCACATGGAGCATCTCGGCGAGAATCCGCCGTTTGTCTTTTCCGACCCCGTGGCACCGATCTATACACGCCCCCGCTTTCTTCCATCGACTCGATTCCAGGGGGCTTTTGTCGACCGCAGCGTTCTCGCCGATGGCTGCAATGTTGGCCGGGCCACCGTTCGCAATTCCGTCGTTGGGCTGCGCATGAAGATCGGCGAGCACACCACCGTGGAGGATTCCGTGCTCCTGGGCGCGGATTTTTACAGCCCTGCTCCCCTGGCGCCTTGGGAGGAAAGCAAAGACATCCCCCTCGGCATCGGCAAGTATTGCCATATCCGCAAGGCGATCATCGACAAGAATGTGCGCATCGGAGATGACGTCAAGATCCTGAACGAGAAAAATGTTCAGAACGAAGACGGGGATTCCTATTACATTCGCGAGGGAATCGTGATCATTCCGAAAAACTCGGTGATTCCCTCGGGAACGGTCATCTAATCCATTCAGGATAGCCGCGCTCCCGGAGGCGGATGCTTCCGGGAGCTTTTTTTTCATGACGATCAAGACACTCCGCGTTATATACGACCTGCAGGTGGGCGGCGTCCAGCGGCAACTCCTTCGCCTGCTGCCGCTGCTGCGGCAGCAGGGCGTTGAGACAGAGATTTGCTGCCTGAAGGAGGAGGGGGACATGGCCGGGGCCTTTCGCGATGCCGGCTTTCAAGTCCACCTGATCCCCCTGCGTTCACGCATGGATCCGGCGGGCCTCTACCGGCTGCGGCGGTTCGCCCAAAAGAACGGCTTTCAAATCGTCCACAGCCACATGTATGCGTCCAACACGGCTGTCAATGCGGCGGGGGTGGCGGCGGGATTCCGCATCGTGAACAGCTATCACAGCCAGTCGCCTTTCCGTAACGCCCACCAGGCGAAAATGGCCCGGAGGCTTTCCCGGTTCGCCGGGCGAATCATCGCTGTTTCCGGCGCGGTGCGCACGCCGCTGCTTGAAGCTGGAATGCCGGAAAAGAAGATCCGCATTGTCTATAACGGGGTGTCTCTGCCGGAGGACCCCCCTCCCCCGCCGAAGCGCCGGAAGGGCGAACCTCTCCGGCTTTTCTGGGCGGGGCGTTTTGTGAAACAGAAGCGGCCCGCGATGCTGATCGACCTGGCCAAAGCCTGCCAGCACAAAAACGTCCCTATCCGCCTCACCATGATCGGCGAAGGGCCGCTCTACGAGGAAATCCGCAAGCGCGTGGAGGAAGAGGGCCTCGGCGATTGCGTTTCGTTCACGGGCTGGCAAAAAGACATCTCACCGTCTATACGCCGCAACGATCTTTACGTGTCCGCCAGCAATCGCGAAGGATTCCCGAACACCTTGCTGGAAGTCTGCGCCCAGGGGCGCGGCTTTCTCGTGGCCGACATTCCGCCGAACCAGGAAGTGCTCGGCGAGAGCGGCGCGGGGTTCTGCGCTTCAGACGACATGGCGGAATGGGCCGGTATCCTGGAGCGGCTCGCGGATAATCCGGAAGAGCTGGATCAGCTTTCCCGCAACGCGCGGGAACGCGTCCGGCGCTTCTCCATCGAAAACACTGCACAGGAGATGCTGGCGATCTACGAAGAAGCGTTGGGACAGTAGACTACTCAGCCAGCCCCGTTACTTTCATCGCCTTGTGGAGGATCGCGAGGGCCTCTTCCCACTCGCCCGGTTCCATATAAGCGAACAGAGGCATGTTGAGCACGCTGCGGCAAAGCAGGTCGGCCTTTTCGCCTCCGATTCGACCCACCAGATACCCATCGGCTCCGGGCTGGCGCGACATGGCTCCGGGATAGACAACGCCAAACCCGATTCCATTCTCTTTGAGTATTTCCTGGATTTTCGGCCTTATTTCCGGATCGAAAAGAGCAACGGAGAGATAGCCGTTTTCCTCGATGCCTTCGGGCGGGCTGCAATGGCGGACTCCGATTTTCTGGAAGCGGTCGCGGTAGGCCCTGGCGACACTCCGGCGCGACTCGATGCGCTCGTCTATATAGTCAAGACAGAGATTCAGGTAAGCGCCTTCGAAACCGCCCATGCGGCTGTTCCAGCCAACGTAGCCATGGCCGTAATGTGTCGTGCGTCCGTGATTCGCCAGCGTGCGAACAGTCTTCGCTAATTCCTCGGAAGAACAGTAGACGGCACCCGCATCGCCGCAGGCGCCGAGCACTTTTGCCGGATAGAAGCTGATCGTCGAAAGAAAGGCATCTTTATAGACGGACTCGCCATCGGCCGTGACGCCGAAGGCCTGGGCGCCGTCTTCGACCAGGAGTACTTCCTCTTCCCGGCAAAGGGCGCGGAACTCTTTCAGTTTCGCCGAGACCCACCCATAGAGATGCACCAGAATGGCGGCCTTTGGCCGGTATTCCCGGACAGCCTGCTTGAAAAGCTCCAGGTCCATCTGGAGGTCGTCCATATCGATATCCACGGTGACGACCCGGGCCCCGACATTCACCACCGCTTCAAAAGTCGCCCAGAATGTTGCATCGGGAATCAGAACGACATCTCCGGGGCCAACACCTGCCGCTCGCAGCGCAATCTGAAGCGCATCGGTGCCATTGGCACAACCCACCACGCCGGCGGCGCCGGAGCGTTCCTGGAGGCGCTGCTCGAGCCGGGCGACTTCGGGGCCGCCGACGAACATCGTGTTCCGGGAAACCTCGCGGCACTTCTCCTCCCAGCGCGGAAGGAAATCGGGCTCAAATCGCTTCAGGTCAATAAAGGGAACAGGCATATTCAGAAATCCAATCTACCAGGGAGAAAGGGCATCAGTTACCGAAAAACATCCAGCCATCGAATTGGCTGTTACCGAGGATTGTCAAGGCTTCGGTGGTGGAGGTGCTTCCCGCGTTGTTTTCGTTGTCCGCCGCTTCCACGAGGACAGTCGCGGGGCCCGGCGCTTCATCGGGCCGGGCTGTATAGCGGAACGTATAGTTGTTTCCACGACCCGAGAGGGGGGCGGCATTGTTTCCATTCACGGTGACCGCGGGCTGGAGCAGTGTTGGCTCTGTCGCGACAAAGCGGATCTCCGTTTGTTCATCGGGATTGATCGCGCCGGGGTCGGCGGCGATGCGATCGAACGCGGGTCCGCGTGTGTCGGGGATGCGGATTTGAAAGGGCGTGGAGGAATTGCCAAGAATCTGGAACCGCAGAGCAATGTATATCTCCTCTCCCGGGGCCAGCGTTTGCGGGCTGTCCGGGAAAAACGAGGCAAAAACCGCATTCTGATTCGGCCCGGCCCACTCGGAGACCGCTGTCTCCGCATTCACCGCGGAGTCGGGGGGGAGTGACTCGCCCTCGGCAAGCTGGTAAACAAGGCCGATATCGGCATCGCTCTTGCCGAATTCCAGGTCGAATTCACGGGGCTCGGTGCCGCTGTTGATGACGCGGAACTGCACACGGTGGTCAGCCATGAAGTTGCCGATGGATTCATCGCGAAGGAACCTGGGATACCGGAGGGCGCCGACGGTCTGGCTCATGTCCGGACAGCCGCCGGTGCGGATATCGTCGAGCCCCATCTGGTAAGTCACTCCGCCGGGGAGGGCGTTGAGGTCGTAGGTGATCAAATCGCTGCGCCAGGTGGATTGTGGAAAGACGCCGGTGGAGCGGCGGAGCGCGCATCCTGGGGGCGAACTGTCGAAATCAAAGCTTTCCAGCTCCTCCGCGCCTGTGTTCGACGCGACAAGTGATTCCACCGAGGATTTGATGGAGAGAACGTCCGGGGGAACATCGGCGGAGGTGGTGTCGATGGCGGCGATAAAGACATCGAGGTCGGGGTCCGTGCCGGCGACTTGCGCTCTCAGGCGGCCGAAACAGTTGACGTTCTGGCTTTTGTAGGTGCCCGCGGGAAAGGTGCTGAATTTCTTGGAAAAACCAATGACCGCGCCCTCGCCGGCGGGAACGGTGATCGTATCGGGAAGGCCGAAATCATCGACGGCGCCATTGAGGAAATCCTCGCCAAGGGTGGATTCCATTTCGTGGACCGTACCGATGATTCCATCGGTGACGATTTTCTGAACGGGCGAGATTTCGACTGAGTTGGCGCCATTGTTCTGCGCATAGACGACGATGCGGCGGGGCGCCGATCCGTCACCGGGAGAAGAAATATGGAACATGAAGACATCGAAATTGTCGTCTATACTGGTAAAGCCGTTTGTCTCCTGCACATCAAAGGGAGAGGGCGGATAGTCCGGCGCCTGGACGGGCATCGTTTCACGGGTGGAATAGAGAATCCCCTCGGTGCCGAAGCGCTCGGGCACGTCGGAGATGATATAGTATTTTGAATCGGGATGATCCTCGTGGCTGCCAGGGAGGATGGATCCAAAGCAGAGGTTGCACGCTTCCTGGCTGCCGGTCCGCACCACGGGATTCACGGGGGCTTCGAAGGTCCCGGCGCGTTCGAAGCGCACGGCGTCGGCGCTGACGAAGACGTTCGATTCCGGGACATCGTCGCTCAGGCTGACCTGGTTGGCGGTCCCCGCCTCGAATTCGTAGCGCCCCAGGTAATTCCACTGGGCCGCGCCGGTGGCCTGGCTGGCCAGGATCGTATCGCTGCCATTCTTATGGTTGATGGTGTAGGGGGCCTGCTGGGTTCGGAAAAAGGATGTCGAGGCAATCCACCAGGCATAGACGTCGTACCACCCTGCTTCGGGCAGATCGGCGGCCCAGGTTGCCGTATCGGCGCCGCTTCCGCCCGTGTTGATCAGGCCTTCCGTACCGAAGGCATCCTCGACAGAGGAACTGGCGGACCACGCACCGGTGGTCGAGAAGCCCGGATCGGAATTGTCGACGATGACGACCTGGGCGGGAAGAGAAGAGACGAGAAGGAAAATGGCGCCCGTAAGGACGCCAGGAACAGATTGAAAAGCCAAAGCGCGAAACTCCCCAAAGCTGGATTTCAGTCGCGGGAGAGCTTACGGCCCGCCGGGCGGATTGCAATGTCAGAAATGGGGGGAACAAGCCCGAGGTGGCGATCCGCCATGGCGCGCCGGTGGCGGAAGATCGAGAGGAGCTGGCGGCGCACAACGAGGCCGTGCATGGCGTCTCCAAAGATGCCGAAAGGAAGGCGATAAATCACGCGATCAAGGATTTCCGTCCCTCCATCGGCAGCGCCGCGAAACCGGTGCTGATGATAGAAGAATCCGTATGGCCCGCGAGCCTGAACGTAAGTCAGCAACCGGGGAGGGCGGTGCTCGATAACAAGCGAACGCCAGCGGACGGGTATCCCAAGCCAGGACATGCGGTAATCCAGGAGTTTGCCGCGGCGGGGCTTCAGGTCGCCGCGCGAGAGCACGGTGAAACTCATCCAGGGCGGGGTGTTCCGCGGCAGATTGAGGGGGTTGCAGAAAAACTCCCAGCTCTCTTCTCGGGGAGCTTGGACTCGAAATCGGTCGATGAGTTCATAGATCATTGGGCAAGAGTTCCTGTGTCTCGATAAAGCCTTCGACGCCGAAATGCGGCTTTCATGCCCGCGTGAGCCTCCTCCCCTCTTGACCTCAGAGACCCGCGTCGGATCATGGAAAAGCTTGTTGAGTGACAAACCTCGGGAGAGGCCGTACCATGCGCAAGGATTCCCCACTCGCAATTCGCATCGGAATTTTCTTTACCGTAGCCGTCATTTTGGTGATTGGGCTCAGCCTGTCGGTCAAACGGGGCAGTTTTTTCTCAGATGATTACGAAATCGTCGCGAACTTCCGAAGCGTCAGCGGCATCGAGGCGGGGACTCAGGTGGCGCTGCGGGGCGTGCCCGTCGGTAGGGTCAAGAGTATCGACTGGAACGCGTCGATCAATCGCGTTCGCGTCATTCTCGAGATCAATCAGGAATACGAAATCCCGCGCAACGCGGTGGCGAAGGTGCAGATCAGCAGCCTTCTCGGCGGATCTTATATTAATATCTCCATGGATGAGGGGCCGAGTGAGATCGCTTATCTCCAGCAGGGAGATGAGATCCAAACGGCTCCGGCGGCGAGCATCGATGAGATGATGTCGACGATCAGCGACCTGAGTTCGGACACGGAAAACCTGATCAGCAGCTTGAACCGCAACCAGGAGGAGACCCTTAACAAGATCAACCAGGTTGTGGAAGAAAACCGCGATCAGCTTCGCCAGACCACCGAGTCCTTTTCCAAAGTTGGCCCCCAGCTGGAGGAACTCTCGGGACGATTGAACGAAATGACGGGGCAGATGCAGGAGGGGAAGGGAACCCTGGGACGCCTCTACCAGGACCAGGAGCTTTACGACCAGCTCAAGAGTATGACGGAAACGGCCCAGGATATCACCGCCCAGGTGAAATCCGGCGAAGGAACGCTCGGCACACTGATCTATGGCGATGAAGTGATCAGCGATGCGCGGCAGATCATGGAGGAGCTGCGCAAGGCGGCCCAGGAGATCCAGAGTGCGGTGGGCGAGAATCGCGAGGAGCTGCGGAGCCTGGTTTCCGTGCTTTCGGAAAGCGGCCCGCGCCTGGAAACGGCGATTGGGAACTTCAACGATATCTCGACGAAGATTAACTCGGGCGATGGGACGTTGGGAAGGCTGGTGAACGATCCGACACTTTACGAGGACGCCCAGCGAGCGGTTAATCAGGTGGGAGAGAGCTTTGAAAGTAGTGAGGAGCAGGGGGTCTTTCGGAGTTTCCTCGGGTTGGTTTTCGGGGCTGTCATCTGAGAAATCTCAGGATTTTGGAGTATTTTTGCCCGTTGAAACAACAACTGCTTGCGTTTGCTCATGCCCTTGGGAATTTGTAACCTGATATGAGACAAGGGTTTGACGCCTAATCCGCACGATACCCCAGCGCCCAGCGGAGTCGACGCCCCCAGGGAAACATGACGATCTGAACCGATCAGGCGGCTTTTCCCAAGGCCCGGAGCAGAAGGATAGGTATGCCGTCGAACATTGAACAAATGGAGCGCGACTTTTTTTCTGGCCGGAATCCGCTGGCTTACATCCCCCTGTGCCAAGCCCTGAGAAAGCAAAAAAACGTTCTGCGGGCGCTCGATCTCTGCCAGCGCGGCCTCGCTGGTGATCCCCATTCCATTGCGGGGCGGACTCTCCACGCGCGGCTGCTTGCCGACTTGGGGCATTACGAAGATGCACTGAAAGAGATCCGTCACGCCGAGGCCCAGGCTCCCGAAGCTTTGGGGCTTTTAACAGAGAAGGTCCGATGCCTCGTTAAGCTGCACCGCATGGACGAAGCCCGCCCGATCATGGAAACGCTGAACCGCAGGAATCCCATGGGGGCGGATGTCCAGCACCTGAACAGCGTCATCATGAAAGAAGAGAAGGACGCGCGGAATTCCATGGCAAGCGTCCCCGTTCAGCGCGTTTCCCGGATTTTTCGCCATTCCACACGGGATCTCCTCGATTCCGTTCGCGAAAATATGCGGGGTGCCGTCCCGATTCAGTCTTGCGCGGTGATCCCGACGGGCGCGGGCGAGCCGGCGGTGGAAGGCAATACGCTGCATGTGGAGGCCGCTTACGCCTTTTATAAAGGGGCGAGCACGGCTTTTCGCGACCTGGAAGCCGGGTCCATGCGCGTGGGATTGATCGAAACCAACGAAGTTCAGCTTATTGTGCTTGTCCGGGAAAAGATACTCGTGTCTTTATCGTTTGAGCCGACTCCCAGCTTTGGAAAGGTCTTCCACCGCTTTGTCAACGTGGTTGGCCAGCTTTTGCCCGGGGCCCTGCCGACATGATACCGAGGAGCCGTTCATGATCACGATCGACCGAAATGTGCTGATCATCGGCATCACGCTGATTGCCCTGACGCTGGTGCCCATGGCGGCCGCGAACGCGCGGCCGGTTTTCGAGGAAATCGCAGCCTTGCCCATCGTCGCCCTGATTGAGCTCTTGATTTACTTTATCGCGGTGCTGGTGATGAACCCGCGGGCAACGCTGGGAATGGCCCTTGTCACCTCCATGTGTTACACGGTGCTCCGGGCGGTCTGTTCCCTCGTTGGAGGCTCTTTCGCCCTCCTTTTCTTACCCGAGAATCCCGACTTCAATATCTTCCTTCCGTGGTTGAACCCCGTTTCGGGCGTCGTCCAGGGCGTTGTGCTGATTACGGCGGGCCCCTATCTGCTGGCCCTGATGATCCCCGAACTGATCGGCCGCCGGGAATCGGAGCAGCTTCTCGCCGGCAGGACGGACGCCGAGCAGCGTTCCTCCCAGCAGGTGGCGATCGAAACTTCGCCCACCGGCGGTTTTATCCAGGTGTTTTCCTACCCCGAACTCGCGGCCCAGCTGAAGAAAAATCCCGGCCTGGAGGGTTTCATTATCTACAGCGACGAGGGTTTGGTGGTGTGGGAGGATCTGCCTCTGAAGGTGGACAGCGAGGAACTGGCGTGCAAGCTCATGAACTACACGCATTCCTGCGGGCAGCTCATGGTGGACAGCGGGCTGGCGCGGGTGCGTCGTTTTGTGCTGGAGAGCCGTGAGCACCATATCCTGGCCACCACCTTGAATCAGAATTTTGGAATGATTTTGATTTACAACGGACGCACCCCAATTCAGCAGATTTACAGCCGCTTGAGTGTGATCGCCAAGACATCGCGGGAATTTCTCCAGTGGAGATACCCCTCGTTGCCCCTGGCAACGGGCATGACGAAAGACCGCATCCCTCTGGAACTGGTGTAAGTACCGCCGCCCAAACTGAGACCTCTAACTCGAGGAGAACGGTAACATGGAACGCATTCTGGCAGAGTTGAATAAAAACCCCGGGGTAACCGGCTCCTTCGTGGTCGGGGCGGACGGGATTATTGTTGCCAGTGACTTTGCCTCGGAGATAAACGACGAGGTCATGGGAGCGCTGACGTCGTCTATCATCAATTCGACGGAGAAAGCGACCAAGAAGATGGAGCAGGGAGACCTCGTCTCCTTTATCGTCGAGACCGACACCAACAAGATGTTCTTCAACTCGACCCGCTCTGGATTTCTCGTCTGTGTTGCCTCCCCGGAAGCGAACCTCGGCCTGATCCGGATCGAGATGCGCACCGCTAAAGAAAAACTCGACAATGTCACGATGGGTTTGCACTGAGGCATTCTCTCGCGAGAGGTTTGACTAACGCTCTATGGCCACGCTCAATTACGCCTTCAAAGAACTCTCCTGTAAAATCGTTTATTACGGCTGCGGTCTTTGTGGCAAGACCACCAACCTGATCCATATCCACAAGACCGTCCCCCAGAAGTTTCGGGGAGAGTTGGTTTCTCTGGCCACAGAACAGGACCGCACCCTCTTTTTCGATTTTCTCCCCCTCGACCTCGGCGAAGTGAAGGGCTTCAAAACCAAATTCCAGCTCTATACCGTGCCGGGCCAGGTTTACTACAATGCGACGCGCAAGCTCGTTCTTCGCGGCGTCGATGGGCTCGTGTTTGTTGCCGACAGCCAGCGCGACCGTTACCAGGAGAACATTGATTCGCTGGAGAACCTTCGTCTCAACCTGGCGGAATATGGCTACCGCCTCGCCGAAGGTCCCAACGACTTTGAAGGGATTCCCTGGGTCATCCAGTACAACAAGCGCGACATGCCCCAGATTTCCTCCATCGAAGAGATGGAGAAAGTCGTCAACGTCTTCAACGTGCCGAAATACGAATCCGTGGCGGTCTCGGGCCAGGGAGTGAAAGATACACTGAAGGGGATTTCCTCCCTTGTGATCAAGAAGCTGAACGCCGAGACCTCGCCCACCAGCGCGGAAATGAGTGAGGCGAAAAAGCAGGAAAAGAGGCCGGCGCCCGCCAAGCCGTCGGCGCCGAGCCAGCCCGCCGGACCGCCAGCTCCCGCCGCGCAGGCTCCGCAACAGCCGCAGGCTCCCCAGGCCGCGGCGGCCGCTCCCGCCCCCGCCCAGCCCGCGGCTCAGCAGGCGCACACGCCTGGATCGGCGGCGAAAGAGGCTCCCGCGGCAGCCCGGGAACGGCCGGGCGGAGCGCCCACACTGAGCGTTGTGCAGCGTTGCAAGGCGCGCTGGCGCGGGCTTGGACTTGGGAGCGCGAATCTGACTCTGGCCAATCTGTCCGGCGACGATTCATCAATGTATCAGTTGACGGGGAAACTCTCTTTCCTGGGAGTTTTCAAGTCCACGTGGAGCCGCAAGCTTCGGTATCTCGGGAAGGAAGAGAGAGCCGTGGACAGAGGTTCGGCGAAATTTCACCGGTTCGATTCGGCGGACGACGCCTGGCCCGAGCTGGAAGTGTTGGTAAGAGACGATTTTGACAAGTCGCTCTATGTGAATTACCTGGGCAAGATGGGCCAGGTGCAGATCATACCGCCCGGAAAGAAACCCGTGTACTGAGAAACCGAAAGCGGGTAAAGAAAGGGATCGGAACATGCGGAACCAGCCTTTGATTCTCACGAAGACCGAGATCACACAGATCCATCGGGCGCTTCTGCAAATGCTCAAGCAGTCGGAAGCCAAATGCGCGATGCTTGTGGATGCGGACGGCAAATGCCTGGCGAAGAAAGGCTTCACGTCGAATATTGATACAGATGCCCTCGCCGCATTGATTGCCGGATCGTTTTCCTCCACCCAGGCCATGGCCCGGCTCGTTGGCGAAACAGATTTCTCTGTTCTCTTTCACCAGGGCACCCGCGACCACATCCACAACATCCTGGTTGATGAGAATACCATTCTCACGGTGATTTTCGACGATCGCACAACCATCGGCATGGTGCGGCTCTACTCCAAGGAAAGCGCCAAAATCCTGAAAGAAACGATCGAGCAGGGCAAAACCCGCAAGATGCCGACGGATCGCCGCGTGCAGATCGAAAAGGATGTGGAAGACCAGCTCGACAACCTGTTTGGAGGAGAAACCTGAGAGGCGCCTTGGCGCCGTACTCGGGGGATGATGAGGAACTCCACTCTCCGTAAAGGCGGGGGCGATGCAGGGTAATCTCAAACAGGTCAACCTTCCCGAGGTTCTTCAGTTCATCAGCATGGGCAAGAGCACCGGCCTGCTGACGGTGCGCGATCCCAATGGGCCAGCGACCACGCTGATGATCCGCCAGGGTAAGATCATCAATTCGACCGCCCTTCAGCGCCAGCGCCGCCTCGGCGAGTTGCTTGTCCATCGCGGCTATCTCAAGCGCAGTGTTCTTTCCCAGCTCCTCTCTCTGCAGCGGACCGTCGATTCGGACAAGAGGCTGGGCGAAATCCTTGTGGAACGGGAAATCGTCAGCGAGGAAACGCTGCGTGATGTGCTGCGCCTGCAATTAGAAGAAGAAGTCTGGAACCTGTTCGGCCTGGAAGAAGGGGAGTTCAAATTCGAACAGGCGGATGAAAGCTCGCTGGGCGAGGCGACGGTGAGCATCGATATCGAGCCTCTCCTGCTGGAAGGGTCCCGCCGCCAGGATGAATGGCGAAAGATCATGATGGAATTGCCAAGCGACCGCGTGGTTCTCGGCGTTTCCAACAATTTGAAACCGGATCAAGAAGGGAATCAGCCTGAACGGCCCGAACTGTCGGCGGCGGAATGGAAAGTCATGTCGCAAGTCGACGGCAAAACGACGATTCGCGCATTGATCAACCGCAGCGGCATGGGCCGCTTCGAGGTGTATCGCGTCGTCTACGATTTTCTGAACAAGGGGCTTGTTTATATTAAGGAAGACTCCGATAACGGCCACTCGGGGCGGGGCGGTGAGGCGGATCGGGAATCGCTCAGCGCGCCCAACAATGTGCGAGGGATGGGCGGCCTTCTCTCGCGCCTGACCGGCGGGCGTGCGCGTGATGGCCGGGCGGACAAGTTTGAATTCGTGACTCCCATTGGTGCCATGGGATACTTCATCAACCGGCTGACGGAACAGGTCCTGGCGATGAAGGAGATGAAACCGCAAAGGGAGGACCGGCGGCTGGTTGCTGACGTCTGGCAGGATGTGCTGGTGAATTTCACCAAAGCCGACGTGGTGACGGTTGAAGGCAATCGCGTGGCCTATGAAAAGATGGAGGCTTACGTGAAATTGTTTGAGTTCAGCGAAGCCACTCAGGATTGTTATGAGGATACCGTCGAGGCACTGCTTCAATTGCTGGATTCGCTTTACCGGATCTATTCGAGCCGGATTGGCGAACGGCAAACCCAGCGCCTGGTGAAAGACCTGCTGGATGAAATGACTCCACGCACCCAATTCGCCTATGCCAAGGATTTCAAATTGGACGAGAGGGTTCAGGGTGTTTTGAAGCTGGCAGCCTGAACGCAAAACAATCGAGACCGCCCCAGGATAAGAAACGATGCCCGGTGAACGCGTCATGTTTGTGGACTCCTCCGCGGGAGTCCAGGAAATCGCCCGGAACGTTCTCGAAGAGAACGGATATAAAGTCACGACCGCGAGCAACGGCGTGGCCGCCCTTTCCCATCCCCATGTCGAGGATTTCGATCTGATGATCCTCGAGACGAACCTGGATGGAGTGAGCGGCCTGGATACGGCGGCGGAAATCCGCACGGACGCCGAAACGTTTGGCCTGCCCGTGCTGCTCCTGGTTCCGGAAGAGGAAGTGGAACAGCGCGCCAGCCAGTCGCTGAGGGGGGCCAATGGCTTTATTTCCAAGCCGTTCAAGCCAGCGGAGCTGACGCTTAAGGTCCGGGAACTGCTGGAAGAACAACAGCTTCGCGAACGATCGGAGCGTTACCTGGAAGAATCCGCCGACAAGCATATGGAAGAGTTGGCGGAGGCGAAGATCCAGCAGGCTGTCGAGAAGAAAATCCAGATCATTGTGGAACGCGCGATCCAGTCGATCGTCTCCATCATCGACCAGCGCGCCCGCCGGGAGGTGGACGCCCGCGTGACAGCGCTGACCCAGGAAAAAGAGCAGGAACTGGTGCGGCTGACGGTCCAGGAGGTCGCCCGCTCCATGGTCGAAAAGATCGCCGAAACGAAGGTGACCGAATCCATGGACGCGATCCTGGCGGATAAGACGGAAAAGACCGTCAAGCGGGCGGCCGATGCGATGCTGCCTTCCCTCGTTCGCGAGCGCCTCAAGGAATATGTGGAAAGCATGCTTCCGCGCGAAGTGGCCAACCGCGTGGACAAGGCAACCCAGGAGAAGATGAACGAATTTGGCGAGGCTCTGGTGAATGTTCTCCAGGTCGAGGCCAAGAAGACAGTCCCGCTCGTTGCGAAAGACAAGTTGCCGGAGATCGCCGAACGCCAGGTGATTGCGGCCTGCGAGCAGAAGATCCCCAAGCTGGGAACGGAAGCCGCCCGCTCGGCCGTGGCGACGGAACTGAACCGTCAGATCAAGCCATTCATCGACGCGGAGGCGAAACGGATCAAAAATCAGACGCTGATCTATTTCGCGATTCTGGCTTTGCTTATGGTTGGTGTGATCGCGGTGGTGGGCGTTCTTCTGCTGCGGTCCGGCGGCTGACCAATTCGCTTTCCTGTCCCCCGGAAATCCGGGTCCCGCGCATGCGGGGCCTTTTGTGATTTCTATTCCTGCCAGATCGCGCTGAGGAACCAGCCCAACTCGCGTGCGTCTCCGTTTTGCAGCACTTGATCGGGGATGGCGGGCTCGGGGATGAAGAGATGAATCCTGAGAACATCTTCCTCGCTTTCGATGGGATAGCTCCTCAACACCCAGCTATCGACGGAAAGGGGCAGCTCGTGTTTCTGGCGGTTGATGAGCAGGCGGCCGTTCATTTTTCCGCCGTAAAGAATGACCGGCCCCGACATCAGCAGGCTGATTTCCCGGGCGCCCGGGTCGCGGCGCAGTTCGAGGATGCCGTCACGGCGCGCCGCGCGATAGGCGATTCCATTGCGTCCATCCCGTTCCCGCTCGTGCCAGCCGTTGAGAAGCTGGCCTTCGCCGACGCGTCCCACGATGATGGCTGGAAAACGGGGAGGCGCCATTATTTTTCCTCCCGATTGAACAGGCGAAAGAGCGAGGACTGGCGCGAAGAGGTGTCACGACTCTCGAGCCGTGCCTGGAGAGACGCGATTTCCCGCTCCTGGGCCATCAACGCTTCGCGAAGCCGCTGATCAACAATGCCCGAGAGCATCCGGGTGGGGTCTTGACCTCCGCCGCTTCCCGACAAAAGGCCAAACAACCGGCAGAAGAACCTCGCCATCTCGACGACTTCGGTTCCCGCCTCCGGAGGGGGCATCGCAACCTTCCCAATGGATTCCGATCCGGCCGGCCCTCGGCGCGCCACGATCAAATAACGATAGGGAACCGACGTGATATACGGTGTCGGAGCCTTTGCGAAGGCCCGATCGAACGCCTCCCAATACTCGTCGAGTTCGCCGCGGAGTTTTTGGAAAAGCGACATGGCCTGCCAGGCCGTCCAGCCCATGAGATCGTAGGAGCATCGCGCATCGGTGATGTGAAATTCGGCGGGCCATTGTTCGACGGTTTGTTCCAGCGAGGGCAGCCCGTTCTGGACATGATCGACAAGCCAGGGATGCGGCTGCTGAAAAGCGTTCTTGTGGGCGTCGTTGAGCAGCCGCTCGACCGCCGCCGTGGAGTGATGGTGGAACGGCGCGGCGAGCACCACGAGATGGCGCGACACGCGGCAAAGCTCCGCGACGAAACGGAGCCGATCTGTCTCGGGAACATGCTCGAACGTGTCGACACTGATCACGGCGCTGAAGCTTTTCTCTTCAAAGGGGAGGTGGGTTCCGCTGCCGCTTTGATAATTGGGGAGGTTTTCTTTGGGCTGATCAATGGTCAGCCCGTTCCAGGCGGGAAACTCGGCGATGAACTGGCGAACGAAGGTGCCGGGATAGCCACCGACGTCGAGGAGGCTCGGCTCCGTGTCTCCTTCCTGCTCATCAAAGGCGGAAAGAACTTCGGCCACTGCGTGAAAGCGGTGGGCCGTGTCCGCGGAGAGATTGCTGAAGTCCACTGATCCGTACCGTCCTTATGGCCGTTCCCGATGCTTCTTACAAAGTCAATGCTGAGAGGCAAGTCAAGCAGGAGAGAGAATTTAATATATTTCGCCGGACAAAATCAGGCATAGATCCGATAATCGAGATCCGGAAAGAGATTGTCTTTCTCTTCCAGTCTGCGTACGCGCTCCGCGTCGATGGTCCCCTGGGTAATCTGGTCGTAAAGATCCGCGAAATTGAGAAGATGATCGCGGGTGCGCTTGATGGCATAGCTGACCATCGTGTTGGTTTTCATGATAAAGGCCCAGTCGCTCGCCTGGGCGAGAAGCAATTCGCGAGCGGCCTGGTTGAGGGCGCGGCGCTCCAGATCGGTTGGTTTCTGGTATGTCCGGGCCAATTCCACCATTCGCTCCGAGGACTTGTGAAGGTGGCGATAGATCCAGTCGTTGCTTCCATCGAGCCAGACCTCGGCATAGCCGCGATTTCCCCAGGAGCTTTCCGCCGGCATGGCAACCTGGTTGCGTGGATATTCGTCCAGGTATTCCGAGGGGGTCAGGAGCCCGACGTCGTCTTGGTCCCAGTGCATCTTGCGGAGAAAAAAGTCGAGGAACAAGGGGCCTTCATACCACCAATGACCAAATAACTCGGCATCGTAGGGCGAGACGATCATGGGCGGACGGTCCATGAGCGAAGAAAGGTGAAGCACCTGCTGCTGGCGGTTGAACATGAAGTTTCCGGCATGCTGGGCCGCGGCCTCCAGGGCCTCGTCGGGGTCGTAGGGTTCTTTCTCGTGCAGCTCGACCTTGCCGGTGATGCGGTGATATTTGAGACCAGTGGAGGTGCGCAGTCCGGACTCGTGGATATAGGGCCGGATATAATCGAAATCGAGATCGAAACCGATATCGCGATAGAATTCGCGATAGCGCGGATCGCCGGGGTAACCATGCTGGGCGGACCAGACCGAGCGGCTGGATTCCATGTCGCGGCCAAAAGCGGCCACGCCGGACGGCGTATAGATGGGCGCGAACACGCCGTAGGCCGGGCGCTTCTCGGCAAAGAGAACGCCATGGGCATCGGTGATGAAATAGCGAATTCCCGCTTCGCGGATAAACTCGTCCAGGCCGGGATAGAAACCGCACTCCGGGAGCCAGATGCCGCGCGGCTGGCGGCCGAAATGCTTCTCGTACTGGTCACGGCCGATGAGCACCTGGGCTCGGACGGACTGGGGCTGGGTGCGCATGAGCGGTAAAAAGCCGTGGGTCGCCGGACAGGTGGCGATGTCGAGAAATCCGCGGTCCTGGAAGCCGCGGAACTGGGACAGCAGATCGCCCTGATAGCGATCCTCATAAGCCTCGCGGACGTCGCGGAGGCGGCGCTGATACATTTGGGCAATCTTGTGGAATTGGGGGGAGCTTCGGGTCCGGTCCACCTCTTTGTCCGCCAGTTCGATCAGCGAACGCAAATGCCCCAGGTAACGATTGCGCAGAAAAGGATCCGCCAGCATGGCGCATAGGGTGGGCGTAAACACCATGGTCAGCCGAAAATCGCATCCATCGGCCTCAAGACCCTCCATCATTCGGAGAAGGGGAACATAGCTTTCCGTGATGGCTTCGAAAAACCAATCCTCCTCCAGGGCATCCTCGAACTCGGGATGCCGGACGAAAGGAAGGTGGGCGTGGAGGATCGGGATGAAATATCCCTTATGGGCGGGATGAACGGGCATAAACGATGTTGATCAATCCGGGCTGGGAAACTTTCCTGCTGATTTGATTAGAGGGAATCGGGTCGGCTATTGATCTGCAAGGATTTTCGCGGTTTAGCGGGGGCTTTCCAAAGACCCGCCGATAAAAGCCCTTACTTGGCAGTCAAGATATCTCCCGGCCATGTCTCCTCTTCATTGACGCCCCTGTCGGAAACCTTCGAATATTTACCACTGCTTGAGCCTTTTCCTTACTGGCACCCTGAACTTCCCCCGGGGGGAACAGCGATACAATGGATGCGGCTGAACACTCACAAAGTCTTCAGGAGCTTGGCCCCTATCGTCTGACCTCCCTCCTGGGATTCAACGGCGTGGTGGCCACCTACAAGGGATTCGACCAGCAAACCAACCAGCCGGCCTCGGTGGTGGTTTGCCACCAGTCGCACGTGGTGGACGAGTCGGGCTGGAAGTCGCTGGAAAAAGAACTGGAGCCGCTGGTGACAGCGCGAGCCAGCCGCGTGGCGCAGCCCCGCCATTTCGGCCTGGACGACCAGCATTACTGGACCGCCTATGAATGGATGCAGGGCTCGCACCTGGGCGTTCTCGTTCGCGACACGGGCCTCCCGCCCCAGGCGACGGCATTCGAATGGACGTCGCAGATCGTCGGCGCGCTGGACATTCTCCAGGACCACGGCATCGTCCATCGCATTATCAATCCCGCCTCGATCTTTATCAACACGATCCAACAGGCCAAACTCCTCCACACCGGATGGGGCCATTTGATCCTGAATTGCCAGGGAGGGCTTCTGAACCCGGCGTTTAGCAGCATCCTTCCTTTCACGGCTCCCGAGGTGCTCTCGGCCAGGGAAGCGGATGTCAGCGCGGACGTCTATGCCCTGGGCTCCAATCTCTATTTCCTGATCTCCGGCCAGCCCGTTTTCTGGCATGATGACGCGGGCACGCTGATGGAGATCATCCGCAACCAGGAGCCCGACCTTTCCGAACTTCGCGAGTTTCTCTTTCCCGAAGCGGTCGATGTGCTGGAGGAAATGCTGTCTCGCGACCCCGGCGACCGGCCGGTCAATTTGCCCGCGCTCAGCGACCGGCTCATGTCGGTTTGCCGCCGGCTGGACGAAGCCGCTCAACGCGAAGGCTCCCTCGGCCAACAAGGCGGGGACACGGCGCGTGTCTCCCAGGAGTCCGCGGAATTCCGCCCCGCCGATTTCCCGCGAGCCCCGGAAGCCCCCCAGGAACATCCATCCTACCCATCCGGCGAATATCCTTCGCAGGTGGACGCGCAGACCCCGGCGCCCTCGGAGGGCGAATTCGCCGGAGGCCAATATGCCCAGCCAGAATACGAGCAGCCCCAGGCCGGCCCGCCGGGCTCAGAGGGCGAGCAATCGCGGCGCCTCTCGGAAATGATCGCCGCCCAGCGGGCAAAGTTCAGCGAGCCTCCCCCACCGCCCGAACCGCAAGAGGCTGAGGAAGGTGTGCAGGCACCGCCCAAGAGATCATTTCTGCCTCTTGCCCTGATTATTGCCTTCGGAGCTGTGGTGCTCATCGGCGCGCTTGCCACGGCTTTACTTGTTTTCGGCGGATTCCTTGGCGGCGAAGAAGAAGTCGCCACGGTTTCCGAAGAACCGCAGGCCGAGGCACCGAGCCCCCAGGAAACTTACTCGAAATATGCGGAAACGGTGCGGCGGCTTCGCGTGCTGGGCCAGTGGAACCGGGCATTCTATCGCCAGAATGGCCTGTGGCCCCGGGAAGTGGAAGACCTGGCGGAATTGGAAGCCGACCCGGCAAATTTCCAGGACGCATGGGAGCGCGAGATCGAAGTCCGCAATGAATTCATCCTGTCCGCCGGGGCGGATGGGGTCTGGGACAACGAGGACGACACCTGGTTCAATGCGCAAGAAGGGTCGCCCGGCGGCTATATGCCGGAGCCTCCTTCCCAGTGATTCCATCGTTGCGGGTGATCAGCCCTTTTTCAACGCTCCGTGAATCTTGGCCAGAAGGTCGGGACGCTGGTAAGGTTTTTGGATGAACCCGGCGAGCCCCTTGCCGGTAAACCGTTGACCCACCTCTTCCTCGCTGTAGCCGCTCATGAGAACCACCCGGGTGTCCTTTCGGATCCGGCGGATCTCGCGAAACGTTTCCTCGCCACTGATCCCCGGCATTGTGAGATCGAGGAGCACGCATATCACCTCGTCCTGGTGCTCGCGGAAGAGCTCCAATCCCTCCTCGCCAGAGGCAGCGGTCACAACGCGAAAGCCTGCCCGCTCGAGCACCTTTTCCGTCAGGAGCCGGACGCTGGGTTCATCATCCACGACGAGAATGACATTCCCATCGCCCCCGGGAGTCTCCTCGGTGCGCTTGCCGGCAGAGGCGCTTGCCTCGGCTCCCGCTTCCAAGGCGGGCATGAGGATCTTGAAGCTGGATCCCCGGCCTTTCTCTGTATAGATGCGAATGGCCCCGTTGTGGCTGCGCACGATGCCGAGCACGGCCGCCATGCCCAGGCCGCGACCCGTGGACTTTGTCGTGAAGAAAGGATCAAAGATTTTCTCCCGCGTTTCCGAATCCATCCCCTGGCCCGTATCGGAAATTTCGAGATAGACATAGCGGCCTTCCTTGAGGTCCTCATGATAAGAGGCACTTTCCAGATATTCCCGGTCGCAGTTCATGCTTCCCGTGGTCAGGGAGATGATGCCGCTTTTCTCGTCGCCGATGGCCTCCGAGGCGTTTGTGATCAGATTCATGACGACCTGGCGAATCTGGGTCACGTCGGCCTCGATGAGAGGAAGTTCCTCCGCCAGGTTGTATTTCAAGCTGGCCCGCTTGGTGATCGAGACGCTCAGCAGCTCGGTCATCTCCTCGATGATTCTGTTGAGGTTCACGGGCTCGATGAGAAAGCGGCCGCGCCCCGAATAGGCGAGCATCTGGCGGCAAAGATCAGCGGCGCGTTTAGCGGCGTGCTCGATCTCGTATAGACTGGGCCGGGCCGGCGACTCGGAGGCAACCTCGTCGAGAGCGAGGCCGGCATGGCCCAGGATGGCCACGAGAAGGTTGTTGAAATCGTGAGCGATGCCACCGGCCAACACGCCGAGGCTTTCCAGCTTTTGTGCTTGCTGGACCTGTAACTCGAGCTTGTGCCGTTCTTCCTGGGCTTGTTTTCTCTCGGTAATGTCCCTCCCGATCAGAACAAGCCCTTTCCGGCGGCCATCTTCGTAAAGGAGCGGAATGCGAAACGTATCGTAGATAATGGCCTTTCCCTCTTTGGAGGGGACACTGAGATCGTTCCGGTATGGCTCGCCTGATTCCCAGGCCTTCTCATCTTCGGCAAGACATCGTTCGAAATACTCGCGGAATTCCGGCGAGAGATCGATCAATTCCGCGTCGGTCTTCCCCTGGTAGTCCTTTTCTTTCAGGCCGATGGTATCAAGAGTCTTCTCGTTCGAGACGAGCCATCGCCCGAGGCCATCCTTGAAGACGATGAGGTCCGGCGTCGCGTCGATGAGGGCACGAAGGCGTTCTTCGCTGGCGCGGAGTTCGTCTTCCACGAGAGTCCTTCGCACGGATGGGGCAGCTTCATCGGCCAGGTTGCGGAGAAGGTCCAGGTCGTTTTCGTCGTAGCGGTTTTCCTGATAGGATTGAATTGAAAGAACGCCGTAGACCTCGCCTCGCAGAAGGATGGGCATGAAGAGCAGGGAGAGGGATGGCCTGGTCACGTCGCCAAAACGGGAGAACGCCCCGTCCTCCGCCTCGCCTTCCCGGCGGTTAATCATCAGCGGCTTGCCTTGCAGAAGGGAATCGGAGGCTGGATATTCGTAATCAACCGAGCGCCTCATGGCCTGCTCGTCGACGATGCGCTTCCCGTCCACATGATCAACGGCGTAGAGACTGCGAAAGCGATTGGTGCCGGGGACGCGCTCGGCAAAGTAGAAGGCGTCCCAGCGGAAAAGAACCTCGGCGGCGCGGCTGAGCGCCTGGGCCATGGCGAGAGGGGTTCCCGCCTCAGAGAGTTCCAACCCAAGGCGGGCGAACGCCGCGCGCTCCTGCTCCGCCCGCGCCATGTCCGTCACCTCCAGCCCGATGGACCCGATCAGCATCGATCCGCCATCGATGCGGACTGGAAAGCGATGGCATTCGAGAAGGCGTTTATGACCCAACCTGTCTAGACGTTCTTCCTGCGATTTAAGTTCCCCCTGGTCCAGAACATGGCGATCCTTTTCAAGCAGCCTTTCGCCCATCTCGCCGGGGAAGAGTTCGGAGGCCGTCTTCTCCCGCCACTCGTCATGGCCGAGAACCTCCTCGAAAAAGCGGTTTGCATAGACAATTCTGCAGGCATCGTCCTTAATCAGAATCTCCCCTGGAAAATGATTCATGAAGACGGTGAAGCGGCTTTCGCTCTCCTGGAGCGCGCGGAAAAACTCGCGCCGAACGCTGATATCCCGAATGAGAGCCCATGTTTTCTTTTCACCGGTTTCCTCGTCCTTCAGGAGATAGACACGCATCTCCGCGGGAATCCGCGTGCCATCCTTGCGGATAAACTCTTTCTCGAACAGATCGGAGTAGCCGCGCTCCCGGAGTTGTTTGAGGACAACGTTTTCCTCGAAATCCTGGTATTTGTCCGGAGTGATGTCCTCATAGCTGAGGCGGCGCAATTCCTCACCGGAATAGCCCACCATCGCCTGGAAGGCGGAATTGGAATCAAGGCATCTGCCCTGCTGATCGGCAAAAACCGACCCGTCGAGCATTCCCTCGTGGAGAAGCCGATAATATTTCTCGGAGCGATGGACTTTCCGGAAGGCGGAGAACACTTCATCGAAGAGCGGTCCGAGGCGGAGAACCCCCACGAGCAGGGAGGCGGAAATCAGGAGGCTGGCGAGGCTTTCATTCAGATGGCTCTCTGTACCGGCCAGGTGATCCACGAAGCAGACGATTCGATGAACCGCCATCAGGGCGAATCCGGCGGAAATCCAAAGCCAGGCCGACCGGGCCTCGAAGTGCCGCATGTGGCGCAAAGCAAACCATGCTGCCAGAGACTGGCAGATAATCGACAAGATCAAAATGCTCAGGGCCAGCATTGGCCACCTCAAAAAGAAAAGGGTCGCGCGCGGGTGTGGGGTCCACGAGCAGATGAAAGGGGCCCTTGTTTGTCATTTCAGAGTCGTATTATTATTTTTCCGGACATTCTCCCGAAATACAGCTCAGGGTTTACAGAAGGCCCATTTCAGGGAAAACCGTAGACCATGGATACTCCCGGCGACAACCAGGAAATTGGACTTTTCAATTCTATAAATATAAAATAAGGACGGGGAAAATCCCCGCCCTTTGTAATTGATTTTGCCGTTGTCTCGCCGGCTCAGACGTCAGCCGTGGCGTCCTCGATGGCACGCGCCTCGTCGGCCAGTGGCGTCGAGAGATAGCGCTCTCCGAAGGAGCAGCCAATGGTCACGATTGTCTTTCCCTTGCTTTCGGGACGCTGGGCAACGCGCAGGGCGGCGGAGATATTGCCTCCGGCGGAGATGCCGCCGAAGATCCCTTCTTCCCGCGAAACGCGGCGAGCCATCTGGAAGGATTCGTCGTTGGAAACCTTGACCACTTCGTCGATAATTTCGGTGTTGAGATTCTTGGGAATGAACCCCGCGCCGATACCCTGAACCTTGTGAGGGCCGGGCTGGCCACCGCTGATGACGGGAGAGTCTTCCGGCTCGACGGCGAAGACTTTGAACTTCGGGTTGCGGGCCTTGAGGACTTCGCCCACGCCGGTCAGCGTTCCGCCGGTCCCCACACCGGCAACGATCATGTCGACTTTGCCGTCGGTATCATTCCAGATTTCCTCGGCGGTGGTCTTGCGATGGATTTCGGGATTGGCCGGATTGTCAAACTGCTGGGGCATGAAGGAGTTGGGCGCATACTCTTCGACGAGTTGGTGAGCCGTTTCTATGGCGCCGCTCATTCCCTTTTCCGCGGCGGTGAGCTTGAGGTCGGCGCCCAGCATGCGGAGTAGGTAACGCCTCTCTTTGGACATGGACTTGGGCATGGTCAGGATCAGCTTGTAGCCTTTGGCGGCGCAGACGAAGGCCAGGGCGATCCCGGTGTTGCCGGAGGTGGGCTCGATAATCACCGTATCCTTGTTGATCAGGCCTTCTTTCTCCGCCGCTTCGATCATGGCGATGCCGATGCGGTCTTTCACACTGGCTAGGGGGTTGAAGAATTCGCATTTCACCAGGATCGTGGCGTCGATGCCTGCTGTCACTTTATTCAAACGGACAAGTGGGGTGTTTCCGATCGTTTGGGTAATATCCTCGTAGATCCGGCCCATATGCGGCTCCTTTCGAAAGTGCCCACGGAATTACTGAGTGTGAATAAGGGAGCAAAGCGGGTGCCCGATGCCAACCGCCGTTTTGCTCATTCGATTTCGTCGACCAGCCTGTCGTCGTCTTCGTCCTCTTCGGATTCATCGGGAGGGATATATTCGGGGAGAATGGAATGGCCTTCCTCGCCGAGAGCATCCTGCGCGGCTTCGTATTCTTCTTCCTCGGCGGCTTTGGCCTTGCCGTAGAGAAGCTGGCGCTGTTCTTCGGTAATTTCCGCCTGATGCTTACCGCGGGGCAGCACGCCGCCGTGGCTTTTCTTTCCGCCTCCACGCTTATTGCCGCCGCCGCCCCGATAGGACGTTTTCAGCGGCTCGATGAGGATGTGCCGTGAGCGATCCTGGCCGCGGCTCTCCGTCTTGACCTCGGTGGAGTCTTTCAACAGGTTGTGAATGAATTTCCGCTCGGCGGGGCTCATGGGGGAGAGCGGAATGCGGCGCCCCGTGCGCGCCGCCTTGTCCGCCGCCTGCCGTGCCTCCTTCTCCAGGCGGACCAGTTTGCGTTCGCGATAGCCCTCCACGTCAAGCATGACATCGGGGAAGCTTTCGTCTTCGGTGAGAAGGGCTCGCACCACGACGTGCTGAAGGGCGTCAAGCGTGGCGCCTTTCTTCCCGATGAGGATGGAGGTCTCTGGCACTTGCAGCCGGATGATGATAATATTGCGAAAGCGCTCGGCCCGGGCACTGGCTCCGGGCGCAAAGCGCTCCATCAAGCCATTGGTCCATTCTTCGGCAAGGCGTGTGTAGTGGGAGAACCCGACGCGGATCACAAAGAGCGTGGCTTCTTCGGGAGAGAGAGGGGCGTCGAGCCCTTCTTCCTCCTGGTGCTGTTTCAGGTCGATCTCGTCCGGTTCGTATTCCTCGATGATTTCGAGATGGTCTTTGTCGATTTCCAGGCGTTTTTCGGCTTTTTCCAGCCCTTTTGCACGTGTTTTTGCAACGATTTCTATTTCCCGCATCTCGGATACCTTCCTGGAACCGGCAGTCGGCTTATGATGGATAGGCCGGTTCTGCTATAGGGTCACTGGCAGGGGTGGCGTCAGGTGAGGGCCCCCTCCTGAACTTTCTTTTTTTCTTCTTCGCTCTTCTGGTTCTGCTGATCGTCTTGCTCTGATTCGTGCTCGGCCATGTGGGCCGAGATAATTCGCTTGGTCATGAGGCTCTGGAAGATACTGACGCAGTTGCTCACAATCCAGTAGAGGATGAGACCCGCCGGCAAGTGATAAAGGAAGAAGACGAACATGATGGGCATGAGCGTCGTCATTTGTTTCTGAATGCGCTCCTGGGTGGCATCGGTCGCGGGCATGCGCATGATGCGCATCTGGAGCAGGTTGGTGGCGCCCATGAGAACCGGCAGAAGGTTGAAGGAGCTGCCGAGAAGAGGCAGCGAGGCGCCCCAGTCGATCAGGCGGTCGGGCCCGGAGAGGTCGGGGATCCAGAGGAAGCTCTGGCCGCGTAATTCCACGGACTGCTCGAAGACGACATAGAGAGCGAGGAAGACGGGCATCTGGAGCAGCATGGGAACACAGCCGCGGAACATGCCCAGCGGGTTGACGTTGTGCTCGCGATAAAGCTGCATCACGGCCTGATTGCGCTTCATCGGATCACTTTTATACTTTTTGGTGATCGCCTCCATTTCGGGGCGGATCTTCTTCTGCTCGATCATTGTGCGGGCCTGGTTTTTAATGGCCCAATGGGTGAGCGGATAGATGACGATGCGCACGATGATGGTGGTGGCGATAATGGCGACGCCCCAAATGCCGATCCATTCCTGGAGCTGGCGCATGAGGCCGAGCAAGAGCAGGCAAAGAGGCCGCAGGAAGCCCATTCCAAGGGGCACCTTGTGGAAAACCAGGTCCTTGGGATGCGTGGTGCCTTCGGCGACCTGGAACCGGTCGGTCCCCAGGGCCTCGAGATTTTTCGGGCCGACGTAGAGCTGGTAGCCGACGTCCACTCGCTCGCTGGGCTCCAGCTTGCGCGGCGGGTGGAGCATATCCAGATCCAGCGGCAGGTTCGTATCGTCAGCCTGATAAGCGGGGGCATCGTTCTTTGGATCAAAACTGATCCGCACTTCATCGACGGGATTGATGGGCTCGGGGATAATCAGAGCGGCGAAGAATTTCTTTTCCTGGCCCGCCCAGTCGATACCGGGCGAACGGAAAATATCCATGTCGTCGTTGCGGCCGACTTTGCGCGTTTTGAGTCCGTCGTCCACGGCGATCACGATTTCTTCCCCGTAGCCGTGGACGCGGTCGCGTTCGTGGGGCTGGCCGAAGCCCCCCTGCCAGCCGATTCCAAAGCCGTTGTTGCCGCCGAGGGGCTTGCCCGTCTCCGGCCCGTTGCGGAAGGAGACGTCGAGATCAACCACGTAGCTGTCGTGATAGAAGATGAAGTCCTTGACCACGACGAGGCCATTGACCGGAGCAGAGGTAAAGGTCAGGGCCGTGGCGTTTTCCTGTTCCCTGCGTTCCACGTCGAAGATTTCGTTGTTGAAATCACGGGCCGTGTCTCCGGTAAAGGAGAGCGGGTAGGCCCGATCCTCTTTTTCTCCGAGGATCGGCACGAGGTAGACGCTTCGCTCGCCCTCGCCATTTTCAGCCGCCGTGCTGACGAATTCGGAGGGCTTGATTTCCCAGTCGATAACCCGGGCACCGAGTTGGGTGAACTGCACGCGGTAGAGCCCCGTGTCGACGGTGACTTTCCCGGCGTCCTCGATGAGGCGCAGATCTTGAATCAGATCGCGTTCGTACTGGGAAATCGACTGACTGGGTTTGTCTTCCGGCGTGGCCTGGTCGGCGGAGGGAGAGGTGTCTCCGTCTTCGGTGGACGTGCCGAGGCTTTCGCGGACTTCCCGGAGCTTCTCGCGCCCCTCGTTCCTGAGCCGTTCGGCCTCGTCCTGCTGTTCCTTCCACTCGGTCCATTCGATTTCATAGGCCTTGTAGGCCTCCTCATAGGCCTGCTGCTTCTGGTGTTGGGTCCAGAACAGCCAGACGTAAGTGATGCCACAGATGAGAAAGAAGAGAGCCCAATTTTTTTTCATGCGATAAGAACGGATCAATTCGGCATAGGATAATGGTCAGGGAGCGGCCCTGGAAGCGGCGGATGGTTCCACAGCGCTTTCCCGCGAGTCAACTCAATCCCTGATCGCTTTCGATCACGAAAGCGGTCCCCGTTGGGAAGCGGCCTTCATGCCCGCCGGGGTTGGTGTTCCTACCCCCGGCAGGGCCCGTTATTCAACGAATTCCAGCTCCACCGGCGAGGGCAGAAACCCAAGCTGGTGCCCCTCGTCGAGAAATCGTGTCACGGCGGCGCGGCCGCGCGGGCCGAAGTCCCGCGTCAGCTCGTTGACATACATACCGACAAACTCATCGGCGAGGTCTTCCTCCATGCCGCGGGCCCATTGGAGGGAATGGCGCACGGCTTCGCGCCGGTTGGCCGGATCGAGGGCGTATTCGATGGATTCTTTCAGGACGGCGTTGATTTTCGAGAGCATGGGCTGGCCGAGGGCCTTGCGGATGACGTTGGCGCCCAAGGGGAGAGGCAGGCCACCGGTGCGTTCGTACCACCACTCGCCGAGGTTGACGATATTCGAGAGGCCCTCGGCGGCGTAGGTGAGCTGGCCCTCGTGGATCAGCAGCCCGCAGTCGGCGTCGCCGCGCTTCACGGCGTCCATGATCTCGTCGAAGGGGACCACGACGTAATCAAACTGATCGGTCTTGAGGTAAATCTTGAGCGCCAGAAAGGCGGAGGTCAGCAGGCCGGGAACGGCGATTTTCCTGGATTTGAGTTCCCCGGCGGGAAACGGCTTCGCCGCTACGATCATCGGCCCGTAGTTGTCCCCCATGGAGGCGCCGCAGGGCAGCAGGGCGTATTTATCCAGCACGGAGGCGTAGGCGTGGATGCTGATCGCGCTGATATCGAGTTCCTCGCGCATGGCGCGCTCATTGAGCGTCTGGATGTCCTGGAGGATGTGTTCAAAGCGGAGGCCGCCGGTGTCGATCTTCTCCTTGGCGAGGGCGTAGAACATGAAGGCGTCGTCGGGATCGGGGGAATGGCCGAGGGTGAGCGTGCGTTGGTCGGTCATGCGGGGCCTTTCTGGAAGGGCTGGGATCATGCCGCCGCGTGGCGGCCAGGAACCGGACGAGGACTCTGCTGGAGCACAACCCGGGCCGCAACGGGGGAATGTTTTTCGAGTGCTCGGGGCTTCGGCGTGGCGGAGAGTCAGCATGGTGCGCGGGCCGAAGAGAGGGTGCGCTTGGCACAGAACCTGCCCTTTTCCCCGGGAAATTCCCGATGAGACGGAGGACGTTCCCATGATCGAAGTTATCGCCGGTACGAACCGGCCCGGTTCCAATGCGCTGAAGGTGGCCCGCGTTCTGGAGGGCATGTATCACCAGCTCGGCGCAGAGGCGCGGGTGCTGAGCCTGGGCGATCTGCCGCCGGAGATTTTCGACCCCTCGTCCTATGCCAAGAAGCCCGATTCCTTTCGCCCGTTCCAGGATCGCGTGCTGGAGGCGGATGGCTTGCACGTGGTGACGCCGGAGTATAACGGGTCGTTTCCCGGCGTGCTGAAGTATTTCGTGGATATGCTGAAGTTTCCCGAAAGTTTCGAGCACAAGCCGGTGGCGTTTACCGGCGAGTCGGCGGGCGCCTGGGGCGCCTTGCGCTCGGTGGAGCAGTTGCAACTGATCTTCGGATACCGAAACGCCTACGTCCTGCCCGAGCGCGTGTGGATGCCCAAGATCAACGACAAGCTGAGCGAAGATGGCTCGCGGATCGTCGACGACTCTTCGCGCGAACGCCTGGAGGGACAGTGCGGCGGGTTTTTGAGCTTTATCAAAAACAACAGCGGAAAGAGCGCCTCGCCGCTGCGCAAGACGCAGTCGTAAGGCATCTCAGTAAATAATGAGCTGGTTGCCGCCGGTGGGCGATGCCTGCTTCTGTGTATAGATATACGCGCTGTATGGACCGAGGGACACCGTGCCGCTCTGGTTGAGTCCGTCCATGGCGGCGCCATCGGCCTCGAGGGATTGGGCACCGACATCTGTATAGTCGGCGCCGTATTTCGTGGAATCGCTGTTAAAGACGCTATACCACTCCCCCGCCCGCGGAAAGCCGATGTTATAGACGGGAAATTCCGTGTTGGAGAAATTGGCGACAACGACGACGTCGTCGCCGGGTCCGCCCTGATCCCAGCGATGATAAGCGATAACCTTGGCGCCATCGTTCACGTGGAAGATGTTGAGATTGGTGCCCTGGAGCCCCGCCGTGCGCCCGGCGGCGTCGCGGCGGAGGTGGACAAGGTCCTTGTAGAGCTGGAACACGCGGTTATAGCGGCTCTTGCGGGCCCAATCGACGGGATCGGTGTCGGAGAAGAAGCCGTCCTCGAGAATTTCCTGCCCTTGGAAGAGCATGGGCATGCCGGGGCTGGTCATGAGGATGGCGGCGCCGAGCGTCGAGCGTTTGCGCGAGAAATAGGAGTCCGAATTCTCGGGCCAGATTTCCTCGGGCACGCGGGATCGGCCATTGGCGACTTCGTCATGGCTTTCCGTGTAGATCACCCGGTTGAGCGGCGCGCCATTATAGCTCTGGCTGATGGCGTCGCGGACGGACCACATGTCGCGCCCGCTGTCCTCGGCGGCCACCATGGCGTCGCGCATGGGGTGGACGAAAGCGCCGGCCCACTGGCTGTCGAAGCCCAGGCCGCCGGAGCCGGTGTCCCGGGTAATCCAATCGCCCCGGGCGAAATCCTCGGCCACGTTGAGGGTGTTGGGAAACTCGCTGTCTATACGGTCGTTGATTTCCTGGAGCATCGTGCGGCCATCGTCCAGCTCCGGCCCCCAGCCGAATTCCGTGGCGTAGATATTCCCGGTGGAATCCCAGCGCAGGCCGCTGAAGCGATACTCGTCGAGGAAGAGGGTTGCGCTGTCGCTGATGAAGTCGCGGACCTCGGGCCGGCCGTAGTTGGGCCGGGTGTTGCCCCAGGGCGTTTCCGCCCGCCAATCGTTGTAGAAATAGATGCCGCCGTTGTGGGGCGCCTCGCCGAGACCGGGTCCATCGAACTGCCACACGGCCAGGTCGGATGGGCCCCAGTGGTTATGGACGACGTCGCCCATGACGCCGATGCCGCGGCGGTTGGCCTCGGCGACGAATTCCTTTAAATCGCGGGGGTCGCCGTAGGCGGACTCCACGGAAAAGGGAAAAGCGGGATTGTAGCCCCAGGAAAAATCGGCGCCGAATTCGTTGATGGGCATGAGGGCGATCATGTTGATGCCGAGTTCCTGGAGATGGTCCAGGCGGTCGATGGCGGATTGCAAGGTTCCCGGCGAGCCGCCGGGCGCATCGTTGAAGGTGCCGATGTGCATTTCATAAAGGACAATCTCGTTCCTGGGCGGCGCCTGGTAATCGACGGGCCACTGGAATTCGAGATCGGGAATGATCGAGGCGGCCTGGGTGGAGGAGTTCTCGACCTGGAGCGAGCGGGGGTCTTTGCGCCAGAGTTCCTGGCCCTGCCAGGTGATGTGGTATTTATATCGATTGCCGGGGCCGATGCCGTCGATATCGGCGGACCAAGTCTCCGCATCGCCGCCGTCAAGTGCGAGGGGATCGGCGGACGGATTCCAGCCGTTCCAGGGTCCGACGACGGAAACCGCATCGGCGTTGGGCGCCCAGACGCGGAAAGCGACGCCGCCGTCGTGGAGGATGGGCCCCATGCCTTCCCGCTGGGAAGGGGCCGCGGCGCTTGCCAGCGCCGTTGCACTGGCGAGAATGAGGGCCGCGGCAGCCCTTTGTGTAATTTTGCGCAGATGGATCATCGTTTCCCGGCCTCCATTGGCGCCGCATTAAGGGGGGCGTTGGGTGATCTGTAAAGCTGAATCCGAAACGAGTTTGCGGAATCCTTTGCCAAGGGGGGGCGCTTCTCTCCTTGCAATGGACCGGCTCCCTCGCAAAGTGGCGCTGGCAATCAATTCCCAACGAAGAAGAGGTAACCCAGTGGCGACGTTGAAACCCTTTCGCATTCTGCGCCCCCGGCCCGACGAGGCGGGGAAGATCTGCTCGCTTCCCTACGACGTGATGAACACCGAGGAAGCCCGGCAAATGGCCGAAGGCAATCCGCTGAGCTTTCTCCGCGTGACGCGGGCGGAAATCGAAATGGACGAGGGCGTGGACCCCTATAGCCGGGAAGTCTATCAGCACGGGGCGGACAATCTCCGCCGCATGATCGACGAAGGCCATCTCCAGAGGGCGGAGAAGGGCGAATATATGCTCTATCGCCTGACCATGGGCGACCACAGCCAGCTCGGCCTGGTGGCCGCCGCGAGCTGCCCCGAATATGACAAGGGCATCGTGAAAAAGCACGAAAACACGAAACCGGATAAGGAAGACGACCGCACCCGGCATATCGACATCCTGAATGCGCAGACCGGAGCCGTCTTTCTGACTTACCGCGCCGAGCCGGAAATCGATGCGCTCTTTGACAGCCTGACCAAGCGCGACCCCGACATCGACTTTACCGCCGAGGACGGCATCCGCCACACGGCATGGATCATCAGTGATCACGATGATGCCACCAAAATCGCCGGGAAATTCGCCAAGGTAGATGCGCTTTACGTGGCGGACGGCCACCACCGCAGCGCCGCCGCCTCGCGCGTGGCCCGGGAGCGCACCGCCGCCAACAAAAACCACAGCGGCACGGAGGGGTACAACTACTTCCTGTCGGTCACGTTCCCCCACGACCAGGTCAAGATCCTTGGTTATAACCGGGTTGTGAAGGACCTGCAGGGCCTGAGCGAAGAGGAGTTCCTGGAGAAAATTGCCGCCGTGGCGGATATTTCCGACGGCATGCAAAAGGAACCGGCGGAAAAGGGCGAGCTGACCATATATCTCGGCGGGCGCTGGCGCACCCTGCGCTGGAAGCCGGATGCTGCCAGGCGCGGCAGCACCGTTGCCCGGCTCGACGTTTCTTTGCTTCAGGATCTGGTGCTTTCGCCGGTGCTGCATATCGGCGATCCGCGCACCGATAAGCGCATCGACTTTGTCGGCGGCATCCGCGGCCCGCGGGAGTTGGAACGCCTGGTGGACAGCGGGAAATACGCGGTGGCCTTTGGCATGTACCCCACGGCGCTGGAAGACCTGATGGACATCGCCGACGAGGGAGGGCTGATGCCGCCCAAGTCCACATGGTTCGAGCCGAAACT
>CAYFUR010000030.1:0-35436 GCA_964346275.1 uncultured Candidatus Sumerlaeota bacterium
TCCACGGCGAAAGGGTGCGGGTCAAGATTGCGCTGCTCGACGGCCGCCCCATCCGGGCCACGCCCGAGTTCGAGGACTGCCGCAACATCGCTGAGAAGAAAAACCTTCCGCTGAAAACGGTGCTGGAAGAAGCGCGGCATCGTTGTCGGCTGTTTGTGGAAGGGGAGTGATGCTCTGGGTTTTTAATATAATAAAATGAGAGAATGAGGCAATGAGATGGAGATTGGCAGACGGCTTCTTTGTGTCCTTTGTACCTTCGTGTTTAGGATTTGAACACAAAGGCGCAAAGGGCACGAAGGGCACAAAGGGTTTTGACCCCGCTGCGAGGGTATTTCTGTGTCTCTCATTTTCTCATGCCCTCATTGTTAATTTCATGAACCGCCAAGAAACTAAAGACGCCAAGAGAGTGCGACAAAACGAAGCCTTACTCTTCTTTCCCCTTGATTTCTCGGAAGATTGATCAATTTGTTTTCCTCGCTCCCCCCGAGGGTCTTGTCCGGGGGGAATTCCGACTGCGAGGAGTTCCTTTGCCAAAGCCGAATCCCTGCCTTTCCTGCGGCGTGTGCTGCACGATGTTTCGCGTCTCGTTTTATTGGGCCGAGGCGGACGATGCGGCGCCCGGCGGTGTTCCGGCCGAGCTGACCGAGAAATTCGGCCCCTTTCGCCGCATCATGCGCGGCACCAATGGCGCGTCGCCGCGCTGCGTCGCGCTCCAGGGCGAGCTGGGCAAGGCAGCCGGTTGCGGTATTCATCCCCACCGCCCGAGCGTTTGCCGCGCCTTCGAGGCCTCGTGGAGCGAAGGCCGCCCCAACCCGCGCTGTGACCAGGCCCGCGCGCGCCACGGCCTGCCCCCGCTGACGCCGGACGACTGGATTGAATCGCCTAATAGCCCCGATCCCGGCGATGGAAGCGTTCCGCCGCTGAGCCCCGCGGCCTGATTGCCGCCTAGGACACGGGCATGTCGCCCATCAGGAATTGCCCGGCGAGAGCCACCGCGTTGTTGGCGATGTGGATGAGAATGGCGGCCAGCAGGCCAAAGCGCACCTTGACTACGCCAAAGATTACCGCGAGGCCGAAAATCTGGGTCTCCTTGATGCCGTGGGGCTCCATATAGCCGACGTGGCCCAGGGCAAAGAGCGCCGCGGCCAGGATGATGGCTCCCGGACGGCCAAGCCGCGTGTTTTCCAGCGAGCCCTGGAGCCCGCCGCGAAAGATCACTTCCTCGACCACGGCCATAATCAGCGCGAAAAAGGAAAAGCCGAGATACTCCCACAGGCGCTTGGTCGAGAGCACGTCGGCAATCCCTCCCTTGGTGATTTCCCAATCGACAAAGCGCGTGATGATCGTGATGGAAACGGCGGACCAGGCGAGGGCGCCAAAGGTCCATGCGCCGATTTCGAACCACTGGCGCAGGGGCCAGGGCGAGGGAAAGATCGGCCGCTGGGCCCGCATGGCGGCGGGAAAGACGGCGGTGGACACGACGAGCGCCACAACGCCGCTGAATACCAGGTTCGCCATGAGGACGGGCTCGGCGATTTGGCCGGCCAGCGCTGCCAGGGCGAAGCCGATCCCGCTGAGCACGGCCATCGCCGCAACCCCCGCGGCGACCAGAGCGCCTTCCGCCCGCGTGTAGATCAGCAGCACGCGCGGTTGCCTGAGGATGCCCCATCCGGCCCAGGTCAGCGTGGCCAGGATCGTCAGGAGATAGACCGCGGGGCCGATTGTCGGATACAGTTCGTTCATTGCGTCGCGGGCCTCTCCGCCCGCCGGGGCAAAACATCGGTTGCGGATGCCGGGTGGGGCGAAGAAAAAGTGCCCTTAGCCTGCAAGGAATTCGGAATCATCCATGCCGCCAAAACCACGCCCGCCCGCCAATCTGGAAAATGTGCGCACGATTTCCATCGAGGGGCGCGCCAGCAAGGTCGACGAGTCTCTGCTCGCCTCCGTGCCCGCGCCCGGCACGAGCCTGAAAGCGTGGCTCGACACGTTGCCGCGAATCCTGAAGGCCGGCGATCTGCGCCGCGTTGTCGAGGCGCTGGCCAATGCCGTGCGCGGCGAGCGCGCCATCGTTTTGATGATGGGCGCCCATCCGATCAAGTGCGGCCTGTCTCCGCTCATCGGCGAAATGCTCCGGCGCGGCTGGGTCACGACGCTTTGCCTCAACGGCGCGGGGATTATCCACGATTTCGAGCTGTCGACCTTCGGCCAGACCAGTGAAGATGTCGAGGCCGGCCTGCGCGATGGCAGCTTTGGCATGGTGGCGGAAACGGCCGAGGGGATTTATGGTGCCATGCGTGAATACAACGCCGCCGAGCGCGGCATCGGCGCGGCCGTGGGCGAGGGGATCTCCCGCCGCGAGGATTCGCGCAGCGAACTGTCGATCCTGGCCTCTGCCTGGGAGGCGGGTCGTCCGGCAACCGTCCACGTCGCCATGGGCACGGATATCATCCACCAGCATCCCGGCGTGGACGGTGCTCTCATTGGCGCGGCCAGCATGGCCGATTTTCGCCTGCTGGCAGGACAATTGCCCGGCTTGGGAGAAGGTGGCGTCGTGATCAACCTCGGATCGGCGGTGATCCTGCCGGAGGTGTTCCTGAAGGCGCTCACCGTGGCGCGGAATCTTGGCGATCCTGTGCGGAATTTTACGGCGGTGAACTTCGACATGATCCAGCATTATCGCTCGAACGTGAACGTGGTGGGCCGTCCGACCACCACCGGCGGGCAGGGATTCAGCATCACGGGCCATCACGAGATCATGTTTCCGCTGCTCTTTGCGGCGCTCCAGGAAGAGCTGGAAGGGAAAGGCTGAACGAAAGATTTCCATGAGCGGATTCGAGGACAGGCAAAGCGGCATGCCCAACCGGCAAACAGAAGCCACCTGGTTCAAATGGCCTGGCATGCCCGTTTATGGCGCGACGGAGGGAGCGCAGCCGCCGGACCTGCAGCGGCCCTGGGATTTTCCCGTGTCCGGAGGAAAGGCAAGACCGCAGCCGGAACAACCAGCGGTGTCACCACAGGATCAGGCGCCGCCACAGAGCCAAGACGCGGCCCCGCCGCAACCAGCCTACCAGCCGGTCGAGATTGCACCGTCTCAAAACGCCGCCCCGGCCCAACCGTCTCCACAGGAGTTCCGGCCTGCCCCGGAACCGCAGTACCAGCCGCCGCGAGAGCTTGACTCCACGCCGCCGGAATACATGCCGCCGCCGCCTTATGGCCCGGCCATGACGCCGGAGGACCGCGCGCGCCAGATTGGCCTGATCCCGTCCGGCGAACAACATCCCCCCGCTGAACAGTCCCGAGAGGAATGAGCTCCCCGCCAGCCGCACGAACCGCGTTTCGCCGCGCCCGGCCCGTCGTGCTGGGCCTTTTCGCCCTCTGGTTCATTTTGATTTTTGTCTATTTCCTGCGAAGCAATTTCAGCCTCGTGCATAGCCCCGGCGCGCCCCTCGGCGTGTTCAGCGGACTTTTCGGGCGCTATACGTTTTCGCTCAACCAGACGCCGCCGCTCCAGATGCTCCAGGCGCTGATCGCCCTCGCCCTGACCCAGGGGTTCGGCCTGTTGCTGCTCCGCGCCTTCGACGTCCGGCCGTCGCGGCTGGGCATGGCGCTGATGGCTTATCCCATCGGTTTTGGCATCTCCGGGGTCTTCTTCGAACTGCTCACCATGGCGGGGCTGCTTTCCACCGTCTCTACGTGGTCGCTCTGGATTCTCCTGCTCGGCGGTGCGGGGTGGATGGCCTGGAAACGCTGGCCCGGGAATGCCTTGATGGCGGGCGAGGACAGGGCCGATCCGGCCGCTCTGGAAAAGCCCGGCCCGCCGAAAGGCCGTGTCGAGCGCGTGTTCTGGGTCGGGTTTCTGGCTCTCATCGGCCTGATTACCCTCGCGACTTTCTGGCATGGGCTCTTCTTTCCCGAAACCTACTGGGATTCCCTGATTCTCTATCTCGGCTATGCGCGGATGACGTTTCTGGAAGGAGCGTTCCCGTTCAAAGCCGAGGCCCAGGTCGGCATTGGACTCGGCGCGAATTATCCGCACCTCTACGCGAACTACGGCGCCATGGCCTCGACGCTCTTTGGTGAATGGAGCGACCTGCACCAGCGCCTGGCCGCCCCACTGGCGGGGCTTTGCGCCACGGGGCTTGTCTATATGACGGTGCTGCGGATGTGGTCCAGCCACGTGATCGCCGGCGCCACGGCGCTGCTCTTTCGCGCGATTCCTTACGGGATTGCTTATTCCACCTACGCGTCGGATTACGCGTTCGCGATCCTGTTCATCGCGGCGTTTCTCCATGCCGTGGCCCTTTTCGCGGCCTCGCCCCGGCGCGGCAATTTCCTCGTCATGACCGCGATTCCGGCGGTCGCCATGCACCTGAATTACCTGATGGGAATCCTCTGGGTGCCGTGGGCACTGGCACTCTATTTGACGATCTATCCGCGCGCCAGGGGGTTTTTGGGGCCCTTCCGGTGGTTTTTCACGAGGCGCGCCGCCTGGGCGATTTTCATCATCGGCATGGCGGCCGCATCGCCTTGGTATATACGCAACTATGTCCTGACGGGGAACCCTGTCTATGCGTTCTTCCCCGAGCTCTTCCCTGCCAGCGTTCGCGTCAATCCCGAAGTCCTCGCCTCCGCCGAGCTGGAATGGTATCGCCACGGCGATGGCGTCGGCAAGCTGGCCGAATTCTACCACGGCCTGGAGACGGGCCGGCCGCGCCGCGAGTCCGACCCGGAGTTTCAGCGCCAGGCGGACCTTTCCGATCGTCTTCGGGCGAGTTATGCCTTCTGGACGGGATACGATATCGTCCGTGTGAACGAATCCACCCCGCCGGACATGGGTCTATACGGCCAAAGGACTTTTCATCTTTTCCGCATTTTCCGCAATGAGCAAACCGCCGGCGCCGAATTGTCGGAATCCCTCCGCATCATTCGATGGCCCCATGCCTGGAAGATGATGCCGTTCTTTCCCGGATTCTTTTTCCCAGCGCTTCTGGCGGGCGCGTATTGGATTGTTGCGGCGCTTGCGCGTCGGAGCCCTGTTCGCCAGATGACTCATCGCACGGTGCCGCTCTATACGGCGCTCCTGCTCAGTCTCGCTTTGCTTGCCTATATGTATTTCCTGGCGGATTTTTACCTCTACCAGATCATTCCCGTGATCGTATCCGCGGCGGTCTTCAGCAGTTTCGTGCTGGCCTGGATGGAAAAGTCCGGCAAGGCAGGGCGGTATATTCTCTATTCTGTCTATACGGTCATTCTCCTCCAAGGGATTGCGCCGGGGCTTGTTTTCGGCCTCATGAATTTCAAGTTCTTCGGGTCGAGCGTGGTCGAGGGCCAGCGGTTCAACGCGGCCCAGCTCGATGCGTTCCGCCATCCCGGCATGCCGGATGATTTGTTCTATCGCCTGGCTTTCGGCGAAGACGTCCGGATGTGGAACTACGTGAACGAGAATTTGAAAGGCGAAGCGCTGCTTACCCACGAAAACCGGCATTACGTGTACGACCCATCCATCACGTTCATCCATCTCGACGATTGGGAAATGCAGAAGGCTTACCCGATTGACGAGCCGCGCGCGCTCTCGGAGTTCCTGCGCGCGAGGGATATCGAGTATTACCTCCGCATGCCCAAGGAGCGGAACCATCCGATCAACCGGCGTCTCGGCGTTCGCATGCTGGAGGAGGCCGGCTACCTGGAAGAAGAATTCGCCGCCGGTGAAGGTGGCGAACAGATGACGCTGTTTCGGATTCGATCGCCGGAGGGGCCTAACCCTTTGCCACCGGATTCTTGAGCACGCCGATTCTGTCTATACGGATCTCCACGGTGTCGCCTTCTTCGAGAAAGACCGGTGGATCGCGGAACACGCCCACGCCGCCCGGGGTGCCCGTGGCGATCACGTCGCCGGGTTCGAGGGTGATCACCTGAGAGATAAATGAAATCAGGTCATCCACTCCGAAGATCAGGTTCTTCGTGTTTGAATTCTGCATGAGCTGGCCGTTGAGGCGTGTGCTGATGCCAATGGTGTGGGGGTCCGGAATTTCATCCGGCGTCACGATGACCGGACCCCAGGGGCCTGAGCCGTCGAACCCCTTAGCGCGCGCCCATTGCTTTTCCGCTTTTTGGATAGTCCGGGCCGACACATCGTTGACGATTGTATAGCCACCGACGCTTTTCATCGCGGTTTTCTTTGTCACGCGCCGTGCCTTTTTCCCAATGACGATAGCGAACTCTCCTTCGTAATCGACGTTTTTTTCATACTTCTTCGCTGGCAGGGGAATGGGCGCGCCGTGGGGGATCAGCGAGGTGTTGAATTTATTAAAGACCAGCGGTTTTTCCGGGATGGGACGGTTTTGCTCTTCGCAGTGGTCGCGATAGTTGAGGCCGATGCAAAGGAACTTGCCGGGGCGTTCGATGGGCGTTGCGTACGAGACGTCCTTTGAATCGATGAGGAAAGGGTTCCCATCATCCGCCGGCCGGGCGAGTTTTTTGGGGTCTTCCGAGATCGCCTTGAGCAGGTTGCGCAGAGCCTTCTCCGACGCGGGGAGATTCTGAAAATAGGCCATCGTCGTGGCCAGTCCGGCGGCTTCCTTTTCTGGCAGCTCGAAGGCGCGGGCGGCCGGGGCCACCCGGAGAATCTTGTGCTTCAACTCGACGCCGAAGAACGGGTCGAGGTCTTTCGTATAGACAGTGCAAAGGCGCATTAATCATACCTCAAGGCTTCCACGGGGTTGAGCCGCGCAGCCTGGTAAGCGGGGATTATGGATGCTACGATACAAATCACCATGGAGGCTCCGGCCATGAACGCAATAAGCCAGGGGTCGACCACCACGGGCAGCCGGTCGAGGCCGTAAACGCCGCCGGGGAGGCGGAAAATCTTTTCAATGTCTGTATGCACAAAATGGCAAAGGCGGAGCCCCCAGACGACGCCCAGCGACGTGCCCATGAGCCCGATGAGAAAACCGTGATAGAGGAAAATCCGCAGAACCATGCCATTGGTCGCGCCCATGGATTTCAACACACCGATATCGCGCGTTTTTTGCACCACGGTCATAACCAGAGTGCCGATGATATTGAGCGCCGCCACCAGAACAATCAGCAGCAGAATGATAAACATCGCGACTTTTTCCATCCAGAGAGCCTCGAAGAATTCGCGGTTCATCATCTGCCACGTCCGGATACCATAGCCTTCTGGGAGGACTTCCAGCATGTCGTGGGCGTATTCGTTCACTCGCTGGGGATTGTCGACTTTCACGTGAACACTTGTGACGGCATTGCCAATGCCCCGCAGGTCCTGCAGCGTTTCCAGGTTCGTATAGATGAACCGTTGATCCACGTCGTACAGTCCGCTGTGGAAGACGCCCACCACTTCCAGGGGTTTTCGCTTCACCGCCATTCGGTTCGCCGTCTGCACGGTCTTGCCCACGGCATAGATTGTATCGCCGGGCACGATCTGCATCTGGCGCATGAGCTGTTCGCCGATGACAACCTCGCCATCGGCGGGCTCCGCTTTGCCCATCTCCACATAATCGAGAAAACGCGTCACCGTGCGCTCTCGTTCCGGATCCAGGCCGCGAAGCATTACGAACGCTGGATTATCCAAATCGCCGGGGGAGCGCTGGACAATCGTTTCAAACTCGATGATCGGCGCGACACCCTCAACGTATTCTTTCTCGGAAAACTGCTCAATAAGAGACATATAGACGTCTTCCGGGATTGCCGGATCATCGATATAGCGGGGATTTGTCTGAACCTGGATATGGGAAAAAACGCCCATGAACTTTTTCACTAATTCGCGGTCGAAGCCCTCCATCACGCTGATCACGACGATCAGCGCCATCACGCCGACCGCGACGCCCAGTACCGAAACAACAGTGATCAGGCCGACGAGCCGCCCGCCTTCCCGCGCGATCAGGTAACGCTTGCTGACAAAGCTCTCGAACCCCGTCCCCATGAACAGGTGGAGATATTTCCGCCGGAGCCACAAATAGCCCCAGTAGGCGCCAATGCTTGCAGCGGCCGCCAGAACAGCAAGGCCGAGCCCCGCCAAATCCTCGGAGAGGCGCCCTGTGGTTTCCCCCTGTTGGGCGGAAACCTCTCCCATGCCCTGGCTGACAAAAGCGGCGGCCTCCTGGTTCTGAAAGAGCCCGACCACCAGGACAATGGCCTGGATAAAGACATTGAGAACCGTCAGCCCTGTCGCGAGAAAGAGCAGATAGAGCACCAGGTCGGCAATCAAACCACCGAGCCAAGTCCCCACGGTTGCGCGGCGAATTTCCGGTTGGGCCACTTTGGTCAGCCTTCCTCTTCCCCCTCCAGCGGAGGGATTTCATCCTGCCTCCGGGGCCGCATGAGCGGAAACAGGATCACATCGCGGATCGACCAACTTTGCGTCAGCAGCATCACCAGGCGGTCCATGCCAATGCCCAGGCCCGCGGCGGGCATCATGCCGTATTCCAGCGCGCGCACGTAATCTTCGTCGATCTGGCCCGTTGCTTCCAGGTCGCCGCCCTTGCGGCGCTCCACCTGCTCGGCAAATCGTATATACTGCTCTTTCGGATCATTCAGCTCCGAGTATCCGTTGGCGATCTCCATGCCATTGGCAAACAGCTCAAAGCGGTCGGCGATTTCCGGCCGGCCGGCCAGTGATTTCGCCAGCGGGCTGATCGACTTGGGAAACTCGGTGATAAATGTTGGACGCACCAGCTTCTTCTCACACTTTTCCTCGAAAATATGAACAATCGCTTCGTCCGGCCTTCTGATGTCATCAGGCCATTCGATGTCCTGGGCCAGTTTCTTCAATTCTTCCACCGGCGTTTCCCAGGAAACTTCCGCGCCCAGGGCTTCCTGGACGACGTCGACCATGGGCCGGCGGGGCATCGCCTCCGCCAGTTCCAGTCCTTCGTCTTCGCCAACCTGGATTCGCGTCGTTCCCAGCGCCAGCCGCGTGGTCTCGCGCACGATGTCTTCCACAAAGTCCATCATGAGCGAGGCGTCCCAGCCACCGGCGTAGAGTTCGAGCATCGTAAACTCCGGGTTGTGCTGGGTCGAGACGCCCTCGTTTCGAAAGTTGCGGTTAATCTCGTAAACGCGGTCAAGGCCGCCCACCACCAGGCGCTTGAGAAACAGCTCCGGCGCGATGCGCATATACAGCTTCATATCCAGAGCGTTGTGATACGTTTCGAATGGCCTGGCGCTGGCGCCTCCATAGATCGCGTGCATCATCGGCGTTTCCACCTCGATGAATCCGCTGTCGTCGAGGAAGCGCCGCATGGAAGACATCACCCGCGAGCGCGTGCGGAAGGTTTCCGCCACTTCCGGATTCGCGATCAGATCGACGTAGCGCTGGCGGTATCGCAGCTCCACGTCCTTAAAGCCGTGCCACTTTTCCGGCAACTGGCGCACGGCTTTCGTCATCAGGCGAAGCTCCGCCGCCTGCACAGTCACCTCTTCGGTCTTGGTGCGAAAGACCTTGCCGGTCACCCCGACGATATCGCCGCCATCCAGGTATTTCTTATACGCCTCGAAACTTTCCTCATCCACGGCGTTCTTTTTCAAATACACCTGGATCTGGCCCGAACGATCCCGCACGTGGAAGAAGGCGGCTTTGCCGAAAGAGCGCACTCCCATCACCCGGCCCAGGATACTGACAGTTTCTCCGCTTTCGATCAACTCTTCCGCTTTATCCAGGATTTCCGCCGCCGTGTTTTGGGCGTCGTAGCGGGCCGGATAGGGCTCGACGCCGGCCTCCTCCATCGCTCGCGCCTTGTCATAGCGTGTCTTGATCAGATCATTGTGATCGGGAAGAAAAGGAAAGTCGTCATTCGTCATGGTGCCTGGGTCGTCTCCAAACGATCGCCGCGACCGGCCGTCTCGCCGGCGGCGGTGGAATCTGTCACGTTCATTTCGCGGGCCTCTTCGCGCGCCGGTCTCAGCAGTTCCTCATCCACATCCTGGTAAACCTCTTCCAGCTCCTCCTCCCAGGCCTCGCGGTCGGAGATTGCCTGGAAATGCTGGAATGCTTCCACAAAGCGCCCCTCGTTCATCAGATCCAGGCCGAGATAGTAATTCGCCCGGTCATGATCCCCCACGGCCCGATGGGTTGATTCAATTTCCTGAACCAGATGCTCGATGGCCTGCTCCCGTTTGCCGGTCTTATAGAAAGCCTCGCCCGCTCGGGCGTGAACATTCGGTGCGTCCGGATTGATTTCCGCCGCCCGAACGTAATAGCGGGCCGCCTTTTCCCAATCACCGGCGCGGGCGTGATAAAGCCCCATCTTCCGGTTCCAGTCAAACGTGTCCTTGGCGCCGGGCCATTCCTCCCCGAATTCGGAAAGGCGATCCGCCGCCGCCTCATACGAACCTTCCTCGTAAAGGGCATCGATCTCCGACAACTCGCGCTTCCAGGTGATGGAGTCTCCCGACTGGAAGATCAGGATCATGGCAACCTCGAAGATCACAAACACCAGCAGGATCACCGCGAGAATGACTTTGCGCGAAAGACTCTCGACGCGGCCGGTGTCTCGCGCTGCATTCTCTTTCGATGGTGCGGGGGGCGCGGGAACGGATTCCTGGCGCGCGCCGGATGCGCGGTTTCCCCTTGCTGACGATCGTTTACGCCGTGCCAAAAAATAATTTCCAGAAAGAAGACTCGGCCCGGTCAGGGCGGCAAGACACGAAAGACATCTTGTTTGCGCGCTTTCCGGGACAACTCGCGCGCGCATTCCTCCACCAGTGCGATTTGTGAATCAAAGGAATCCGTATCTTCCCAGGCCCATTTCTGCACCAACTCGCTGCCGGAGACGTCCCACACGGAAACCGTCGCATCGAGGTGGCTATACCACCAGGGAAGTGTCCTGTTCGTGACGGTGGAGGCCTCCAGGATTTCGCTGGAAACCACATAATCCACATTGAGCGAACGTCCGAAATCGAGAGGATCCTGGCGCACAAGGAGCACCTTGCGCTGGAGGCTCGAGAGATTCGGATAGTCCCGCTTCAGGAGGCGTTCCTTCTGGGCCATGTAGATGGCCAGATCCTCCCGCGAGTAAACTTCCACGCCGGGAAGCTCGGTCAGTTCGGCGGCCATCGCTTCGCCCAGGAGAATCCCAATGTTGGGCGAGAGATAGGAATCCCGGGCGCTGAACCACCACCCTTTATCGAGCGTTTCTCCGCCCGGCGCCACCTGGTATTGGGTCATCCCGTCCAGAACGGCCACGCGCACCTGGCGGGTGGGGCTGGGCGGCGTGGAGGCACATCCGCCCACGAACAGGCCAGCGGCCACGACTGCGAACAGTGCGGCCAGGCCTGAAAGTCTTTGCTGTTTAAAGAAGCGGGCCATTTACGAGGTCCTCGCCCTCTCGCGCCAAAATAAAGGCCCCGCACGGAGCCGCACCATTCATTGGTCCCGGGCCAGAGTGAGTCAAGCCGGGAAAGCGCCGGGGCAGTTCCAGTCGGGAAAGGCGAGGCCTCAGGCGCGCTGGGATTCCAGGCTGCTATAGACCTCGTCGATGTTCTGGAAGCGATTGGCGGGGTTTTTCTCCAGGCACTTCATGATCATGTCGCTCAAGGCGCTGGGCACGTGTTCCGGCAGCGGTGGCGGCGCTGTATGAATGTGGTGGTATTCGATATTGCCGAGATAGAAGGGCGGGTGGCCGGAGACGATCTCGTACATCATGATCCCCAGCGAGTAAATATCCGTGCGCGCGTCGACTCCCTCACCGGTGATCTGCTCCGGCGCCATATAAAGTGGCGTGCCGATCACGGCGGTGCCGCTCTTGGTGGAATCGTCGCTTTTCAGAATCTTGGCAATGCCGAAGTCCGTCACCTTCACGGTGTTCTTCTCGGTGATCATGACATTCGCTGGCTTGATATCGCGATGGATGATATTCAGCTTATGGGCGTAGCTCAGGGCGTCGCACACCTGCAGGAAGTAATAGATGAATTGTTCCTGGGAGAACTTCATGCCGTCGGAGAGCATCCGTTTCAGATCCGTGCCTTCGATGTATTCCATGGAAATGAAACGCTTGTTGCCGCTTTCGAACATATCGTGGATGCGCACGGTATAGGGATGGCTCAGCTTTTTGGCGGCGCGGGCCTCGCGCTTGAACCGCTCAACCGCTGAGGGATCGGCGCACAGGTAATCGTTCAGAACTTTGAGCGCCACCACTTCTTCCAGGGTCTTGTCGCGCGCCTTATAGATGATTCCCATGGAACCGCGATTGATCTCTTCCAGGATAACAAAACGCGGGTCCGACAAAATCGTGGCGCGGCTCTGCTCCGCCTCCTCCTGCTGGATCTTGACGCGATAGCGCAGCTTCTTGATCTTCGCGTCCACGTCGCGGTATCCGGGGTCTTCCTGGCCCACGTGTTCGTAGACAGCCAGCGCATTGTTCAACTGCCCGGTGCTTTCCATGTCGCTTGCCAGGCGATAGAGGATATCGCGGATTTCTTCGTTTTGATTAAGGTGCTTGAATTTCTGCCAGGCCAGGAAATGCAGGTTCTTTTGCCAGTGGCAAAGGCCCAGAATCTTCAATGCGCGCGTTTCGTACGCCTGTTCTTTCTGCAGGTCCTGCAGAATCTCGATCGCATCGTCCACGCGGTTGGACTTGAGGAAGGTTTTGACCAGCTTGAATTTGGCGTTCGGGTCCTCGTGTTTTTCCACGCGCCGGCGATAAAGCTCTTCCAGATTGGCCACATCGCCGTCCTGCGGTTCCATCTTGCTGGCGTATTCCAGGTCCTCGCAGGCGCCTTCCAGGTCGCCAAAGCGCTCGCGGACCCCCGCACGCTCGCGGCGAAGTTCCGGCGGCATGGCGAATCGCCTCACCGCGCGGTCGTAAAGAGCCATCAGGTCGCCGAACTGCCCCTCCTGGGCGCTTTCCGCCATGGCGTTGAGAGAGGCGCGGCTTTCTTCCACCAGCCCCAGCATGATCTGGAGTAAGGCGCGAGCTCGGATTACCGCGTACCGTTCATCCGCCGTCCAGGTCGAGCGGTTGAGCACTTCCATGGCTTTTTCGTAAAGTTCCATGGCCTCGGGGTGTTCTTCTTCTTCCAGGGCCATATCCAGGGCGCTGTCCACGACGCCGGGCCAGTCAATTTCTTCTTCTGCCGCGGCGCCTATCGGTGACAGAGGGGTCTCCGGCTGGGGAGCGGCAGCGGTCCGCGCCGTTGGCATCCGGCGGGTTCCCGTGGGTCCTTGCTTCAAATCCTCGAAATCCTGATGCGTCTCGAGGGACTCCGCTTCTTCCGAAAGATTCGAGAGATAATCGGATTCCGATCCAGAGCTTTCGTCCACCGAGGAGTCATCCGACGCCGAGGGTTTGTCCACACCCATTGCGTAGCGTTTGGGAGAAGGATAGGAACCGGAGTCTTCATCGGGCGGCGGGGCCTTGGGAGGAACAGGAATCTCTTCCGCCGGTTCGCCCAAGTCTTCCGGCGTGGCGTTTTCCGTCCCGCTTTCTGCGGGTTCGTGAAGGCGAATCGCCTCTGCGCTCACCTGCGATCCCACGGGGGCCGTGGGTCCCGCTCCCGGGTTTGTATCGCCAAGGACGGCGAAGTTCTCTTCTCGAGAACTTCTTTCCTGCGAACTCTCCTCGTGGCGCACGACCGAGGGGTCTTCGTGGCGTTTCTTCTTTCCCTTGAGCTTGGCCGGTTCGCCCGCCGAGTCCGGCTTATAGCGGCGCCCGCCTGCTGTTCGCCTGTCTTTTTTCCGCCGCCGTGCGCGTGCCTTCCGGCGCGATTTGCGTTCGCTCTCGTCCAGGTCGCTGTGAACGATCGTGAGCGACTTTGAAATCGAGGCGCTCAGTTCCTCCGCGGAAATCTCCATCACTCCGTCGGCATTGACGAAAAACGTGACACGAATCCGCGGGCGCCCTTTTGGTTGTTCGGGAATATCGGTGAGCATGAATTTCCCCAGGCTGCGATTGTCCGCCGCCTCTTCACTCTCCCCCTGGAGAATGTGGATATTCACGAAAGCCTGGTTGTCTTCGGTGGTGGTAAAGTTCTTCGCCGCCTTGATGGGGATCGTTGCGTTTTTCTCGATGATTCTCGAAAAACGGCCGTCCTTGACTTCGATGCCGAGGGAATGGGGAGCCACGTCGAGCAGGGTGACCTCCTCGATGTTCCCGGAAAAAACCCCCGCTTGAATCGCTGCGCCCAGGGCGACCACCTCGTCCGGATTGATTCCCTTGAAAGGCTGCAGCCCGAAGAAGTCTTCCACCGTGTCTTGAACGAGGGGGATGCGCGTCGAACCGCCCACCAGGATGACCTTGTCGATCTCGCTTTTCGTGGTGCTGACGTCGTCGAGTGCCCGCTTGCAGCAGCGCACGGTGCGTTCGACAAACGGCTCGATCAGTTCCTCGAATTCATCTCGGGTCAACTGGCGCTCCAGGTGGAGCGGCTGCCCTTCGCGGTAAGCGATGAATGGCAGGGTGATCATGGTTTGCGAGGCCATGCTCAATTCGCACTTGGCCTTTTCCGCCACTTCTTTCAGGCGGCGCAGAGTGACGGGGTCTTCGGTGAGATCGACCCCATGTTCCTCGTCGAATTCCTCAACAATCATCCCGACGATGGCGTTGTCGAGATCGTCGCCGCCCAGCGCCGTGTCACCGGTGGTGGTCAAAACTTCGAAGGTTTTCCCGGTGACTTCCAGCAGGGTGATGTCGAAAGTGCCGCCGCCGAAGTCGTAAACCGCGATGATCTCCTCGGTATCGCTGGAGTTGCCGACTCCGTAGGCGAGAGCCGCCGCCGTGGGTTCGTTGAGGAGGCGAAGCACCTTGAGGTCCGCCAGGCGGGCCGCTTCGATTGTGGCATTGCGCTGGTAGTCGTCGAAATTCGCCGGCACCGTGATGACGGCCTGTTCGACGCTTTCGCCGAGATGATTTTCCGCGGATTCTTTGAGCTTCTTCAGGACCAGGGCGCTGATTTGCTCGGGACTGTACCCTAATCCATTGATGTCGATCAGAAGGCGGTCGTCGTGCTGAACAAGGTTGAAGGGAAAGTGTTCCACCCGTTCACTGACCTCTTCGTAATCCCCCCCCATGAGGCGCTTGATGCTGCTGATGGTGCGCTCGGGATTCGTTGCCGCCTGGCGCCGGGCGATTTCTCCCACAATGCATTCGTTGTTATCCAGGAAAGCCACAACCGAAGGCGTCTTGTTGGCCCCTTCCTGGTTGGGGATCACAATCGGGTCCGACCCTTCCGTCGCGGCGACAACCGAGTTGGTCGTGCCCAGGTCGATACCAATAATACGAGTTTCTTCCGCCATATCCATTTACTCATTGGGGCCTTGGGGCGCTTTTCCCAGGGCTTTTCAAAGACTGGTATGATCTACTGCATTCCTTGTGCTTTATCCACAACGAAAATTCACCTGATCTGGAACAAATCTAGGCCCCATTTCCAGGCCTGTCAAAAGCGAATCCACCGTTCCGGCTCCTCAATGGCCTCTTCAGAAAAAAACAGCGGGAAGCCACAGAGGACCTCCCGCCGAATATCCGCATAACTTCTGAATCCTACATCGTGATGCCTTGGAGCATGCCCACCAGCAACGTCACATCGGCGTCGTCGATGGTATCGGCGCTGTCGCCGGCGGTGGCCACGTTGGCGTTGGCGAACAAAATCACATCGTCAACGGGATCGGCCGCGTAATCGATGAGTTTCACCACATCCGCCGAATCCAGCTTCTCATCACCATTCGCATCGCCGCTCAGCGGGCGAACGACCCGGAAGGCGTCAAAATCGCTCTGGGTTTCCGCCAGATTGCGGAATCCATTCAGTCCGGACACCGCGTCGTCACGGAAGCCGAGGGCCTGGGCCGCACTGCTGTTGTCGATCCAGATTCCCCATTCCTTGCCGTCGAAATCCAGTTGCAGGGTGATCTTGCGCCAGGTATCCTCGTTGGCCGGGCCAAGGTCCGTTCCCGTTGAGACGGCCGTTCCGCTGCCAGCGCCATCGCCGTCGAGCGCTTCGATGCCATTCGCCGAGCTGAAATGGACGATCGCCGAGGCGGGGTTGTCGCTGTAGTTTTCCAGCGCATCAGCCAGCGTTGCCGAGCTGCCCTGGCCGCGGAAGTATCCTTCCACCCAGACCAGGTTTCCGGCCGCATTGCTCTGGTCCGTTGTAAAGCTGTAATCCAGCGTCGCGCCCTGTCCCAATTCAAGATACTGGTTCAGTTCGGCCGCATTGCCGGCGCGCACCAGAACATCATCTGCCTGGGGCATCACAACCCAGTTGTCCACCCCGTTGGGGCTGGTTCCCTCGGTAAAGCCCTCCTCCGTCTCAAAACCCGTATCGACAATAGCCGCCGATACCACGGAGACGGCCGAGCTTGCTAGAATTCCTGTCATCAGGCATCGGACCATCCGTCTCACGATAGGCGTCCTTTCAGAAGAATAATTCGATGATTCCCCTCGCTCGCGTCCAGGAACCACCCATGTCAGAATGGGCCCTCTGCGGAGTGGTGGCAAGCAAAAGTGGCCCCGCTCCATCGCAAAGTGAATCTTTTTTGGGCCGTAAATTCCTCAAGGCGTGTAATCGACGTCTTTCTCGATCGAAAGCAGATAGGCCTCCAGGACGTCCACGCACCCCTCCACATCGGCCATGTCCGCCACCTCCACGGTGTTGTGCATATAGCGTAGGGGATTGCCAAAGTAAATGCCTGGGACGCCGGTGCGGGTATCGGGCATCGCGTCGGCATCGGTAAACGAACGCCCGCTGTTGTGCTCGAATTGGAGCGAGAAGCCCGACTCTTCCGCTGCGCGGCGTATGGCCGCTGCCAGCTTATTCGACGAATTCACGCCCACGTTGAGCACCGGCCCCTGGCTCATCTTCGCGTCGCCATGCAGGCGCTTGTCCACCCCGGGAATATCGATGGCATGATTGACGTCCACCGCGATCGCTGCCGAGGGCATCAGCCGGTAGGCAACCGCTCCGGCGCCGCTCGAGCCGATGGAAGTCTCTTCCTGCACCGTCGCCGCGCCGTGCACCGTCGGAAACAGGCTGTCCCGCTTTTCCCACAGGCGCCGCATGACTTCGGCCACCACAAAGGCGCCAAAACGATTGTCGAATCGCGTGGCAACCCGGCCGTTCAGCAATTCCACGTATTCTTCCCCCACCATGACCGGCGTTCCGATGGGGGCGTATTGCTGCGCCTCCTCTCGGGACGTGGCTCCGATATCGATCCAAAGGTCCTCGATCTTCACGGTTTTGGTGTTTCGCTCGTCCCGGGGCTGCAAATGCACCGCCACCTTGCCAATGACGCCGGGAATATCGCCCTTGGGGCCGCAGACTTTCACCTTCTGGCTGACCAGCGTCACGTTATCGAAGGAGCCCACCGGCGCGAAATACAGATAACCGCTCTCGTCGATATAGCGCACGATCAGGCCGAGTTGATCGATGTGGCCCATGAGGAGGATCGAGGTCCGCGACGAGCGCCCCCTGATCGTCGCGATCTCCGAGCCGTTCATGTCCGTTTGCTGAGAGTGCGAAAAGGCCTTCACCTCGCCGCGCCAGACCGCCCGCGCCCGTTCTTCGAAACCCGGGATTCCCGGGGTTCTCAAAAGTTTTTTCAAGAAAGCAATGTTCATATTGGAACCCAAAAAGATAATATCGTTTCCGCCAGGAAGTTCTGTGGAAGCTGGCCAAGACAACCGGAAGGTGCAAGGAAACTCGCACCCACCGGATCCCGCGCCACTTTTCTTGACCCCATGGCGCCGCTCGCCATGCTCGCAAGCATGAACCCCGCGCCCCTTTCCATCGTCATTCCGGTCTACAACGAGCAGGGCGCCGTCTCCTCGACGGTCGAGCGCCTTCAAACCGTGCTCCAGCAGTTGCCGGACGGGTCGGAATTGATCCTCGTCGATGATGGGTCTACCGATGGAACGGGAGAAGAACTCGACCGCCTCGCGGGGGAGAACGGGGCGGTCAGGCTACTGCGCCACCGCCGTAATCGCGGTTACGGTGCTTCGCTCAAAACCGGCATCCAGGCGGCGATGTCAGATCTTGTGGCCATTGCCGATGCCGACGGCACCTATCCCCTCGAGAGAATTCCCGCCCTTGCGCGCAAGATGGCGGGGGAGGGAGCTTCCATGATCATCGGAGCCCGCCCGGAAAGCCAGCAGCCGGTAGTCCGCCGCCCCGCCAAGCGCATCCTCCGCGCCCTGGCGGAACACCTCACGGGCGAGCCCATCCCCGATATGAACAGCGGCCTGCGTCTCTTTCGCCGCGAAGACGCCTTGCGCCTGCGCACCCTGCTGCCCGACGGGTTCAGCTTCACCACGACGATCACCATGGCCCTGCTCACGGAGGGCGAGCCCGTGCTCTTTGTCCCGATTCGCTATGAGACGCGCGTTGGCAAATCCAAAATCCGCCCGATCCGCGACACCGGCAATTTTCTCCTCCTCATTTGCCGTGTCGCCCTCACCTTCAATCCCATGCGAGTTTTCGGGCCCGTTGGGTTTGGGCTGATCGGGCTGGGCTTTGTCCTCCTCGTGGCCCGCATGCTTGCGGAAGAATCGTTCGGAGTCGCGACGACCATCACGCTTCTCATCGGCGGGCTCCAGGTCCTCGCCATTGGCCTGCTGGCCGACTTGGTAAACCGCCGCGGCACCGGGGGGTGACCCTTTCCTCTGGCTCACGTATTCTCTTAATCCTACTCGCCTCTGAAGCGTCTATACACGAAGAGAGAGGGTGCGTGTCCTCGCCGCCCGTTGGATTGTTTCCATAATTTTACTCTTCAGCATTCACTGACACTCCTCCTCCCCTCCTGTGCAGCTGAGACAGGCATTTCGATGGCGATCTTCGATGGCGATCAAGGGGATAAGGTGGGGACGAGCACCTTTGTTCCGTCATGATTTTCTGGAAAGGACTCTAAAAACACATCCATCCGGTTGCGGGCGTCAGCGGCGTCACCTGGCGTGCAATATAGAAGCGCACTTCCACATCGTCCACATACCACCCCTCCGCTCCCGTGGCGCCATCGGCTCCCAGGCGCCAGCGCACACGGGCCTGGCCTCCCGCGAAAGAATCCAGTGCCACGGATACCAATGTCATTGTTCCGGTCTCCCCATTGATCCAGGCCGGCCGCCCGGCGAGGGGATTAAAGCTTTCGAACAACAGTTCGCCGTTGTAGCCGCCTTCCAGTAGATACGGACCCAGGTCGATCCAGTCCGAGCCAGCGCTTGGCTGGATTTCCAGCACGCCGCCATCCCAGGCTCCCTGCTCGAATTCATAGCTGTGCCAGAAACGCAATTCGAGGCCCTCCGTGTCCGGCGCTTCGAACCATGGAGACACCAGGCTCGCGTCCTGGCTGTTAGGCGCATTGGCGGCGTGCATCGTATAGAGCGGGCTGCGGGCAAAATTCGTCTCCGAGAGGCCCCAGCCTTCTCCGTCATCGCGCGTATCGGATGAAAACCCATCCGTGGTCCCATTGAAATCGGCGCTCAAGGTTTTCCGGCCTTTCGCTGTCACGAATTGATAAAACGCGCCGTTGCGATCATCGCGCACCTGGTTGCCCGCGATGTCCTCCATCTCGACAAAAAGGTTGTATTCTTTTTCGGGCACCAGGCCCTCCAGGAAGGCTTGATAGAAATTCGAGGTGCCTGGAACCAGCTTGAATTCCTCCCGATGGGCGCGGCTTCCCGGTTCGATTCCGGCGAACAGATCTCCGGAAACAGGTTCCGATATTTCCAGCTCGAGCCAAACCCGGTCGCCATAGTTTCGGGTGACTCTGAGATTCTCGACTTCTGGAGGGGTGTTATCGATCAATGCCGAATCCAGGTGGTTTCCCGTATCCGGGTCCTGGAAGGTGGCGATCAGGCCCTCTCCGTCATCCGTTACAATAAAGCCATCACCGGGAGAGGGGGTGCCTCGAAGAAGCGCGATGGACCCCTGATAGTATCCCGGCCGGACCTGATTCATCAGGATTTGCTCGCGATCTCCATCGGTGGTTTCTATGTTCACGGGCGCCGTGGGGCCGCGATCCGTTTCTGTCTGAAGTGTCAGATCCGCAAACGAACCGGTGCGGAATGCCGGCTTGTCAAACACCAGCGCCGTGCGCCCGATGGGGCCTGTGGCAGCGACAGAGAATCCCTGGCGTCCGCGCGTCATATCCACGGACCGGGCGATGACCGTGGCCTCCCAAAGGCCCGGCTCGGGATCCTCCAGGAGGATCTGTTCCACGTTATTCAGCGCATCCCCTTCGCCCCCGATCCGGGAAACGCCATTGTCGAAAACATTTCCGTAATACGTCTTCCCCGTGGGAGCTTCCAAGACCAGGTCGAGATTATTCACCGCCGCCAGCGAGGCGCTGTGGGAGACAGGAGGGCCGTGCCAGGCCAGCGTGAGCCGCAGCGGATCCCCTTCCTCGGAAATCACGAGGGGAAAACTGAACCGTTCGTTTGTCGCGAGGCCCGGCGATCCGCTTTGCGAACTGTCATGGATGAAGAGACGCCTCGGCCGGCCCTGGAAATAGAGCGTGTGATCCGCAACCAGGCGGCCCCAGCCTTCCTGGAAATTCGGGTAGCCAGGCACCTCCATGTCCTGGGCGGCGTTGAGCAGGGTGGCTTTCAGCAGCGCGCCCGACGGCGTGAAGCCATCGGCGGGAACCCGTGTCCCCGTGGGATACCAACCTTCCTGGTAATACTGGCGAACGAGGGCCGCCACACCCGCTACCGCAGGGCAGGCCATGCTGGTGCCCGAGAGCGCCGTCGTTTGGCAATCTCCGAGGCCGGCGCTGACAGTCTCCGTTCCCGGCACAAAGATTTCCGGTTTCCGGCGCCCATCGAACGTCGGTCCGCGGCCGCCGGTGGAGATGGAATCCAGATGGGGCGGCCGAAAGGAACTGCCCACGGCGAGAACATTCTTCGCGTTTTCCGGCGAAAAAAGGATCGAGCGATTGGTCGCGGCGAAGAGCACCAGCGAGTCCGGGTTTTCCCAGGTGAAGGTGTCGATCGCGACACAGAAATACGTATAGTTCCGCCGTCCGTCCTCGCCCCAGGAATTGGTGTGAATCGCCGCGCCATCTTCTTTCGCCGCCGCGAACAGGCCCGCCAGATCCGACTGATTTTGCGGCTCATCCCGGCTCAACTGGGGGAGCAGCCCTACGCTGGAGTGCGATAAACGCGCATCCGGCGCATGGCCCGCGTCATCCAGGCTTCCATCGACGCGCCGGCCTGCCGCCGTTCCCGCTGTATGAGTCCCGTGCGTCTTGGCAATCCCCAAGCCACGAAACCCCGCTATCTTCCGGTGATCCGGGCCGACCGGGGTATCGGAATCGTCGCGAAAGAAACAGGAACTCAGGTCGATGGGATCGTCGATATGCCCGATGATCTGGTTTTCTCCGGTCAGCCCGGAATCCCAGAGCGGCCGTTCCTCTTCGACTCCGGACTGCACCGCCCATGTGACGACATCGTTGCGAGGCTCCGGCCGGGGCGCGCTTTCGATCCATTCGATCTCTCCGAGAGCAGCCGCTTCGTCGAGCTGCTCCGGCAAGAGGCGCATCAGGATCAATTCGTGGGATCCCGCCTCGGGCAGGGAAAGGACATCCGCCCCGAGCGCCTCCAGCCGGCCCGCGGCCCGCGCACGGCTTTCCCCCTGCCATACAATGGCAAGAGCTTCGACGCGCCTATCGCTCTTCGCGGACTTTGCCAGAAGTTCCGGCTCGATCTTATAGCCAGCCCTCAAGGCGTCCCCCCAACGAACGCCGGAAATCCGTTTCAGATCCTTTCGCGATACCACTGAATCGGTGCGTACGATATACGCGTTATGAGGAATATATTCGAGGAATTCCCATCCCTGTTCCCGAAGAGAGGCGTAGGCCTTCTCGCTCAAGGGCGCGTCAAACTGGACAATTGAATAGGATTTTCCGGCCGATGATTTTTCCGATGGAACCGAGAGGGCTTTCTCAAGCTTCGGCGGATTCCTTGCCGGATCGGTGATCCCCGCGCGGAGAAACAGATTTCGCGTGTCGCCAGCGCGTTCCTGCGCCGCCATCTCCGCCGGATGCCAGGCGGCGAGGCCGGCCGGAATAGCGGCCAGCACAAGGCCGTATAGACAGTGAGTCAGCCTCCCCCCAAAACGCATCATCAGGCCTCCATCCACTCCGCGCTTTCGAAAAGATCGATAAAGACCTGGCGGTGGAGCGCGCGGTCGGCCAGGCGCTGGCGGGTTTCATCGCTCAGGGCATACAGATCCTCTTCCGTATCGATATCACGTAAAAGGGGGAGGGAGTCCTGATCGACCTCCAGGCCGGCTTCTTCCAGATTCCGAACAAGTTGATCCGCTGTCTGCTCCGTCGAGTATTCCACTCCGTAAAAAGCCAGTGAAGCCTCTTTGCTCAGCCCCAGGAGATAGAAGCCTCCGTCTTGAGCCCGGCCGATCACCGCGTCTTTTTCCGCGAGGATTCGAGAGGCCTGATCCAGCGATTCGACTGTCACCTCGGGGCAGTCCGTTCCAATGAGATAGACCTGCTGTGCTCCGATGGCGGATGAAAAGCCCTGCGCCACGGCATGCGCAAGGCGATGATCGAGTCCGCCTTCCGGCTGGGGAATCGCATCGAGAATCGGCGGCTTGCCGTCGTTGAGCCAGAGGGCCACCTTGCCAATCTGATGCACCGGCGTGGCATAGAGATAGAGAGCCAGGCCTGCATCCCGGGCGGCGGCCCTTTTCAACTCCGCGGCCACATCCTCCGCCAGAATTTGATAAATATTCGCCGCTTGTTCCTCGCCAACGGTGCGGGCGAGGCGCGTCTTCACGCGGCCTGCCTCCGGCTGGCGCACAAAAAGAAAAATGGCTCGTTGGGGGTTCGTCCGCTGCATTCTGTTCAGGCCTTTGCTCCCTGACTGGGTTTCTCGGAGGCCAACTGCTGAAGCAAATCCTCCGCCTGTTCCCAAACCATCTCGCTCGTCACGCCTGTCATGCAACGGTGATCGATGGGGCAATGGCGCAGCAGGCAGGGCGCGCAGGGCGTCTCGACGCGGATGATCCGCGTGTGCTGGCCGAGCGGGGCCGTCGTCACCCAGTCCGTGCTGCCGAAAACCGCGGCCACCGGCGTCCCCAGCGCCGCCGCCACGTGCATCGCCCCGCTGTCGTTGGTCAAGTATAGGTCACACTGCGCCAGAAACGCCATCAACTGGCGAAGAGTCATCCGCCCCGCCGCGTTTACGAATCCTTTGCCCCCCGCGCGGCAGACCTCCTCGGCCACGTCGTGCTCGCTCGGAAGTCCCGTCACCACCACCGCCGCGCCGTGGCGGTCGCGCAGCCGCGCAGCAACCTCGGCATAGCGCCTGGGAAGCCAGCGTTTGGCTGTGCCGTAGAATGCCGCCGGGTTCACCCCCACGACCAGTTGATTGGGTTCAATACCTTCCCCTTCCAGCCAATCCCCCATACCGGATCGCTCCTCCTCCCCCACGGCGAGGCAAAGCGGCGGCGGATCGACCGGCCCGGTTTCCCAGAAATGCAAGAGCCGGAGGTAATAGCGCACCTCGTGCACAGCCAGATCGTCCGGCCGCAGAGCAACAGGATGAGACAGCAGGAGGCGGCGATAATCGCGGTCGTATCCCACGCGCCGCCGGACGCCGCCGGCCTTGAAAAGCAGGGCGGCCTTGAGGGAATTGGGCAAAAGAAACCCGAGGTCAGCATCCAGGTTTCTGAGGTCCGCGGCCGCTCGGCGAAAGCCTCCAAGTGACTTGTCGTCGATCATCCTCACGTCATCCACATGAGGGTGTTGTTGAAAGAGGCCCGTGACGTTTTTCCGGCCGAAGACAACGATGCGGGCCGAGGGGAAAATTGCGCGCAGGCGCCCGAGAAAGGGCGTGTTCATCACGCAATCGCCCACCCAGTTTGTCAGGCGGACGGCGATGTTTTGGATGTCATCAGGAGGCGGCAGGGATCGCACGTCGGGCGGAGAGTCCTCTCGTCTTAATCAGGAGAAGGGTGCGGAGCGGTGCCCGCAAAGGCAAGAAGATCAGTGCTCGCGGGCGGGAAGTACCGGCTTGGGCAGCTCTGCCGTCTGCCCTGTCTGGCTTTGCAGGCGGTGGATGCAGACATGGAGCTGGGAAAGAAGTTCCAGGTGGGAGGCAGGCCGCTCTTCCGGTTTTTTTTGCAGCATGGAGAGAAGCAGCGTACTGGTGTCATCGCTGATCTTGGGGTTGTGCACGCGAGGATGTGTCGGTTTCTGGCTCGAGTGCTGTTGGAGCACATCAGTGCGTTTTCTGCCCGTGAAGGGAGGCCGGCCCGTCAGCATGTGATAAAGGGACGCGCCGAGGGCATAGATATCCGCCGGGAAATCGGCGCTCCCGGCGTCTTCGGATTGTTCCGGCGCACAGTAAAAAGGAGTCCCCAATCCCGCCCCAAAGCGGGTTTTCACGATATCCCGCGGACCATCGACCCAGCGAGCGAGCCCGAAATCCGTCAGCCGCACCTGGCCTTCGCGATCAATAATCATGTTGGAGGGCTTGATGTCGCGGTGAACGATATAGAGGCGATAGGCCGCGCGAAGGCTCTCAACCACCTGGCAGGCGATGCGCAGCGCCGTGGCTTCGCGAAGGCGCCCCACCGTCTCGATCAAGTCGGAAACGCTCAGGCCGTTCACGTAATCCATGGCCATGAGGTAATAGCCCTGGATGAAATCGAAATCGCTGACCCGGACGATTCCCGGGTGATTGAGCTTCATCAGCAGCAGCGCCTCGCGCTTAAAGCGGTCGAGGGCGTGGGATTTGTCCAAAGCAAGGGAGGGATGGAGGACCTTCACGGCGAGGGGCACATCGAGCACCTCGTGGGCCGCCAGAAAGACCCAGCTGGATGCTCCGCGCCCCAGGGGCCGCAACAGCGCATATTTCCCGATCCGCTGGCCCGAGAGCCGCGCGCCCTTGCGATAGAGATTCTCGATACGCGCCAGCCTCTCCTCGCTCTCGCTCAGGTTCTTTTCCGATTCGGAACCAGAACTTCCGGCGGAAGACTCTGAAGTGGCGGGCATTGCGCCAGCCGGTTCCTGCTCTTCCAGGCCACCCGTTTCAGCGAGATCGGGTTCAATGGGTCCCGAGGGAGCCTCGTAACTGAGGGTGTCGTCCGTCAGTTCGGACTCCGGCATATCGGCGATCGGCCGATTCATCTTCGACTGGGCCGAGGTCAAGGGATTCAGGTCGGTTTGAGACAGTTTGCGCACGCGCAGGCGGCTGTGTTCTTCCGCTCCAGCCAGCAACAGCGACTGGCCCATGCTCAGGGAAAGCTCATTCGTGCTGATCATGCGGATCACCCGCAGCTCGTGTTCCCGTACAAAACCGGAATCCACCAGGTACTCGCCAACGGAGCGATACTGGTATCGCCGCGATTCCCGCATCAGGCCCTCTTTCTGATCCTCGCCGATGATGTTCAGCGTCACCAGTGTTTCGAGGAGTTCCAGGTCTGGGGCTTCGGCGGATGGCATGAAAGAATAAACAGCCTTCGGAGGCGGTGGAGAAAGGAGTGAGCGCATGCCCGAATTGTTGATTCAAAGGAGCAAATGGAATTCGTTCCAGTCAACGATTTTCGAAGAACATCCATGGGGAGCGGTGCCATCCCGCAAAGAGCCGTTTCAAATCCCAGGGGGTGGGGAAACTGGCGTTGCGATTGCTCCATGGACGGCATTATCCAGTCCGCCCGCTGCCCGGGCGGCCAATCCAGCAATCACGAAGGCACAGTATGACATCCGCTGACATCCTGAATCGAGTGACAAATGGCGGCGAGCGCCTGACCGAGGAAGAGGCCCTTCATCTTTTTCACAACGCCGAGCTCCCCGAGCTTTCCCAGGCCGCCCATGCCATGCGCAAACGCCTGAATCCCAGCGATCAGGTGACTTATATTGTCGACCGCAACGTCAATTATACCAATGTTTGCCTGGCCACCTGTGATTTTTGTGCCTTTTTTCGAAAAATCAGCGATCCGGAAGCCTATATCCTTTCCCGCGAAGAACTGGCGGAAAAGATCCAGGAGACGCAAGCTCTCGGCGGCAACCAGCTTCTCCTCCAGGGCGGTATGCATCCCAAGCTCAAAATCGAATGGTACGAAGATATGCTGGCCTGGATGAAGTCCGAATTCGGCATCCATGTCCATGGCTTCAGCGCGCCGGAAATCCACGCCTTCGCGAAAATCAATCGCATGTCCTACGGGGAAGTCCTTGGCCGCCTGAAAGCCGCTGGCCTCGATTCGATTCCCGGCGGAGGCGCGGAAATTCTCTCTGATCGCGTGCGCGAGGAGATCACCCGGGGCAAATGCTCGACGCAGGAATGGCTCGACGTCCATCGCGTCTGGCACGAACTGGGCGGCCGATCCACCGCAACCATGATGTTTGGCCATGTGGAAACGCTCGAGGAACGCATTGAAACCTTCCGCCATTATCGCGACCTCCAGGACGACACCGGCGGATTCACCGCCTTTATCGATTGGACCTTCCAGCCGGAGAACACCATTCTGGCCGCCGAGCGCGGTTTGAAAGAAGTGGGCTCCTGGGATTACCTGCGCACCACGGCGATCGCTCGTCTCTTCATCGACAATATCCGGCATGTCCAGTCCTCCTGGGTGACCCAGGGAGGCCGCATCGGCCAAATCTCGCTCTTTTATGGCTGCGACGATATGGGCTCGATCATGATCGAGGAAAATGTTGTCAAGGCCGCCGGCGCCAGCTTCCGCATGAACGAAGAAATCCTCCGAGACCTCGTCCGCGAGGCGGGTTTCGTTCCTCGGCGCCGGAATTTCTTTTACGAGTTATTGCCTGATCCCGAGGGCGAGGAAGCGGTCGCCGGCGTTTGATTCTCGGGCACACGGGAAAGGGTTGCCCGCCGCCTGGGCCCTTGCCACGCTCTCTCCGCACCTTGTTACTGAGAGAAACAACATGGCCCATCCGGACGCGCCCCCGCGCTTTCCCGCGGAACAGATCTGGGACAAGCTGGATCCTTTGCCGCTTTCCCCGGTCCCCTGGGAAGTGTTTCGCCATCGCGAGCAAACCGCGTTTCTCCATCAATTGAAAAAACAAAGCCGGGTTCCCCTCGTCCTGGAGGCGCCGGGCGTTTCCAACGAAGAGCAAGCCCTCTATACATTGCGTTTTGGCCGCGGCAAGCGCCGCGTTCTCGTCTGGGCCCGCCAGCACGGCGACGAGTCCGATTGCACCGCCGGGCTCATGATGGCGCTGGATATGATTCTCAAGGAAACGGAACCCTGGATCGATCACCTCCTGGACGAACTCGACTTTCTTGTCTTTCCCATGGTGAATCCCGATGGTGTCGAGCGCTCTACGCGGCGAAACGCTCTCGGCATTGATTTGAATCGCGACGCCGTGGCCCAGGCGACCAGCGAGGGGCGCCTGCTCAAGAGCCTGAATGACGAATTCCAACCGGAAATCTGCTTCAATCTCCACGACATGAGCGCCCGCAAATCCAACGAGGAAGATGAACTCGTTGCCATGGCGTTCCAGGCCTGCCCCTTCGATACGGAGGAGGCCGATGACGAACCGCGCACCAAGGCCAAGCGGATTGTTTGCGCCATGGCCGAACTGGTGAAGCAACACGATGCCGGCGTCGCTCGCTATACGGCGGACTTCATGCCCAAGGCCTTTGGCGACAACATGGCCCGCTGGGGAGCCGCCTCGGTGTTGCTCGAAGCTGGCGGATGGTATGAGGAAAAAGGGGGAAATGATTATGTGCGGCGGTTGTTTGCCCTCGCCTTCCTCCGCGGGCTCCATGCTACGGCAACTGGCGAGGCTGATAGCCGGGATCACTCGGCCTACGAGCAAATCCCCTTCGATAAAGGGAAGCCCTTTTTCGACGTCGTGATCGACGGGCCAATGATTCTCAATGGCGCCGGACGGCCAGTCTTTCGCGCGGATGTCGCCTTGAACCGCGACGCCCGGATTGATCACCGGACGGCGGAGGTCGACTGGACATCCACAGTGGAAGCCCTCGGCGACCTGGAACTGGAAAATGCGAAGGCCCGCATCCCGGCCAGCGAACATCTCCTCATGCCGGGCCTTATTGGAATTTCCCCTGGCGCGGACTTCGCGGATGGGGCTCTTCATCCGGCAGAATTCTCCCGGTATATACAGGCCGGCGTGACCACCCTCATCCACGGCGCCGGACCTTTTGCCAGCAACCGGGCGCGGGCCGAGTGGCTGGCGAAGGGAAAAGAGATTCCGCCGCCCATCAACCTCATGCCCTTCGAGCGCGTCGGCAGCATCCGGGAACTTTTCAGCCGCCACGGGATGAGCGAACTGGCGGGATTGCTCGTCCAGGATCGCGAAATCGCCGCCGTGGACCTGCTCCACCTCCAACATCTCTTTCACCCGGCGGAACCCATGGCGAGGGCCGAAGACCTGGCCGATCGCACCGTCGCGGCGGATTTGTTCTTCGCCGGGGCTCCCTCACGCCGCGATGTGCGCCTCCATCTGCACCTCGCTCCCGCTGGGAATCGCCACGGACTGGTCCCCGCCCGATCCGAAGAACTGCGCCAGCTCGTCGACGACTTCCTGGTGGATCCCGACCAGGTCGCTTTCAGTATAGACGCGGCGGACCCCGCAATCGACTGGCTGCCGCTGATTGCTGGCTACGGCGGCCTTTCTCTTGGGCGCGATCCGGGTCCGGATTTTCTGGGATCGATTCTCCTCCGAGGGCAGGCGAAAGACCTGCGGGGTGTCATGGCGGTGCATAACCGGATCTCCCTGATCGGTGGCCGAGCCTTCCGACTGGTCCAGCGCAGCCGTATTGAAATTGGCAGCCCGGCCGACTTTGCCCTCTTCCCGCTCGGTGCAGTGGAAAGGCTGGAGGATTACTCTTCCAACCGCCCGGCGATGGTGATTGTCAATGGGGCCAAAGTTCTCCAGGACGGCGAGATCCTCGATGGCCCGCCCGCAGGCCACTGGCTGCTCGCTCCGGAGTGTCTCTATGGCCCTGCATGATCTGCCCCTTTGGTGCCTCGACGCCGGCAACACAACCGTGAAATTCGGCCTCTTCCGGCGCCAAACCCTGGAGAATGTCTATACAGTCCCCCGCGGCGCATGGCCTGAAAGCGCCCAGGATCTCGCCATCCGTGCGGAAGAGCTTTCTCATAAGCACGGCCGGGCAGCAGGTCTTGCCTGTTCCACCGCACGCACAGAGGACCAGGTTTATCTCGGGCCAGTGTTTGAAAGGATAGGCCTGGCGTCCCCCCCCGAGTTTCTCGGTCCCGACAGCCCTCTTCCTTTCCAGTATGTCTATACGTCCGGCCAGCCCGGCCCCGACCGCCTGGCCAATGCGGTGGCGCTGGCCCTTCTCTCGCCCGGCCGCGCGGCGATCGCGGCGGACTTTGGCACCGCCACGCATCTCGAAATCGTCGATGAAAAGGGAGGCTTTCGCGGCGGCACAATCATGCCGGGAATCCGCCTTCAATTCGAAGCTCTTTCGCCCGCCACGGGCGGCCGCCTTCCACTCCTTAACGACGAAGAGGCCGCCTCTCAGCCCGGCATGCTGGCCCAATCGACGGTCGAGGCGATCCGGACGGGCGTTTTGCTCGGCCAGGCCGGAGCCATCGAGCGTTTCGTGGAAGACGCCGGCCTCGAACTCCAGGCCAAACCGGATGTCTATCTCACCGGCGGCGGCGCGCGCCGCGTCGCCCCGCTTTTGCGCATACCATACACAATGGCCCCGCATCTGACGTTGCGGGGCCTTGCGAGCTGGTGGCGATTCTTGCGCGAAGAATCCTAACGGACCCCCGCCGCTTTTTCGGAGAGAATCCACGAATCCGAGTTCGCAATGGGCAGCGCGCGCACCGCATCCGCGATCACCAGGTTCGCATCCTCTGCGATGTTATTACTCAGAACCACGCGCCTTTCGCCATCGGGGCGGAATCGGAACTCCCCGAGCTTCACCCACTCGCCGCCATTGATCTGCTGGTTCACGAAAACCGTTTCCGTTCCATCCGCATGGTGTACGGTAAAAGGTGCATCGATAGCGCGATTGAAGGCCGCCGGATACCAGACGGACACTTCATAGGTGCCCTCCGCGGGAATGTAGAGATCCCAGGTGGCCGTGCGGCGCACCCCTTCTCCGTTGGTGTAGTGATAGGATCCGCCGAAGCGATCGGGCTGAGCCGTTCCGCGATCCCAGGAACCCTCCAGCGAGAACCGCCCGTTGTCGTCGTTATCAACAACGTAGAGCCGCTCAATGGAGAAATTCCGAACAGTGTCGAGCAATTCGCCCCCATCATCATAGCAATAGGCGGTAAAGAGCGGTGTCTCGCCTTGCTGGAGCGACGCTTCCATCACCAGCCGGCCATTGGCGCGTTCGGTGGTTTCGCCCAGTTCGCGGTGTCCCACGAATACACGGGCGCGTGTTGCCGTGTGGTGGTAGATTTCCAATGGAAAGGTCTCGCCCGGCGACACTTCATTGCGGTCGTTCACGATGATTTCGCCGTTGTACTCGGGAATGGGCGCCGCGTCGTAAACTTCCCAGGATATCGGCGAGTTTTGGTCGATGTCGGCCTGGAGGCGCCGCAAGCGTGTGCGTTCGAGCAAGTCATAGTTCGATGCCCCGCCAGCCGCCATTTCCGCCGAGGCGGCGCCCGCCGCGGTCCCGATCGCCCATTCGATGGGATGCAGGCGATAGGCGGCGTTTGTAACGAACGTGCCGGCGATCAGCTTGCCTCCCGCCAGCAGGTTGCGCACGTTCGCCGAGCCCAGGGCGCGATAGGGAATATAGAACGGCGCGGCTTTTTCGAATTGGGGAATGATGCCTTCATCGGCGCTCGAAGGGTGAACATCCACCGCGTAGTTCCCAATACCGACGGAATCGTAAAAGCGGAAGGACGGCCCGTTGTCGTAGCCCGGCGCTTCTGTATCATCCAGGTAACGCTCGGTCAGGCGGAAGTTGTGCAAGCCGATGATCCGGCGCGTCCCGCGTATATACGGAAACTTGGAAAGCCCCGTGGCGCTTCCCATCATGTTCAGCTCGTCGATGCCCGCGAGGTAATGCGTGTCCCACGCGGACGTCCGGTTTTCTTTATAGTAGAAGTAATACGCAAGGGCGTGTTTTTCCGCTTCGGCGAGCGCATCCAGGAACACGCCTCCTTTCCAATCGGCGGATTCCGCCTGCGCGCCGGCCTTGTCCTTATACATCGTCTGGTAGGGGTAGTCGTTTCCCGGATACCAGTTCTGCATCGTCACGTCGCCGCGGTTGACTGTATCGAAGCTCCAGACCGGGCCCGTGTTGCGCAGCCGCCGATAGGTCCACACGCGCGCCCATCCATGGGGAGCGAGCGAGAAGTAGCTGTCCACCTGGTTCTGATAATAGCTCTCGAAATCCGGAAAGGGGGTCTTCAAATGGGATTCATCGGATGGCGTGTCCGCATCCGTTACGCAGAAAATATATGCAAAAGCCTGGCTGCCCTGCTCATTCATTTCGGGCAGACTGCCATCCTCGCCCATTTTTTCCGAGGCCAGTTCGCGGCCCACCGTATAGACGGCGTCGGACAGGACAACCGTGTCGCCCAGCTCGGAGGCGTCGATCACAACCATGCCCTTTCGAGTGTCTGCCGGCTCGACGCGCACCGTTTCTTTTCGGAAGTCCTCCGAATCGGCGCTGTCATACCAGTCGTGGATCACCTCCGAGAGGAATTTGTCCGACGGTTGATAGCCATTGATCGCTTCGCGGCGGATCAGCTCCAGCGCCGTGATGCGTTTCCCCGGACCGAATTCGTCGGAGATGTCCTCGGTTTCGACTTTCTTCACGACCGCCATCTTCATCAGCGTGATGTTTGGATAGGCCTCCACCATTTGGTCGAGAATCCAGGCCGCCGTGCGCGGGTCGTAGGCTTCCCGGCTCACCCACGCGGACCCATTGGGCGCCATGCCTTCTCCCGGCGCTTCATCATCGGGATTCTTCAAATCGTCCAGAAAATCCAGGTAATCGGCGGCATAGTAGCTCGGCGGATCCTCGCGCATGAGAGTCGCCCCGGGATTATGCCAGGCATTATCGATCGCCGACACCCCCTGGGAGGTTGCCTGTCCCCCAAGCCAGTCCGTCGGCTCGGTCAGGAGAATTTTTGCCTCGGGATTCATTCGCGCGGCCTGCAGCGCCGCCGCGGGAGCACTCAACGAGCCGCCGCAAATGACGATGTCCACCTTCATGAGTTCTGCCTTTGCCGGAGTTGTCATCAGAAGCGCTGCCGCCAGAAAGGCCCAGATTGCAAGACTTCCCAGTGAATCCGGGGCCATTCTTTTTGGGAAGGAACGAAACACGGCATGCGCTTTCAGGAAGAATCGAGTCCCCTGGGGACCGAAAGAAACGACACAATGAATCCCATTAGACCGTCGGCGCAACGATTTCCTGTAAGAAAATAATAAGTGGCCTTGACCCATGTCCCCTCCCACTTCTCCATGACTTCGAAAACTCCATTTGGCCTTTTCCATGACCAAACCCCGTGAGGAACAGCTCGAACTCGGCAATGTCTCTGTCCGCTTCGCCCCCTGGCGCGGCGGGCTTGTTTCCGGCCTGACAGTTCGCGGTCGCGAGGTCTTGTTTCTCGACCGCCAGACCCTGGAAGATTCCGGAAAAAGCATTCGCGGCGGGATCCCGCTTCTTTTCCCTTTTGCCAGCCGCATCGAGAACGATCGCCTGGAGGCGAGCGGCACGCAGATTCCCATGCACGGTTTTGCCCGCAACATGGCCTGGACAACCGAGCCCGATGGCGGCGCGGGGCTCCGCATGTTTCTCCAGTCCGATGCCGAAACCGAGGCGATCTTTCCCTGGCCGTTCCACCTTGAGCAATCCTGCCTGATCCTGGCCGACGGACTCCACGTCGAGCTGCTCATCCACAACCTTCACGAGGAAAGCCCCATGCCCGTCGCGCCGGGCTGGCATCCCTATTTCGCTTGTCCGGCGGGGGAGAAAGAAAAAGTCAGCGGCAATTTTGCTGGTACGGAAGCCGGGTTTTTCCACGACCGCGAACAGGTGAACTTTGGCCTGCGCCCGCCCATGAACGGCAAAACGATCTTCCAGATTCCCGGTCTCGGACGCGTGCATCTCCGCTTTTCACCGAAGATGCACTTCCTCCAGCTCTGGACTCTCCCCGGTAAGGATTTCGTCTGCATCGAGCCTTTCAGCGGACCGCCGAATTTCATCAATACGGACCGGGCCGAGTTGATACCACCGGGCGAGGCGCGCAGCTATTGGATGCGGATCGAAGTCGATTAACGCCCGGCCAGCCCGCGCAGTCGGCGACGGGTTGAATGCGCCAGCCGAAGCGGCAGCCGGATTCCCCGCGCGGCAATTTCCCGCCGCAGCCGAAACCGCAATCCCACGAGAAACAAATCGTCCTCACTCACACCGCGCAGAGCATCCGCCAGCCCGATCTCCCGCGCCCACCGGCGATGCTCGTTGAATTCCAGATCCAGCCATCCATCGATCGACCACGGGCCCCTGAGCAAGTGGCGGCGAATCTCTCCTGGCCGGGCAAAGTTCATCCCTTTGCGCAGCAAGCCGAGCAGGTGCTTTGGCTCCAGCGGCACGCCGGGCGCCCAATCCCGCTCGCCGGCTTCCCTCACCGCCAGTTCGGCCAGCTCCTCCGCCGGCCAGAGCAAATGCCCCCAGGGAACGGGAAAGATGTCTTCAAGATGATGGCCAAAAGCCGAGAAGTAAAGCGGCTCGGTCGTATTGAAAAAGATTCCGCCGATCCGGAGAACCCTGGCCGCTTCTTCGAAATAGGCCCCAAGCCCCGGGATGTGTTCCAGGCAGTTTTGCGAATAGACAAGGTCCAGCGAACCATCCCGGGCGGGAAGGCGCTCCGCTTGCGCTTTCACAAACTGGATCCTGGTGGAAAACCGTATAGACTTGTCATCCGGTGCCAGATCAACGACGTCGGCAAGGCGCGGTTCCTTGCCGATCAACCGGCGAAAAGTCGAGGCATTGCCGGGATCGAAAGGTGTTTCCGCGCCCCAGATGATTTCCGTCGCCAGTACGCGGCCGCCGCGCGAGGCCATCAGCGCCGCCAGCCAGCCCATGCCCGCGCCGGCCTCCAGCGCGGAGAAATCCTCCGGCAGCCGCTCAAGCAGCGGGGGAGCCTCGCCGCGGAAGAAATCCAGGTGGTGGCTTCCTTCGTGGGCGCCGTGAAAGACCTGGCGGGCAACCCCATCCGTGGAGCGGCGCTCTTTCATGATGCGGCGCGCAATGGCAAGAGCCCGCTCTCGCGCCTTTTCCAGCGCGCCCCGGTTGCGCCAGAAACGGGATGGGTCGGGAGGAACGAGGGTCATGGAGTATCGGAAAGGTGGATCAGCTTTGGAGATTGATGCCGAGGATATTCTGGCGTTTGGGGATCATGCTCAGGACCAGTTCGGCCGCGTCGCGTCCCGAGCGCACCGCGTCTTCAGCCCTGTCTCCATGGATATATTCACCCGCCAGGGCGAAGGGAGCCGTTGGTGGATTCACGGGCCAGCGCGGGCCCGACTCGCCGCGCGGGATGCCGAGAGGCGCGTTCTCTGGCCGGGCTGCCGTCCATTTTTTGTAAGTGCGTGAAATGGGATATTTGGGCAGGCCTTCCACAACATCCCGAAGCGCCTTGTACAAATCATCCAGAGCAGCCGGCTCGGGCTTCTTCAATAAATCCTCGCTCCATGAGGGGTCCGCATCCGCGACGATCAGCGAATACCTTGGCTCGACCCGTTCCGGGGCTTTCTTCTCTTCAAAGCCGACCCATGCAAGCCGGGTTCCCTCCTGGCCTTCAAGAGCATAGTAAGCAGCCGGGATGCGGGGGATCTTGAACATGCCGGTAAACGCCGGCATGTAGCGAAGCTGGCGCACCATATCTCCCACTTCGGCCAGGGCGCCGCTCTTTTGACAGATCCCCGCCGCCGCCGTGGCCGTCGTGGCGAGAATCACTCCATCCGCAAGCACCAGGCTATCCGACTCGGGCTCGCAGAGCGGATGGCCCCCCTCGGTTTCAAACCAGAAAACCTGTCCCTCTTTCTGCCAGGGGAAAACTTTCACATCGTTGTCCCAGCGAATCGCCGTCACCGGTGTGTTGAACCAGACATTGAATCTCTTGGCGAGGCGCTTTGGCAGCTCGGAAAAACCGGTGTCGAGGCACATGCGGTCGAGATCGACTCCGCCATGGGGAGGAACCTCGATATGCCCGTCGGCCATCAGCTTGTGCACGCCTCCTTGGATGGAGACCCGCTGGGGTTCGAGGCCGGCCTTGCGGATCAGGTCGCCGATCAGGCGTTCCGACCGCAGGACGTATCGCGCTCCGTGGTCGGCCAGCCATCCTTCCCCTTTCCGGCTGGCAAACCTTCCGCCCGCGCGCCCATAGCGCTCCAGCACCAGGTGCTCGATTCCGAGTTCCTCCAGGCGGCTGGCAGCGGCCAGGCCGGCCATCCCTCCTCCGATTATTGCAATGCGGTGTCTCGGTTGATTCATCGTCTCTCGCCCGCAAGCTGAACGATTTGGATCTCACACTTTGGCG
>CAYFUR010000031.1:0-35322 GCA_964346275.1 uncultured Candidatus Sumerlaeota bacterium
GTAGGCGTTCCCAAGCTGAGGGTCGCCGGTTCGAACCCGGTTTCCCGCTCCATTTGGTCCTGGGTCCGAACCGGAAGAACGACCTTCGCTTCGGTGTTTTCAGGTTCTGGTGAGAGAATAGCGTTTGCGCAGTTGTTCCCATTGCTCGTGCCGCTCTTCCAGCGATGGGCCGTCCGGCTTGATGAGCGATGGGAGGATAAAAGCCTTCAGGCCCGAGGCGCCGTTGCCGTCGAAAAACTGTAACGAAAGCAGCGGCGGCGTGGAATCGTCCGCCGTGGGCGGCTTCACGGCAAAGATGTTCTCCACTTCGCCGAGCTTCAGGTGCATGTGCAGATTCTCTCCCGCGACGTTGAAATACGGCCCGGACTGGCTGAAGCCGCCAAAGGCGCCTTTGACTTCCATGACGGCAATCGTGTTGCGCACGACGATATACAGCGTGCCCCAGGAGTCCAGCTCGCGGATGATGTCCTCCGCGCGGTCAGAGTCCAATTCCGTGGCATAGCCAACCGGCATGGCGCGCATGATCTCGGCTTCGGCCACGCCGAGGGCATCGGCGAGCATGGCGGTTTTCAGGCGCGGATTGGCTTTCAGCTTCCGCGCCACTTTCTCTTTCAGTTCCGCCGTGTCCATCATGACTGGTTTCCGTCCTGCGGCTGGGCGTGCGCCTCGCGCGAGATCGCGTTCATGTGGTGGAAGGTTTCCCGCCCCACGCGAATCATCTCGTTCATCAGGGCCTCGTCGAAATCCAGCTCGTTAAAGGCCTCGCGCCAGGCTTTCCACTTCTTGCGGATCTCCGAGCCGTAGGGCTGGAGGTGATAGGTGCCATCGGTGCCTTCCAGGCCATAGCATTCACGCACGGCCTTGGCGATGAACATCGCGCCGTTATTGCTCCCTTCGATCACATAGTGAATGGCGAGCAGCAGACGTGGATCGCGCTGGGCAGTTTCGTGGAAGAAAGAATACATCTTCTCCGTCGCCGGAACGGGCTTCACTCCGGCCGGGTCGACGCCGAAAAAGCGCAGGTCCTGCGCCGCTTTCTCCGCGTGAAACTGCTCATCGGTTACCACGTGGTTCAGGAACGGTTCTCCGTGGCGGTGCGCGTCCAGAAACTTCTCGAATTCCCGCTGAAGAAGGTAACGCTGTTTCACGCCATTGACGTATTTATACTTTGGCAGGTTGCCTTTCATGACGCTTTCCTGCTCGACCGCCTCGTCATTGGCGTCGTTGGAAACGCCTTCATGAATATCCCAGATACCGGCTTTGAGCTGTTCGATCGGAGTTTGCTCGGAAGTTTCAGGGGACTGGCTCATTGTCTAGACATCCTTTCGAAGCGTGTTTGGTCTTGGTGGGTGTTGCGGTGAATCAAAGGTCGTCGCCCAGGGTTCCCGGGCTCAGGCGGTAGATATCCCCGCTGCTGATGGTTCCATTCGTCGGGTCGTATGTTGTCCGGATCGAGAGTCCGCTCCTAAGTGCTATGGGGTGGGCGACGCAGTAGCCGCCGCCATCCAGGTCCTGATCGGGCCCGCGGCTGGCCAGAGAGTAAAGGCTGCCGACGGCTTCCACCGTATCAAATACGGCGGCGCCGCCGGCATAGAGATTCCCCGAAGCGTAAACATAGAGCGGCGAACTCCCATGAAAGGTGGAGGTGTCTTCCTTCCAGAACGGATCCTTGGGGATGCTCGTGATGTAGGCAATCGGGCTGGTCAAATGCTTGAGCCTCTGCGGCAGCGCTTCGGTCAGGAACGCTTTGCGGTATCGGTTGTTGTCCACCCGGTAGGCGTCCAGCGCTGTCGCCAGCGATCGCATGTCCGACTGCGCCCGGCTGACCTTCGAGCGGACTTGCGCTTCGAGAAAGTTGGGCAGCGCAATGGCAGCCAGAATAGTGATCACGGCCACAACGATCAAGAGTTCTATCAGGGTAAAGCCAACGGGATGTCGTTTCACAACGGGTCTCCTTCAAGGGTTCAATAAAACACTCCGGGGGAGGAGCGGGCCTCCCCCGGATAGTGATGCTCAGTAAAGCGCCCAGTCCTTCACACCCGTGGAGGTGATGGGCAGGCTGATTTCGTCGAAGTAGAGGTGCTCGCGCCGACCTGACAAGTAGCCGATATCCAGCTCGTCGGTTTCCGTGATGTAATTGCCAAAGCCGCCGTTGCTGGCGGAGCCATTCATGAGGCGGAGCTTCGGGTTGGAATCCAGCCCCGGGCCGGTCATGCGCCCTTCGCCGTCCAGGTTTTCCTGGCCGTCGATGAGTATATACGATTCCGTGTTGGCCAGCACGATTTCCACGTTGTGCCACCCGACGGAGCGATCGCCGAAGTAATCGCTGTTGAAATCGGCCGGGCCTCCGGGGTTCGAGCGAATGGAGTAATAATTCTTATTCGTCTCGGCGGATGGATAGGGACCATTCCACAGCTCAAGGGCGATGAAGTCGGCGGGATTGCTGCCATCCTCGATCAGGATCGTTCCGAAGGAATCGAGGTCCTCGTTCTGGCCCAGCGCATCATACACGGAAAGCGTAATGCTGCCCGCCTGGGCCGAAGAAAGATCAAAGGCCAGGTTCTTGAACGGCTCGGGATTATTGGCAAAGATGGCGGACTGGCTTCCTTCGCTTGTCAGCGTCGTGGTGGTTTCAAAATCGTTCACGAAATCCGCCATATCCGGGTTGTCGAAGGCCGAGGGGCCCATGAATACGCCGGGAGAGTCGACTTCGCCCGATTCGAATCCCATGCTGTCCGAATCGGAAGAGGGTGCCGTGGCCGTAAAGGTGGCATTGTCGAGATAGACAAGGCCCGGCGCGGCGGGATAGCTCGTGGCGCCGCTCTGGGTCCAGTTGCTGAAGCCGCCCCCGGTTGCCGAGTCCGCCATGAAGCGCAGGCGCAGATCGGCGCTGCCGCCGGGGCCTTCCACCTCCGTGGCGTCCGGGGAACCATCCACATTCACAGTCGTTTCCGTGGAGGTCACATTGAAGTTGATCGTGTGCCAGCCAACGCTGCGCACCGGGCCCGCGGGATAGGTGTCGAAGACGGAGTCCGAGGCATCGTCTATACCTTCGGACGCATAGTAGCGCCCGCCGTCGTAGGGAAGCCGGGTAATCTCGACAGCCACGAAGTCCTCCGGATTGTTCGCGTCCTCGAGAATCACCGACATGGCCCATTCGAAGGCGCCGGAGTTTGCCAGCCCGAAGGTGTCGTAGAAGTCCACCGAGATCGTGCCCGCTTCCAGATCGATGGGCACATCATAGGTAAAGGACTCAAAGGGGTCCTGGGGATAGTTGTCCTGACTATCAGCGGGTTTGACTTCCGGATCATACGGCTTAATCGAATAGGTCGTACTGTCCGCCGCCTGATCGGACGTGATTTGGAAGAAGTTCTTGTCCCCGCTGATCAGCGAATTGGAGAGCGGGTCGGTTCCTTCAAAGTCGATGAGGGTTTGCGCTCCGGCTGTGCTGGCGAGTCCGAGCGCAAGCGCGAAAGAGGGAACAGCATGGTGAAGCAGCTTCTGTTTATGCATCGAAGGAGATTCCTTTAAATGGGTTGGGATTGAGTCTCAGGGGTTGAGGGTTGGTCCGTCCCGGCCCGCGAGGGATGCGGGATCAGAAAGGGACAGCCGGTTGTGGGATGGCAGATAATCGTGCTCTCCAGCCCGTAAACGGACTGGATGCAGTTCTGGGTCAGCACCTCGGCGGGCGCTCCGCAACGCACCATCGCGCCTTCGCAGAGCACGGCGATGCGGTCGGCATAGAGCGCCGCGAGGTTGATGTCGTGGAGCACGGCGAGAACGCCGATGCCCTCCGAGGCCACTTCACGCGCCAGCCTCAGCACCAGGTGCTGGTGGGCGAGGTCCAGCGCGGAGGTGGGTTCGTCCAGCAGCAGAAACCGCTGCTCCTCTTCCTCCGCCGGACCGGTGATCTGGGCGAGAACCCGCGCGAGGTGAACGCGCTGGCGCTCGCCGCCGGAGAGAGTGGGGTAGCGCCTTTCCGCCAGGTGCAGCGCCCCGACGCGGTCGAGGCATTCCCAGGCAATTCGCTCATTCCCCCGTGATGGCGTGGTCGCCGTGTGGGGCAGCCGTCCCATCATGACAACTTCGAAGACGGGATACGGAAAGTTGAGCGCGCTTGCCTGGGGAAGAACACCAAGCCGCCGGGCGCGTCTATACGCCTCCCATTCACCCAGTTCCCGGCCTTCGAGTTCCGCGCGGCCGGAAACAGGCGTGATTTCTCCGCTCAGGAGCCGCAGCAGCGTGCTTTTGCCGGCGCCGTTGGGGCCCAGCACCGCCAGCACTTCGCCCGCCTCGACGGCGAGGGAGATGTCCTTGAGCAGGACAGCATCCCCAACGGCGTAGGTTACCTGGTGCGCGGCGAGAGTCACAGCAGGGCCCCCTTGTCGCGCTGGCGCAGAAGCAGCCAGAGGAAATAGGGAGCCCCGATGAGCGCCGTGACAACGCCCAGGGGCAGTTCCGCCGGCGCGGCAACGGTGCGCGCGAGCAAGTCCGCCGCGGAGAGCAAAGCCGCTCCCAGCAGCGCGCTTCCGGGCATCAGGAGCCGGTGGTCCGGTCCCGCCGCCAGCCGAAGCAGATGGGGCACGACCAGGCCAACAAACCCGATGATGCCAGTCACGGAAACCGCCGCTCCAACCGACAGGGCCACGAGGCCAACGGTCAGAACGCGCACCCGCTGCACGGCGACGCCGAGGTGGTGAGCCTCCGCCTCGCCCAGCGCCAGCGCGTCCAAAGCCCGCGCCAGCACCGGAAGCACCACACAGGCGGCGGCCATGAAGGGCCCCACGATCGCCAGTGACGACCAGGTTCCTCCTGCCAGACTCCCCAGACTCCAAAACGTAATCGTGCGCAGCTCTTCATTGTCGGCGAGGAACATCGCAAGGCCCGTGACCGCGCCGGCCAGTGAGTTGACGGCAATGCCCGCGAGAAGCATCGTCGCGATCATCATCCGTCCCCCTGCCATGGACAGGCGATAGACAAGGAACGTCGCCCCGAGCGCACCGAGGAAAGCGGCCGCCGGAACGAGCCAGGGCAGCAACCCGCCGGAGATGCTCCCCGCAAGCGCAGATGCCGCTAGTATCGCCAGAACCGCCGCCATCGCCGCGCCGCCCGATGTTCCGATCAGGCCGGGCTCGGCCAGCGGGTTCCGAAAAAGCCCCTGGATCGCCGCCCCGCCGATTCCCAGCGTGCCGCCCACCAGCAGGCCCAGCAGAACACGCGGAATCCGGATCGACCAAATGACCGCCTCCTGGGCCGCGGTGAACTCCACGGGAAGATCCACCCCGATGGGTTTCAGAAGGATGGCAAGGAACTCCGCCAGGGTGACGTTCACCGCGCCGGACACAACGGAGCAGGACGCCGACAGGACCACGAGCATCGCCAGCCCGCCCAGGGTCAGGACTCGCTTGCGGCGTTGCCTCTGCGACCAGGAGGAAGAACTCATGGGCTCTTCCTCGGAGGCCGCCGGAGCCGGTATGGCCAGGCTCGCGTCCCTCAATCTCCCGCCTCCGTGGAGGATTTCTCGCTGTATTCAGGATGGATTTTCTCGGCCAGGCGCTCCACCGCCTCCGGCAGGCGAGGGCCAAAGCTCAAAAGCAGGCTGTCGGGCAGATGAACGAAACGCTCTTCCTTCCCCGCAGACGTTTCCGCCATTCCGGGGAGAGAAAGCAGGCCCTCGTTGCCACCGATACTCTCAAAGCTCTTGTCGAGCATCAGGACCGCGTCGGGATTCAGGGCCAGCAGCGCCTCCGGCGTCAGCGGCTTGAAGCCACGCAGCTCCGCCGCAGCGTTCTTGCCGCCCGCCAGCTTGATCATCGCATCGGCAGACGTGCCCGAACCGCCGATCATCGGCGCACCCAGTCCAGCCCGCGAATAAAGAAAGAGGACCTTCGGTGTGCTTTCCGCATGCTCGACTCGCGTGCTGACACCCTCCAGGTCCGAGTGCATCTTGGCGGTCAGAGCCTTGGCCCGGCCCGGAATGCCCAGCGCCCGGGCCACCGCCGTGATTTTCTTTTCCGCTCCTTCCACGGACTGCTCCGTGGGGATCGTCACCACGCGAACGCCTGCCGAGCGAAGCTGGTCGATCGCCGTGGGCGGGCCAGCCTCCTTCGTCAGCAGCACGACATCCGGATTCAGAGAGAGAATCCCCTCCGATGACATCTGGCGGTGATAGTTGAGCCGGGGCCGCTCGAGAACCTCGGGGGGATACAGGCTCCCCTGATCCGATCCGACCACAAGGTCGCCGGCCCCAAGGGCAAAGACCGTTTCCGTGACATCTCCGCCGAGCGTCACAACGCGCATGGCGCTCTGGTCCTTGCCTTCTTCCGCATCCTTGCTCTGCGCGGCGAGCGTCCCGGGAGAGACAACGGCGGCCAGAATGCCCATGATGGCGAAGACCGCCACGCGGCCCGCGGCTGCGCGACAGCTGGATAAAGATAAAGAAAGACGCATGAGTTCAGCTCCCTGAGAGGAGTTTCACCTCGAAATTTGTTTGATCGCTGGGAAGAGGGAGCCAGCAACGGAGTGGGTGAGTCAATGACAAATTTGACATACCAAACAACTTTAATTGCGCCCCATCGTGGGGTTTGTTTATCGACAGTTTATAGGCAGCATAAAATTTAGGCTTGCCACACCAACCAAGCAAATATATGGACCTACATATCCTAATATGGAGAAAGGCTCCCAAATGGCTTCCCACTCTCTTCCTCGTCCCAATTCCGAAACCTTCTCTCTCGACAAGGCGCCCGGACATTGGCTGCTCGCCCGCCTGGGCAAAAAGGTGCTCCGCCCCGGCGGCATCGAAGCGACTCGATTCCTTCTGCGGTTGCTCAATATTTCTTCCGCGGACGACGTGGTGGAGTTCGCTCCCGGCCTCGGTGCCACGGCCCGGCGCATTGTGGCCCGTGGACCGAAGTCCTACACCGCCGTGGACCGCGACGAGGCCGCGGCGGCGCGCCTCAAATCCGCTCTCGGGCCCTCGGGGGCCCGTATTGTGAACGGTTCGGCGGAATCCAGCGGCCTGCAGGCCGATTCCGCCGATGTCGTGGTTGGCGAAGCGATGTTGACCATGCAGCCAGTTGAGAAGAAAAAGGCCATCATTGCCGAGGCGGCGAAGCTCATTCGCAAGGGGGGCCGCTATGGCATCCACGAAATCGCTCTTGGCCCTGACGATATTTCGGAGTCCGCCCGCCGGGATATTCGCGCGAGCATGAGCAAAGCGATCCATCACGGCGTCATGGCTCAGACGGAAGGCGAATGGCGCGCGCTCCTCGAGGAGGCAGGCTTCGTCGCTCTCGAGGTTCATCGCCTGCCGTTTCACCTGCTCGAGCCGAAACGCCTGCTGGCCGATGAAGGCCTGTTTGGCGCCCTCCGATTCGGGTTCAACCTGCTTCGCATGCCCGATGCGCGCCGCCGCGTTCTGTCTATGCGCCGCACCTTCCGCCGCTACGAGAAAAACCTCACCGCGATCATTATCACTGCAAAGAAAGGATAACAGAAATGAAAGCTGAAGTCTTCCACGTCGATGCCTCGACAGAATCCGCACAGGCGAAACCCAACAGTATTCTTTCCGAATCGCTGATTGCGAACCAGGATGTGAAGGCGATCCGGTTTCACTTCGCCGAAGGCCAGGAGTTGTCGGAACACACGGCCACCATGGCCGCCCTGATGTGCCAGGTGTCCGGACGCTCGAAATGGGGCCTGGGCGGCGAGCAACGCGACGCCGTGCCCGGCGACTGGGTGTATATGCCGCCCAACCTCAAGCACTCGATCCATGCGACGGAAGAATCCATCGTTCTTCTCCTCCTCCTCAAAAAGTCCGGAGAACCTTGAGGCCGCGTGATCAGTCCGCGTGATTTGCCTTGTCTATACGCCGGATCACGCGGGCGGGATTTCCCGCCAGGACGCAATGCCCCTCTTCATGGCTTTTCGTCACAACGGCACCCGCGCCGACAACGGTGTGATCACCCAGCGTAACGCCTGGGAGGATGATGCTGTTCATTCCCAGCCAGCAATGCCGCCCGAGGCGGATGGGCGGCGCTTTCAGCCAGGCGTCGTTGCGTTCGGGATCATGGTTGGCGCTGATCAGGCCGACGCCGGGCCCCAGGTTTGTATAGTCGCCGATTTCGATGCCATTGAGCGCTTGGATATAACAGTTGGGGGAATCGCCGGGAAACGTCGCTTTCCCAAGCTTCACCCGCCGGGGGGCATGAACGGTGGTGGTGAAATGCACGGGCCAGGGAACGTGGCGATTGATTCCGATCAAGCGGCCGAGACGCCACCAGATCCCAAACCGCACGGGGCAGCCCTCGGGAATGCGAAAGAGCGCCATGGCAAAGCGTTTGGCCGTGCTGCGCGCAGCAGGGGAGCGGCCCCGGCGGGCCTCCATAACGTATTCACGCTGGCTCGGCGGACGGAATTGGGTCATTGGCGATTTTCGCGCTCCGGATGAGCGGAGCAGAAATCAGTAGCCTTCTTCCGCTTCTTCGTCGGCTGGCTCTGGCGGGCGCACATCCGCCAGCTTGATCGGCATCAAAAGTGAAAGGCGCGTTTCTTCGTCCTTCGACCGGAAAACGACCGGAGCCGTGGAACTTTTGACGAGCAGCTTGAGTTCCGACGATCCAAAGCGCGAGAGCGTTTCGACGAGGAACTGGTAATTAAAGGCCATTTCAATCGTTGAGCCGCTATACTCCATGGGGATCTTGCCAGAGAAAGTGCCCAGGTCATGGGCCATCGAGTGGAACTCGCATGCGTTATCCACGAGTTTCAGGATGATGGATTTGTTCTTGTCGTCGGTGGTCACGCCGGCGCGGCGGGCGCCCTGGAGCATCACGTCGCGGTTGAAGTCGATCTCGATGGGGAATTCTTTCGGAATCACCGAATCACAGTCGGGGTATTTTCCTTCGATGCCATTGCAGCGATAGAGGATGTTCTCGAAGCGGAAGGAAATCTGGCGTCCCGAGGAGGATTCGGGGGAGGACACTTCGACTTCCACCGGCCCTTCGTTGCCGAGATTACGCTGGAGGTTATCGAGGAGCTTGCGTGGCACAATGACCTTTGCGTCCCCTTTCCCTTCCACTTCGGGAACGGTGCTGCTGATACGGGCGAGTTTCTTTCCGTCCGTCGCTGTCAGGCGCAGTGTGTGGTCGCCCAGTTCGAAATAAACGCCCAGGAGAACCCGGCGATGATCCTTGCCCGGGAGGGCGTAGGCGGTGCTTTCGATCAGGTGCTTAAGGACTTTCTGGGCAATCTGGAATTTGGATGCGCCAGCAACCGCCGGCCACTGGGGAAAATCGTCGGCCGGGATCGTCATCAGGTTGTATTCATTATTCTCGCAGCGGACGACCACCTTGCCTTTGCTCTCCTCGAGAGTCACCTCGCAGTTGGGCGGAAGAACACGCACGAGTTCGCGAAACGTATCGGCGGGGATCGTCGTAATGCCCTGTTTCTCCACGGTGGCGTTTACGTTTACGGTGACCATGGCCTCCATGTCTGTGCCGCGGAACTGGACGCCCTGGTCGGACGCCTCGATCAGCAAATTGCTGAGGATCGGCGAGGGCCCAGCCGACTTCTCCACGAGATTGGAAACAACGGTCGCTGCCGATTCGAGATCTTTTTGTGCCAGTTTGACAAGCATGGAAATCTTCCGCTCGCTGGAATATGAGGTGATGGTGTCCGCACGGTGGCCGAACGCGATTTTTCCCGTCCCCGGCGCCCGGGTGTCAAGCCAGAGGATGGCCTTCGTTGCGCGTGGCAAAATACAACCCGGCATAAACCTTGGGGTCGATAAGAATTCCCCGCTTTTCCCACTCGGCCAGCCGCGCGGGAGCCTCTTCCAGGCTGACTTCGTGGACCCGGATGTCCTCGTTTCCGACGCCACCACCCCCGTGCTTGCGTTCCAGGCCCAGCGCTTCCACGAGAATGATGTGTTCGTTGCTCAGGCCCGGCGAGGGCGGCCCGCCAGCCAGGCGCTTGATTCTGCTGGCCTGATAGCCCGTTTCTTCAAGCAGCTCGCGAAGGGCCGCCGCCTCGATATTCTCGAGATCTTCGCCTTCTTCATCGCCCACCAGTCCGGCGGGCATCTCGATGCAGTTGGCGTTCATCGGCGGACGGAACTGTTCGACCAGGAGGATCTTTTTCCCAGGCGTCAGAGCCAGGATGACCACGGCGTATTTCGCCCGTGTGCGTTCGGAATACTCCCAGCCCTCTTTGGATAAGAGCCGGATGTGTTTTCCCTCTGCCAGCAATTCGAGAGGCTTTTTGTCTGCCATGGGGCAATCCTTCCAGGCTTGAACTGAAAGGAGGATTTCACAGCCACCGCAGCGGGGCCAAAGAGAAAAGGCCCGGAGGAACAAAACCTCCGGGCCTCAATCATCGTGGGGGGGAACTCGCGCTGATTAGAACTGCGTGAGGTCCAGGTCGGGAATCATCGCTCCCTGTTCCATGAGATTCAGGTGCATCTCGAAGCATTTGCGCAGGTCGTGGCGAATGTGGCCCTGGGGGGAGTTTTCGAGATACTTGCGGAGGTAGTCGCGAAACGCGGGATGGGCGCAATTGTTGATGATCGCGTGTGCTCTTTCGAGGGGGCCGAGGCCGCGGAGATCGGCGATTCCCTGTTCCGTCACCACGATCTGCACCGAATGTTCGTTGTGATCCACGTGGGAACACATGGGAACGATGGTGGAAATCTTGCCGCCCTTGGCAAAAGAGGGACACATAAAGATCGACAGGTAAGCGTTGCGAGTGAAATCGCCGCTGCCGCCAATGCCGTTCATCATGTTCATGCCGCAAACGTGGGTGCTGTTCGCGTGTCCGTAGATATCCACTTCGAGAGCGGTGTTGGTTGAAATCACGCCGAGGCGGCGCACGACACCGGGGTTGTTGCTCAGCTCCTGCGGACGGAGAACGATGCGCGGACCGAAAAAGTCCATATTGTCATAGAGCTGCTGGAGCTTACCGGGGGTCAAAGTCAGGCTGGTCGCCGACGCGCCCTTCAGCTTGCCATGAACCATCAGGTCCAGCACTGCGTCCTGAAAGACTTCTGAATACATCATGAAGGGGGGGACTTCGTCTGCTTCGCCAAGGCCGGACATCACGGCGTTGGCCACGTTGCCAACTCCCGACTGAAGGGGAAGGAATTCCTTGGGAATGCGGCCTGCCTGCTTTTCCTCGAGAAGAAAGCGCACCACGTTGTTGGCGATTCCCTGGCTGACCTGGTCCGGCGGGGCGAAGGCATTCACGTCGTCGGGCTCGTTGCTTTCAATGATACCGGCGATTTTCTTGGGATCGCAGGAAGCGTAGGGCCAGCCAATTTTGTCCAGGGGATGATAGATCGGAATGGGCGCGCGTTTCGGCGGGGGAGGCAGGATGTATATATCGGCCATTTCTGCCACACGCGGTGAATGCTGCTGATTGATTTCAATAAACACCTTTTGAGCGCATTGCAGATAAGTGGGGGAGGCGCCAATGGAACTGGAAAGAAAGATCCGTCCATCGGAGGTTACGCCGGTGGCTTCCACGACAGCGTAATCCACTTCGCCGAAAAATCCCTCCATCACAGTCTGGGGAACGTGGGAAAGATGCATGTCGACAAATTCGACCTCTCCGGCGTTCATCTGCTTCCGGAGAGTGCGGCTCGATTGATAGGGAGCACGCCAGGAAATAGCCTCTGCTTTGGCCAGTTCCTCATCGAGGTGCCCCCCTGTCGACGCACCGGTCAGCACGCGGATTTTGTAATCTTCGTTTTTCTCGTGAAGCTCTCTGGCGCGCTTGGCTATCGCGCGGGGGATGACCTTGGCGGCGCCAGCTGGGGTGAACCCGCTGAATCCGACGGTGGAGCCGTGAGGGATTTGTTCAGCTGCTTCTTCCGCGGTGAGCTGAGGATAGGAAGTGCGGTTTGGCATAGAGCGTGGTTCTCCAAAAGTTATGTTTCAAGGTAAGTGATGGTGTTTTCGGAAGGGTGGCTTCCCTTCACCAATTGCTGCAATTCGCCGCAAGCAAATGCCCTTGGGCCGTGGCCGGTTTGCAAGAGTAATCGTCCCTGCTCATCGATTCCTTGAATTCTACCGGCAGGAGTTTCAGTTCCCTCACTGGTTCTGCGGCTGACAGACTCTCCGATCCAGGCGAGGCGGCTGCGGATTTCGGGAAGGAGGGGCGCCAGACCCTCTCGTTCAAAAAGGACCAGGGTTTCTTCGAGACGTCCGAGAAGCGCTGTGCGCAATTCTCCCAGATTCACGGAACGACCGAGTTCATCGGCGAGCGACGTAGCGGGCAGGCGGGTGTCGCCGCCAAGAGATGCGGCTTTGTAGTTGCCGTTCAATCCCATGCCGATCAGCAGCAGCGGCGGGCTTGGCGAAGTCGCCGTCTGGCAGAGAATCCCGGCCAGTTTCCTGCCGTTGGCAAGAACATCGTTCGGCCATTTCAACCTGCAGGAGAGCGTGTAAAGATCGTCCAGGCAGCTCGTGACAGCGCGGCCGATGGCCAGCGGCAGGGCTGTATAGGCATCAAGAGGGCAAACGGATGGCCAGGCCACCGTCATCCAAAGCCCGCCCTTTGGGCTTTTCCATTCGCGGCCGCCACGGCCTTGTCCCGCCGATTGTTCATCGGCGGTCACGGCGAAGGGTTCACCCTCCAGGCCCTCCTCTTTACAGAGGCGGCGGGCCTGGAGGTTTGTCGAGTCTACCACTTCGTAATGATACTGCCGGATCATCGCTGTTTCGCCTGAGGGGCTTAGCCGCCTCCGAGTGAGGAGAGAAGGACACCCGCCGCAACCGCCGAGCCGATCACGCCGGCCACATTCGGCCCCATGGCATGCATCAGCAGGAAGTTGTGGCGGTCTTCGTCGTGGGCAACCTTCTGGACCACGCGAGCGGCCATGGGGACTGCCGAAACGCCGGCAGCGCCAATCAGAGGATTGATTTTCTTTTCGCTCATCGCATTCATCGCCTTGGCAAAAAGAAGCCCCGTTGCAGTCGCAACTGCGAAAGCGAAGATACCAAGAACGAAAATGCCAATGGTCTGGACCGTCAGGAACGTGCTGGCCTGGGTTTTGGCGCCCACGGTCAAGCCAAGCAGGATGGTGACGATATCGATGAAGGTCGTCTGGGCTGTCTTGGCCAGCCGGTCTGTCACCGTGCACTCGCGAAGCAAGTTTCCAAAGAACAGCATCCCGAGCAGCGGCAGCGCGCCATTGGCGATAAAGGCCGTGAGCAAAAAGGCCGCGACGGGAAAGAGAATGCGTGTTGTTTTCGAAACATCGCGGGGAGCCGTCATGCGGATCAGGCGTTCTTTCTTCGTTGTCAGAAGGCGCATGATTGGTGGCTGGATGATGGGCACCATGGCCATGTAGCTGTAGGCGGAAAGCGCCACCGCGCCGAGAAGATGCGGGGCCAGCTTGGTGCAGGTGAAGATCGCCGTCGGACCGTCCGCACCACCGATGATCCCGATGGCCCCGGCTTCCTGAAGGTCGAACATGGGCAACGCCACAGCAGCCAAGAGGGCGGCAAAGATACCAAACTGAGCCGCCGCGCCCAAAAGGATCGTCTTGGGATTGGCCAGGAGGGGCCCAAAGTCGGTCAGAGACCCAACGCCGAGAAAGATCAGCGGTGGATAGAAGCCCCATTCAATTCCACGAAACAGAAACCAGAAGACCGAAGCATTGAAGGGATCCTGCTGGGAAGCCTTAACGACGACGCGATAGCGCCCGTCACCGGTCTGAGCGGGCTCGGGATCTTCCGGATAAGCCTCGCTCTCGTCCAGATCGGCGGGAACAAACACCTCGTGGCCGCCTCGAACTTCTTTGACCCCCGGAGCTTCGTCGTTTCCTGCCGCGGACATATACTCTTCGGTATGGACCATGACGACGGCTGGATTATCCGGGTCCTGGGTTTCGATGAGGCTGCGGACCGATTTGATCTTTGGCAGTTTTTCGAATGGACGGTAAGTTTCTTCTTCCGAGGTGATGGGATTAAAGAAACTGACCTCATCCACGGCATAGTATTCCAGCTTCGCTTCATCGGCGGGGCCATCATGGACTCCCAGATTCAGGCTCTGGAAATCGTAGGGGATGTTTCCGATCAACATGCCAAAGCCGATGGGGACCAGCAGCAGGGGCTCGAAACCCTTTCTGATGGCGAGGAAAATAAACAAAATCCCCACGCCAATCATCACAAGGCTGCCCCAGTTGAGCTGGCCAAAACCGGAACTCGCAATAAAGTCTAGGAACGTTTCTGTCATAGTTTCAGACTTTCAGAAGACCTCCTGGAATGTCCGATCATTCGAATTCGACGAGACCCTGGCCCGCCTGGACGGAATCGCCCGAGTTAACAAGCACAGCCTTGACTTTGCCCGCGGAAGGAGCAGACACAGAGGTTTCCATCTTCATGGCCTCAAGGAGCATCAATTCCTGATCGGGCTGCACTTCGTCGCCAGGTTTCACGTGAATGGCGCGCACTGTGCCAGCGATCGGCGAGGGAAAGACTTTGTCTCCGGCCGCTGCGGGCGCGGGGGCAGCCGTCTGCGCGGGAGCCGGAGCAGAGGCCGGCGTGGGCGCGGGAGCAGGATTGGCAGCAGGCGCGCTGGCAGCGCCGCCCTGCTGATCTTCCACGATTTCCACGTCGACATCGTAGATCTTGTTTTCGACAGTCACTCTCAGTTTCATCGTATGCCTTTCCGTAAACGGTGAGATTGGTGGATTTGGATGCGTCCGTATTCCGCCCAGCGGTTCGAGGGCGTCTGGGAAGTCATGCGGACCTGCTTGAGGCGGAAGGGCCGCCTTCCGACGACCGCGGCAACCGTGGCCGTGATCACCGCCAGGGTTTCCGGCTCGATCCCTTCCTGAATGTCCGGAGCCTTGGGAGGCGTTGGGACGGACTTCGCTTTGTCTTGAGGCTTCGGTTTTTCCACGGGCGTTTCCTTCTTCTCCGCTCCGGCGCGATTGACCACTTGGAGTAAAACCCAGATCAGAATCAGGGCGGAAAACACGACGGCCATTCCCGTGGCCATGATTTGCAACCCACGGTTGAGATCGTCGTTTCCAGAAGCTTCCCCGGCCTGGCCAAGCAGCACCAAGAGATTGATGGAGGTGGTCATATTCCTCTCCGTTCGAGGATGAGTATTACATCGGGATAAGGCCGTGCTTCTTCTCCGGCCTGGACTCCCGTTTGTTCTGGAGGACTTCGAGCGAATTGGCGAGGTATCGGCGTGTCTCGCCCGGCTCGATGATGTTGTCGACAAGGCTCCGCGCCCCGGCAACATACGGCGTTGCGAAGGTATTGCGATACGTGTCGATCAGTTCCTGCCGCTTGGCTTCTTTGTCTTCCGCTTCTTCGATTTCCTTGCGGAAAACGATCGCCACCGCGCCCTCGGCACCCATGACGGCAATCTCCGCCGTTGGCCAAGCCGCGACGCGGTCGGCGCCCAGATCCTTGCCGCACATGGCGATATACGCTCCGCCGTATGCCTTGCGCAGCACCACCGTGATCTTGGGGACTGTTGCCGCCGAGTAGGCAAAAAGCACCTTCGCCCCATGGCGGATGATGCCGCCGTATTCCTGGGCCACGCCCGGCATGAAGCCCGGTACGTCGACCAGAGTAATCAGCGGAATATTGAACGCGTTACAAAAGCGAACGAACTCGGCGATCTTATCCGAGCTGTCGTAATCCAGCACGCCCGCCATCACGTTGGGCTGATTCGCAACAATGCCCACCGAACGCCCATCGATGCGGGCAAAGCCAACCACGGCCGTCGTGGCGAAATGTTCTTTCACCTCGAGGAAATCGCCATCATCCACGAGGCGCGCGATGACGTCTTTGACGTTGTATGCCTTTTTCGGATCGGCGGGAACCATCGTGTTCAGCGCATCGTCGTAATCCAGAGAGCCGCTGGGATCAAAGAAAGGCGGATCCTCGATATTATTGTTCGGCAGGTAGGTCAGCAGCTTCTGAGCGATCTCGATCGCATCCGCGTCGTCATTGGCAATAAAGTGAACATTGCCCGCCTTGGACATCTGGGCATCCGCACCGCCGAGCTGGTCCGGCGTGACATCCTCGCCGGTCACTTGTTTAATCACGGCTGGGCCGGTGATAAACATGTGGGCCTTGCGGGTCTGGATGATAAAGTCGGTGAGCGCGGGGCTGTAGGCCGCGCCGCCGGCGCACGGGCCGCAAATCAGCGAAATCTGGGGGACCACGCCGGACAGCTCCGTGTTGTGGTAGAAAATCCGGGCGTAGGCGGACAGGCTGTCTATACCTTCCTGAATCCGCGCGCCGCCGGAGTCGTTGATGAAGACGAACGGCGATCCGGTCTTCAGCGACATCTCCTGCATCTGGACGATCTTGTTCCCGTGGACTTCGCCAACGGCGCCGCCGGCAACCGTGAAGTCCTGGCTCGCCAGATGCACAAGACGGCCACCGATCGTGGCGCTTCCGGTCACCACGCCGTCGGCGGGCAAGTCTTTCTTGTCCATGCCGAAGAGCGTTGCGCGGTGGCGGGCGAACAGATTGCTTTCCAGAAAGGAATCCGGATCGGTCAGCTTGTCGATTCTCTCACGGGCTGACAACTTGCCAGCCTTATGCTGTTTCTCGATGCGCGCTTCTCCGCCACCGAGGCGGTCTTTCGCCTTCTTGTCTTTCAGTTCCTGGATCTTATCCAGGTTCTGGTTTTTCGTGGTTTCATCGCTCATTTACGAACAACTCCCTGTTGTCTTTTTGCTTTCCCAGGCTGGGGGAAGAGAGGGGTTAGTGGTCTTTGCTTGGCTCGCAGAGTTCCGTCAGGACGCTCTGGGAGCTTTTGGGGTGAAGGAAAGCGATTTGCATTTTGTGAGCACCCGCCCGGGGCGTCTCGTCAATCATGCGAACTCCTTCCTCCTTCAATTCAGCGATTCGCCCGGGCAGATCGTCGACTGTGTAGGCGATGTGGTGGAGTCCCTGGCCCTTCTTCTCAATGAATTTTGCAACGGTACTGTCCGGACCCGTCGGCTCGAGGAGTTCCAGCCGCACGTCCCCGATCTTGAAGAAGCCGACGCTCACCTTCTGATCTTCCACGGTTTCCGTCCCTTCGAATTCCGCTCCGAGCGTCTTCTCGTAGAAGTCGCGTTGTTCTTCGATCGAGTTCACAGCGATTCCGATGTGATTGATCGATTTAACGGCTTTCATGTGTTGTCCTCTCTGTTTGAGTTATGGGAGATGGGCGGGATCTTTCCCCGTCTCGCCAATCCCACCTGGCCGCCTTGGTCCCGGGGCGCCCAGGAGCTTGGGTTTTCAGTCTTCTTCCGCCTCCCTCTTCCCGGCGGTTCCCGCTTGATATCCCGCCAGGGCAAGAAGGCGTTCCGCCGCCGTAAATGGCGAGGCGCGCCCCTCAACAACATCGCGCCGCGAGTTGTCGATATTCTTTTCCACTTCCGGGTGCCGGTAGAATCTCTCCACCAGCATGATTTCGAGAGTCTGCTGGAGCCAGAAGAGCGCTTGTTCATCCCGTTTTTCTTCCAGGCGGCCCGTCTCCTCCAGATAACTCCGGTGATCGGTGATGAGATCCCAGATCCCTTCGATCCCCATGCCAGTCAAAGCGGAACAGATTGTTACCTTCGGCTGCCAGCCCTCTGTCGGTGAGGTGAGAAGCCGCAGCGCGCTTTGATATTCTGCTTTCGCTGCTTTTGACCGATTGAGGTTTTCCCCGTCCGCTTTGTTGATCGCGATCAAGTCCGCCAATTCGATGATGCCGCGCTTAATCCCCTGAAGCTCATCTCCAGCTCCCGCCAGCATGAGCAGGAGAAAAAAGTCGACCATGGAGGCCACCTGGGTTTCCGACTGGCCGACGCCCACCGTTTCCACGATGACGACGTCGAACCCCGCTGCTTCGCAAACCAGGATCGACTCGCGCGTGCCCCGCGCAACACCACCCAGTCCGCCGCCCGCCGCCGAGGGCCGCACCATCGCCTTCGGATCCATGGCAAGGCTTTCCATGCGGGTCTTATCGCCCAGGATACTGCCGCCGCTCACTTCGCTTGAAGGATCGACGGTCAATACCGCGACCCGATGGTCGTTTTTTGTCAAATTGCTCCCGAAAACGTCGATAAAGGTGCTTTTGCCCACTCCCGGCACGCCTGTGATACCAAGGCGGACCGACTTGCCGGTGTGGGGGAGCAGTTTCTCCAGAACTTCATTCGCCTTCTGGCGATGCTCAGCGTTGCGGCTTTCCATCAGGGAAAACGTCCGCCCAAGAATTGCCCGGTCCCCCTCCAGCACACCCTTCACATGATCCTCGACACTCAGAGAGCGGCGCTTCTTGCGGGGCTTGAGCTTCCGGTTGGGATCCACGGATACGCCGCGCTCCACATGGAGGGCCGATTCCCGTTTTTTTTGTGGCTCATCGCTCATGGCATGACTTCATTCACCCGGGACGGCGATTTACCGCCCCGGGAAGGCAGGGACTTCGTCAGACGGATTCCTCGATTTGCTCGAAGAGCAGTCCGAGGATTTTCTTCGCCGCTTCGGGTATAATGGTTCCCGGCCCGAAGACAGCGACACTTCCCGCTTCGTAGAGGAAATCGTAATCCTGGGCCGGGATCACACCCCCGGTCACGACCAGAATATCCTCGCGGTCGCGTTTCTGAAGTTCCTCGATCAGCGCGGGCACAAGCGTTTTGTGTCCCGCCGCCAGCGAGGAAATCCCCACCACGTGAACATCGTTTTCCACGGCCTGCTGGGCCACTTCCTCCGGGGTCTGGAAAAGCGGGCCGATGTCCACATCGAAACCGATGTCCGCAAAAGCCGTGGCGATGACTTTGGCGCCGCGGTCGTGGCCGTCCTGGCCCAGCTTGGCCACAAGCAGGCGCGGACGCCGCCCCTCAACGTCCATGAACTTGCGAGTCATTTCCATGCTTTGCTTCATTGCGTCCATTTCACCTGCCTCGCGTTTATAGACACCGGTGATCTTGTGGATGTGGGGCTTATAGCGGCCGAAGACTTTTTCCATCGCATCGGAAATCTCGCCGGCCGTGGCACGCTTCCGCACGGCGTCGACGGCCAGGTCCAAGAGGTTTGCATCCCCTTCGGCGCCTTTGGTGATCGCTTCCAAGGCGGATTTCACTTCGCCTTCGTTGCGCTCCGAGCGCAGCTTCGCGAGCCGTCGAAGTTGAGACTCCCGCACCGCCGTATTGTCGATGCTGAGAATATCCAAAGGCTCTTCACGAGGAAGGCGATACTTATTCAGGCCAACGATGATCTGTTTGCCGGAATCGATGTGGGCCTGCTTGCGCGCGGCGGCCTCTTCGATACGCATCTTGGGCACGCCCGTTTCAATCGCCTTGGCCATCCCGCCCAGCTCTTCGATTTCCTGGATATTCGCCCAGGCCGCCTCCATGATTTCCTTGGTCAGCGCTTCGACATAATACGAGCCGCCCCATGGATCCACCACCTTGGTGATGTTTGTCTCATCCTGAAGGAGAAGCTGGGTGTTGCGGGCAATGCGCGCCGAGAAATCCGTCGGCAGCGCAATCGCCTCGTCCAGCGCGTTGGTGTGGAGGGACTGGGTGTGGCCATTGGCGGCGGCCAGCGCTTCGATCATGGTGCGGGCCACATTGTTAAAGGGGTCCTGCTCCGTCAGCGACCACCCACTGGTCTGGCTGTGCGTGCGCAGGGCCAGCGATTTCGGATTCTTTGGGTCGAACTGCTTGACGAGCTTCGCCCAAAGGACGCGCGCCGCCCGCATCTTCGCCACTTCCATGAAGTAATTCATGCCGATGGCCCAGAAAAAGGAGAAGCGCGGGACGAAGCTGTCGACGTCGAGGCCCGCGCGCCGCCCGGCACGGATATACTCCAGCCCGTCCGCCAGCGTATAGCCAACTTCGATGTCCGCTGTCGCGCCCGCTTCCTGCATGTGATAGCCGGAAATCGAGATCGAGTTGAACTTGGGCATCTTCTGGGATGTATAGGCAAAGATGTCCGAAATAATCCGCATCGACGGCGTGGGCGGATAAATGAAGGTGTTGCGGACCATGAACTCCTTCAGAATGTCATTCTGAATCGTCCCGGTCAATTTGTCCGGTGAGACGCCCTGCTCCTCCGCCGCAACGATATACAGCGCCATGATCGGCAAAACGGCGCCGTTCATGGTCATCGAGACGGATATCTTGTCGAGGGGGATCTCGTCGAACAGCACCTTCATGTCGAGGATCGAATCGATCGCCACGCCCGCCTTGCCAACGTCGCCGGAAACGCGCGGATGATCGCTATCATAGCCTCGGTGCGTCGCCAGGTCGAAAGCGACAGAGAGGCCGCGCTGTCCCGCCGCCAGGTTCCGGCGATAAAAGGCGTTGGACTCTTCCGCCGTCGAGTAGCCTGCGTACTGGCGTACGGTCCAGGGGCGCATGGCATACATGGTGGCGTAAGGGCCGCGCAGATAAGGAGCGATGCCGGAGAGATAGTCGACATGCTCCATGTCCTCCAGATCCTTCTCTGTATAGAGCGGCTTGACCGGTATTTTCTCTGGAGTGACCCACGGCTGATACGCCGCTTCGGCCTGTCGCTCCCAGCTCTTCAAGTCCGGAGCGGGGAACTCTTTCAATTCATAGGGGATTCTCGTGAAATCGACACTCATTGCATGCTCCCTCAGGTAGACTGGGAGGAGGTCGTCGTCTTCACCGAACCGCCCGCTGCCTGGTACGGGTGTTCGGAGACGCCGGTTCCAATGTCCAGGCGGTCTTGCAACTCGCGCAGGGTCTCGACCGCGTTGCTGCGTATATGCACAAAGCCGTCGACCCCCGCTTTTTCAAGCTGCTCGATCGCATCCTTCGGATATCCAGCGATATAGACAAAGACATCTTTGTTCTTGGCTTTGACTTTCTCGACGAGTTCTGGCCCCGCCGTGGAATAGGACTCGTCGTCGCTGCAAAGCACAGCGACCCCTGTCCCACTGTCGAGCACCGCCCGGGCCGCTTCGTCCATGTCCTTGAAAGGATGGGGCTCTTCGACCTTGAATCCACCGGCGCCAAAGAAGCCCCAGCAGAAGTCGGCGCGGGCGCGCCGCATCCCCAGCGGGCCGGTGGGCACCAGATAGACCTTTGGCAGCCCGCCTTTCTCCTTCGCGTAGGATTCGGAACGGGCGCGCAGCCACTCGTAATCCATGGAAAGACGCCAGGAGGCCATCGCGTCCACGACCGGGGGTTCTCCTTCCGCCCCGTGGTCGAGCGCCGCGATCATCTCTCCGATCGTCGCGTTCTCCGCAGCCACCTTCACGGCCGAATCCATCAGGTTGCCTTCTTCCGTATAGACCAATTGTGTTAAGGCCTGCAGGTGTGTCCGCAGTTCGCTGTTTTTCCGCATGGACTTCAGCCGGTTGAGGCGCCGGCGCCGTTCCGCGAGGAATTCTTCCCGAGGAATGTGCCGTTTCTCCGGCAGCCGCTCCTGCGGATTTGAGTAATTGCTCACCCCCACGATCGGAGTGCGCCGCTGGGCGGCCAGTTCGCGTTTCTTTGCGGCCACCTTCTCGATCATCTTCTGAGGAACGCCCTTCTTGAGCGCCTCCACAAAACCGCCCATCTCCTCGATTTCCTGGAAGATCTTCCAGGCTTCCCGGCCAATCGAATCCGTGAGCTTTTCGATATAATAGCTGCCCGCCGATGGATCGACTACCCGGTTCAGATAGGCTTCTTCCTGGAGAATCAGCTGCTGGTTCCGGGCAATGCGCATGCCGAATTCATCGGGGCGGCCCATGATTTCCGTGAAGGGCCCCGCATGCATGGAATCACATCCGCCGACGGCGCCCGCAAAGGCTTCCACGGTCGTGCGCAGCATGTTGTTGTAGGGGTCGTGGATCGTTTTGGTGAAGGTGCTCGTGCGGGCGTGGAGAAACATCTTCCACCCGTCTTCCCGCTCGACGCCCAGGGCCTTGGTGATCTTGGCCCACAAGGTTCGCGCGGCGCGCAGCTTGGCGATCTCGAAGAAGACATTCGTTCCGACGGAGAAGCTGAAAAGCATGCCCAGCGCCGCCGTGTCCGGATCGACTTTCCGGTCGGTCATCGCGCGAAAATACTCCACGGCGGCGGCCATTGTCATGCCCAACTCCTGCACCGCGGAGGCGCCCGCGTTGTGATAGGGTGTGCTGTTGACCATGACCGGACGAATCCCCGGGCAATTCTCCGAGCAGAATTTCACCATATCGGCCATTTCCCGGTAATGGAGGGAAAGGGGGCCGCGGAGGGTTCCGGACTTCACCAATTCGCGGATCGGATCGCATTCCACTGCGCCGACGAGCATCCGGCGTTCGATCTTCTCCTCGTCCGCCAGCGCGACGAGCATCGAAAGGATCGGCAGGGCCGCCGTTCCAGTGCGGATTGTGATCGGGTATTTTTCCAGGTCGATGTCGGCCAGCGCGATCCGGAGCCCGTTGATCGACGTCATCGTGCATCCGCCCCGCCCCGCAAGCTCGCGCGCTTCCGGAGAATCCCCGTCATAGCCCTGGCGCGCCGCATTATCCAGCCGAATGCCAATGGCCGACTGGCCGCGCGCCAGTGCATCGCGAACGGACGCGTTCACGTCTTCCGGCGCGGCCAACATCATATCCTGGCGAATCTGCCAGGGATAGTTCACGCCTTGCAGCGGCTGCGTTCCACGTGTGTAGGGGGGGAAACCCGGCAGGTTGTCCCGGTGTTCGACCCCTTCGAGGTCCTCGCGTGTGTAAAGCGGCTGGACATCGATCCCTTCGACGGTCTTCCACACTAGCTTTTTATTGAAGTCGGCGCCTTTAAGGTCTTTTTCGACAACTTTCCGCCATTCCTCGATGGAGGGGGCGGGGAAATCATCTTTGAGGGTGAGAGGCTGGGAAGAGAGATCCTGTCCATTACCGTTGGCTGGAGGGTTGTTTTCGCTCATCAGGCTGAAACCCCTCCTTTCCTTCTGACCATATCAGTCCCCTTTCTTCTGAATGGTGCATCTTTCTCATGTTGGATCCGGCCGAAGCGCTCAAAACATGCTGGCCGGGGCGAGTGGCTCTGGAGGGATTTTGAATCCGGTTTCGGGCAAAGGCAGCTATGAAAGATGAATTGAATACCGGGCTTCGCCCGGTGAGATAAGCATCGCAATCCCGTTTGGACGCTCTCGTGACCGCATACCGGGCCAAATTTCAACCCGGTCCCTTCGAAAGCCGGGGAAAGATAAGGAGAGCACGGGGGGGAGATGCAACCCCAAAGGGTTTTGTCTCGTCAGTGCTTCGGTCCAAATTCGATTCGCCGGGGCGCGGGATCGCAGGGGATTTACCCCTCGCCGGGGCGATTCAACACAAAAAGGACATTCGATAGCGATCGGCCCAGGATTCCGGTTCTTCAACACCGGGGGGTCATGGCTTGAGCGAACAGAGAAGGCGGGCTGTCACCGGCCAAGCCGATCTGGACTCTGCACGAGGCCGGGAACAGCAAGAGATTTTCCACGAATCCGCCAAGGGCGTGATGAGCTTCGTATCGTGTCGAAATTCGGAGAGATTTTCGTCTTGATATAATTGAATTAATAAGCACCGCTCCCCACGCCCTCCGGATATTTTTATAATACCTGTGGGATTATAAATCTAATAATGACAATCGGCTCCGAAAGCTGTACTTTTTCGGAGCCCCGCTGAATATGCAGGCTTCGAGGGCCCTCCTACGCTCCAGTTTCGTTCGGAATTAATATATTATGCCCGAGGACGAAAGACTTCTTCCCGGCGAGGCCGCCAGCGTTCTTCATTGACAGATGTCAGGGAGCCGGAAGAAAAAAAACGACCGTAGTAAGGGGCTTCTGAGTGGCCAACAGCACACGCGTTTATATCTCCGGTTGCCATGCTGGACCGAATCCTTCGCCCGGTCTGGGGACCGGTCTTTCACTTCGGCAGGGGTTTCCCGATCTCGAACTGACCGGAAAAGATCATTCCGTCAATGCATCTGGCCTCCACCATTCCGTGTTCGATTCCCTTTGGATCTGCCGGCCCTGGAATGAACTGAATCTCGAAGAACACTGGAAACAGATACGAAAACGTCTAGACAGCGGCAGTTGGATGATTTCGGGGCTTGATCTGGAAGTCAGGTGGCTCGCCGCGCATAGCCACCCCCGGCTTTTGGGCCCTCCGCGGGAAGCCTGCAGCGAAGCATCCAAGCCCGCTATTCGTGGCGCATCCGGCCTTTCTGTTTCCCTCCCTCCCTGGATTTCGGCGCATGAAAACAGGCAGAAGCTCCATGCTTTCTGCCGCCGTCACAATTGGCGCCTTTGGGTTAAGGGATCCGCTTACGACAGCATCCGGGTCGAAAACTGGTCGGAGTTGCAGAAAGCCATTACCCGGCTCCGTGACACTTGGGATGATGAAGAAATCTTCCTTCAGGCGGATGTCGTCGGCAACGAAGTCAGCATCGCCTACGCCGCTTTCGAGGGAGAGTTGCTTGACGCCGTCTTCATGGAAAAAAAGCAGGTGACGGCAGAGGGCAAGACGTGGGGCGGCAAGATCCAGGAACTCGACTTGGAAATGGGCCGGAAGCTGTCGTCATTGATCGACCGTCTTGGCTGGACCGGTGGGGGAGAAATGGAATTCGTCCGCAATTCCGCCGGTGAGCTGTGGATGATTGATTGGAACACGCGTTTCCCGGCCTGGGTCCATGGCACCACGTTGGCGGGGAAGAATCTTCCGGCCCAACTCTTTTCAAAAGCGTCGGGATTGCGGCCCGAACCTCTGAAGGCTTCGGGGACGGAATTTATCCGGGTGGTGACCGAGGTCGCCTCGCGCGAGGGTTTTCCCCTCGCCCCGCTTCCTCCCGCGCGCACCTCCCCCGTGCGTACGAGCAAGCATCCTTCGGGAATGCCTTTGTTGATGCGTGCTCTCAAGCCTGGGACAAGAACCCGGAAAGGGGTTGCCGGCCCAGGGGTCAGTCGTGAGTTTATCGACGAAATCGGGAAAACCATTCCATCTCCTGAAGGCGATACTCCGCTGCGTCTCTCCTTCCGGGAGACGCGGAACCGGCGATTCGCCTCTTTACAGAGAGAGGTGACAAGGCTTTCTCCGGACGGATTGTTGAATTGTTCCTACAGTATTAAGACCAATCCGCGGGATGTCTATCTGGCTCTTGCGCGCGAGACAGGCTTCTATGCCGAGGCGATCAGCCCCTCCGAGGTCCGGTGGGCCTTGGAATCGGGTTTCGCACCAGAGCAAGTTTACTATAATGGCCCGATCCCCCTTTGGCATTGGAGCGATGGCGGCTTGACTCCCCTGGCCGGGGCGTTCTCCGATTCAGTGGAAGCATTTGGCAACCTGGCGAAATGCGGATCATGCCAGATGGCCGGGGTCCGTCTCCGCCCTCCCAATGTTGACTCGCGATTCGGCGTCAATGTCTCGGACCCCCAATGTTACGAGCGCCTCATCGAAGCCGTCTCCCAAATGCCCTCCCATGTCCCCTTCGGTGTTTCTTTCCATGTTCAGAGCAGTGAAATCGGCGTGGAAAGATGGCACAGCATCGCTCGCTCCATTCTCGAAATCGCCGCGGGAATTCAGGACGTGGCGGGGAAGGACGTTGAAGTCTTCGATGTCGGCGGGGGATGGCATCCCGCGGACTTGGAAGAAACCCTGACCCGTTTTTTCCCAGACTTGATCAAAGAGGCCCGCCATCGCTTGCCAGCCCTGAAAAAAATCCTGATCGAGCCGGGAAAAGCCCTGGTGGAACCTTGTGAAGCGGTGCTATGCCGCATCGTTGAGATTCGCCAATCCGGAGAGACGGAGCCGCGGGTCGCCGTGGTTGATGCAGCGGTTTCGGAACTTCCCCTTGCCTCTGCTTACCCTCACCGGGTTCTGGCCTGGCGGCAGGGGCGAATTATTCCCCTTGAGGTTGGAGAAGATTATATTTTAGGGCGTCTTTGCATGGAATTGGATCAGCTTGTGCAGGGAGTGGAGATACCAGGCTGGATAGCGCCCGGCGATTTCCTGATCTTTTGTGACGCCGGTGCCTATGACAGCAGCATGGCTTACAAGTTTGGGAAAGGCGGCGCTACGAAACCATGAGTTCAGCTCCCTTTGCTCAAGAAGAAGAATCCGGAGAAATCCGGCTTCCTTCTCTCGTGAAAGAATTTGCCAGCGAGTTGGAACCTCATCCCGTCTCCCAGCTTTTTTCCCACGACGCGATTTGCTGCCGCTCGGCGAAGGCCTGGTTTACCAGTGTCGCGGGAGCGTTCGCCTTTCAAAATCCCGGTCCTCCGGGATGGATCCGCGAGCGATGGGATTGGGGCCCGACCCAATGGCCGCTTTCCTGGTGCGAGGCCGTGCGCGCGGATAAACTCGACTGTGGCGCCTTGGCGGCTCTTGCGCGCCACGCTTTCCGCGCCTATGGGATGAAGAACTATGCGGCTCAACTGATCCAGCGATTCGACAACGATGCGGTTGCCAATTGGCAAACCACCTGGGAGCAGGAAAATGCCGATGCCGGATGGATCCGGGGGAATCTCGCCTATCACGAAGCTGTTCTGGTAGAGCGTCCCGATGGCTTTCAGATTTGGGATCCGACCGACAACACCTGGATGGATCACCAGTCCCGTGGCTACGGCGAAATCATGGCGATCCGGTTCAAGATGGACCCGAAAAACCAGCTCTTTGCGGGAAAATGGATTTTCCGCGATGGAGCCGGGTGGTTGTTCTAGCGCGTCTCTCTCCAGGTCAAAGCATAGACTTCAGATCATAGCATTCCGTTGGATAGGCATGGAACGCCTCTTTCACTTGAGCGCGCGTGAGCCCGGCTCTGATAGCCAGCCCAAAGAGGTTGATTGCCTCGGCAGCATGATGCCCAAGCAGATGATCCCCGAGGATCTTGTCGGACCCCTTTTCCACCAGGACCTGATAGCCGCCGACCGCCCCGCCAATGCGGCGATTCGTGAGCCATTCTGATGCATCACCTTTCGAAACGTCGAAACCCAACCCAACGGACAATTCTCAATGATCTCGTTGAAATTGAAAAGTCCAAATTTTCTGCAGCAAAAAGCCGTCCCGAGAGCCACAAGAGATTTTCATTTACTCTCACAGTAAATCGGACGAAGAGTTGGCAAGCCGTGCAATGCAGAACTATTTCGACCCCTGAAACCCGAATAACTCATGGAATGGCAAGGTTTTGCACGGCTGCCAACCAGGAGACTTGGATGCGCCTTATCCGGCTGCGTCCTTCGCAAAGGTGAGCTATGCCCGCTCAAGTGAAGACGATTAAAGACCTTGTCGTGGTCCCCACGACCGACACCCCAGCAGACCGCTCGATCGAAAAACGGCGCCTGAGAAAGCACCATATTCTGAATGTGATTCGCGAGCATGGTCCTCTCTCGCGCGCTGATATTTCGAAAGTCTCGGGATATAACCTGAGAAGTGTGTCCAGTCTCGTGGAAGAACTTCTCGGCGACGATCTGGTTTATGAAAACGATGCTGTAGAGGTTCCCCGGGGGCGCCGCCCGATTCCTGTCCATCTGAATAGAAAAGCCGCGGCGGCTCTCGGCATCGACATTGGCCGCCGCCGCACCACCGGCCTCCTCATGGATCTGGGGGGGCATGTCATCCACGAGATGGAACTCAAAACCCCCGAATGCAAACGTCCCGATAAGTATGCGGACTGGACGATGACTGTTGCGGAGAAAATGTTCGAGTCCGCCAGCGATGTTACGCCGCCGCTTTGTGGGATCGGCGTGGCTGTCCCTGGCCTCATCGCCAAGAAGGGCCTGCGCGTTTCCTACACCATGCAGGAGGCCGCGGAACATATCCGCCGCGAGCTGATTCACGCCTACGGTGTGGAAGTTATGGTGGAAAACGATGCCCGCATGATGGCCATGGGATATCTTTGGTTCGGCAAGGGAAGCACCTATAATAGTTTCGCCGTTCTGAAGATTGGTGCCGGGCTTGGCCTCGGAATCGTTGAAGAGGGGCGCACTCTCCAGGGCGCGATGGGCTTTGCGGGCGAGCTGGGCCATATCCCCATGGGCGACAACCGCATTCAATGCCCCACGGGCCAATATGGCTGCCTGGAAAACATCGCCTCGGGGGCCGGTATCACCCGCATGGCAGAAGAGCGGGGCCTGGAGAAAACCGATGCCAAAGAGGTTGCGGAACTCGTTCGCCAGGGGAACCTCGAAGCGAAACAGATTTTCCACGAATTCACGGTGGCCCTGGGGCGGGGAATCGCCACCGTTCTGAATCTTTACAATCCAGAGGCGGTGATCCTGGGCGGCCGAGTCGCCAGCGCCGCGGACGTCTTTCTCGACGACCTTCGTGAAATCGTCGCGGCCCACACGCTGCCGCCCATTTGGGAAACCACCGACATCATCGTGGCAAATGGCGAGGGGAAATATGGCTCACTGGGAGCGGGCGCGGTGGTGCTTCACCATATCTACTACAGCGCCCATGTCACGTTGGACAGTGTGATCTGACGGAGATTTCGCATTCAGGAAATGGCGGCATAACGATCCAGAAAGGCTTCTTCCGTGAGAGTTTTAATTGCTGGTGCAAACGGCAAAACCGGAAAACAGCTTGTGGAACTGCTGGTCCACCGTGGCCATCAGGTGCGTGCCATGATTCGCAATCCGGAGCAGGCTCCGGGGCTTGAGGAGATTGGCGCGGAACCGTATATCGCCGATCTCGAGAAAGAAGTCAGCCACGCCGTGCCGGGCTGCGACGCAATGATCTTCGCCGCCGGCGGCGGCCCCGGCAGCGGCCCCGAGAAGAAAGAAACTGTGGACTATGGCGGCGCCGTGAAGCTGATGGATGCCGCCCTCGAGCATGGCGTTTCCCGCTATCTGATGCTCAGCGCCATGCGGACCGATGAGATCGAGAACGCTCCGGAAAAGCTCCATCCTTATTTGCGGGCAAAGGGCCGGGCCGATCGCTATCTCATGGAAACCCGCCTTGACTATACAATCATCCGTCCCGGCCGTTTGAATAATGAGGCTCCTTCCCACCATATCGACGCCGCGGAATCCCTGGGGCGCTATGGCGAAGTCAGCCGCGCAGACGTCGCGCTCACATTCGCCGAGGCCCTCGAAATGGAAAACCTTTTCCGCAAGACCTTTGAGATGCTCGCCGGCGAGATGCCTATTCGCGAAGCGCTGGAAAGGCTTTAAATCATTCCGCCGGTTGATCCTCGAAGGCTTTCAACAGTGCCGCGGGGCGATCTGTCGTGATCCCCGCAATCCCCATCCCGGCGAGTTCCCGGGCCCGCTCCACATCATTGACAGTCCAGACGTAAAGCTCCATGCCCGCCTCACGAGATGCTTTCACCAATTCCGGTGACGCGCCATGATAGGAAACATTCAGGCCGTCGAATCCGACTTGCCGGGCAAGTTCCACTTTCTCCGTTTCGACGGGCAGCCACTCTCCCGTTTCCTCATTTTTCGGCGCGCCCAGAAGCCATTTTGTGGGTATATCCGGCATCGCCTCGTGGACCGCCTCCAGCGTCTCGAAGGAAAAGCAGATCACTGTGATCTGCTCTTTCTTCCCACTTGATTCGATCAGGGATTTCAGCGGGCCGACGATCTCGGGTCCGATCTTCACTTCCACGAAAAGCGTCTTTCCCTCCGGAATAGACGCGATGACGTCTTTCAGCAAGGGAATCGGCTCGCCCTTGTAGTTCGGATCCTTCCAGCTTCCCGCATCGAGCGAGGCGAGCTTTTCGTAGGAAACATCCGAGGGCTTCCATTCTATACCTGTCGTACGCTTTGTCGTTCCGTCGTGGAGGCAAATGACCTGGCCGTCGGCGGTCAGAAAAACATCCACCTCAACCGCGTCGGCGTTTTGTTTCCACGCTAAATCCACCGCGGCCATGGTGTTCTCCGGTGCGGTATAAGAAGAGCCGCGATGGGCAATGATTTCGGGCCGTTTCGTGGATTGCGCGGCGATCATGGCAGAGCAGAATACGTTGATCAAAAGCGCGGAAGCAATCAATCGGGTCAGAGAAGAAAGTTTCATGGTGAGACGTCCTTGTGATGGATCCAGTTCCCTGGCGTCGTTGCGCGAGACAACCCGCATCCCCCGTGGCGGGCCAAGCCTTTTTGCTCTTTCCTCTGAACGATCAGTCATTCGTTTGAGAAAAGGAGAGGAATATTTCGGTGCGTTCGAGCGTGTTGTCGATTGCGCGAAGTTGCTGGAGGGCGTAGGGCCGATTCTCCGTTTGCAGGTAATCGGCAAGGTTCTGCGCCTGAACGTCCATCTGCAGTGCCGCGTTTTGAAATCCGGTCCGCGATTCCACCGGAACGTCATAAATCCGTGTTGCCAATTCGCGGGCCAGCATCCCCATTTCCAAGGCCTGCCGCCGCCGCCGCTTGAAATCTCTCTTCTCCTCCACGGAATACTGCAAGTCGCCCCACCGCCGTCTATACGCGGAGACGATCTTGTCCGTGCTCCAGGCCGCGATTTCCTCGGAAAATCTCTCGTCGGGAATCGAAGGGGGCGTCCAATTCTCGGGCAGATCATAGAATCCCCGTTCCGCCGCTCCGCGATCAAGATCCGACTGGAAAAGAAGATATTGGAACTCCTCGGTGGCATCCCTCAACAATTCGTCCGTGTTTTCAAACTGCCGCCAGCGCTCCTGCAGGTAATCCTCCAACAAGTAATCCACCTGTTTCGTGATACGCCCTCGATACAGCCGAAGGCCTTTCTCCTGAAGGGGCGCCTGGTAGGGAGCCATCCGTATGATCAGGTCGAAATTCTGGATCACCCGGTCGTATTGCTCAAAAAGTGGTTTCTTCTCCGCCCGGCTGATCATCAGGGACCGGAGTTCCTCCAGGTCCGGTTCCAGCCGGTTGCGCACCTGCGTCCAGGTTTGCGTGGAAGCCAGGTCGGTGACGAGTAATTCCGGGACGGGTGTGGGGGATGCGGTGGGCGCCTCCGGTGATCGCTGGCCAGGCTCTGCCTGTTGGGTCCTATCGGGCTCTGCCCCGGGCGTGGGCGTGGGCGAAGGGTCTTCCCCCTTTGTATCCACAAACGAAGGGTAGAGGTTGTCCTCCACTTCCTTGACTCGGTCGAGATCGCTTCCGTTTTCGTCCTGCGCGCATAGACGCACAGGGCCGCCGATGAGGACGGCCAGGGTAATAAAACCTGCTGTAAAAAGTCTGCCGATGAGCCGCGGCATGGGAAAAACTCCGCTTATCCTTCAATCACGACGGTTGCTGCCGCGATATTCCGTGAATGAGTCATCGTCAGCCAGATTTGCTTGCCGCCTTTTTCTTCGAACATTTCCCGGGCGCGGCCGTGCAATTCCAGGGCGGGCTGGCCGTCTTCTGCCCGGAGCACCTCCACGTCGGTCCATTGAATCCCGTGGGCGATTCCGCTGCCGAGGGCCTTCGCGAAGGCTTCCTTGGCCGCGAAACGAGCAGAGAAAAAGGGCGCCGGGTTCGGGTAGATCAGGCAGTATTCCCGTTCCCCTGCCGTAAAGAAACGGCTCTGCGCCCGCTGGCCGTGTCGTTGCAGCGCCAGGGCAAAGCGATCAATTTCCACCACGTCCATTCCAATGCCAAGAATCAAGGCGACAGTTCCTCCGCTCGAAAATCCTTCAGCAACCGGTAGCGCGAAGTCAAAATATCCTCGTAGATTCCCGCCGTGTCCAGCAACCGGATCAAGTCGTATTGCTCTTCCGCTCCCGCGAGATCGTTCAGCGAAAGGAGGCAGTCGGCAAATGAAAGCCTCAGTCCGGTCTCCCTCGGATCGAGCAACACCGCCAGCGCGTACACCTCGCACGCCGGTTCCGTGTAATACTGGTCGGAAAGAGCCTCGCCCAGCAGCCTCAGCGCCGTGGAGGATGTGGGGTTCTCTCGCGCCAGGGCCAGTGCCGCCTTCAGGCGTAATGGTTCCGCCTTTTCCCGGCGCGCCGTCGAATAGATGATCAAATTCACAACGTCATTATTCGATTCGACCGCGTCCAGGTAATCGTTCAATTGCTGGAGCGAGAACGTATCTTCCGGCAGTCCGCTTTTCTTCCACTCCTCGAATTCAATGCCTTGCAGGGTTGCCGCGCCAAAGTTTTCCACCAGGTAAATCGGCCGCTCCGCCGTCTCATTGATGCGTGCAGCCTCTTCCGCCAGAGACAGCCGCCCACTGATGCGTTCGCGGGCGATACCAAAGGGTGCAACGGCTGTATAGCTCAAATCGTCTCCCGTCGTCGGTTCCATGATATCCATGTTCAGATTCTTCGACGCGTCTTCCAAATACCATGCGGGCGACTCTTCGACAGCCTCGCTGAAAACACCGGCCAGCGCCAGAATCAGCCCGGGCGTTTCGTCCAGATAGTCTCCGATCCGCTCCATTAGCGCATCCACGGCCACCAGTTCCGGCATTCCCGCTTCCATCTCCAGGCCAAAGCGTTTCGCCATGGACGACCGCAGCGCGTCCGCCATTTCCCGCGTCGTCTCGACATCGGGCGGCGCATCCAGGCTGCGCACCAGGCCTTCCTCTCGGATCGCGTCCCCGAGCGCGGTCTTCCGCAGCGCCTTGTGCAGATCATCGGAAAGCCCCAGCGCGTTGGAAAGCAGCTCTTTATTCGCCGACCGGAACGCGGCCAGGCGGGATTCATACATGTCCAGAGCAGCCCGGTCGATCCGCCGCACTTCGTAGCGCCCTTGCTCATTCCTGATTGTATAGACAATGAATTCGCCACTCGGCGAAACCGAGACCGTATAGGCCGGCCGTGCCGTGAAAGGCTTGCCACTCCCCGGAGTCTCCGGCGCATCGCGGAAATAACCCCGCCCCGTATTGCCGTTCCTTTTCCACGTGCGAATCCAGAACAGGTTCCCTGGCTGGTCCGCCGAGGGGTGCACATCCGCCGCCCGGTCCGTGCTGGTCAAAAAGCCCTTGGGCGTCCCGTCCTCCAGTTCCAGCAGGGGAGCAGGCAGCGGATCGATCTGATAAGCCTGTGACAAATGCCCCCAGAGCTTTCCCGCCGAAGGCAGCGTGCCCAGCGCGGCATAGCGTGAACGCGGCGCCCAGTCCGCCTCTCGCACTTCTTCCGACTCGGGATCGAAGGAAGAAAGCTTCAGCCGGATGCGCCGCTTTTGCGTCGCATCCAGGTTCAACTGTTCCTCGACGAAGAGAAGCTTATTTCCTTTAAGCGCCCACCACGCGCGCCCGCGCGGATGCTCCTGATAGAGTTTCTGGTCTCGAAAATCGACGCCTGAAAGAATCCAGATGCGGCTCCGATGTTGAACAAGCAGCCGCTTCCCCTCCGCATCCAGTTGCAGATAATCCGCTCCTTCATCCAGCAGGGTGCTCCAGCGTTGTCCTTTCACCAGGAGCACAGCGTCTTCCTTGGCGACCACTACCGCCCCGTCGTTCAGTGCAACCGCATCATGAGGCTGAACTGCCGTATCGTGGACCACCTCGCCCGGCAGCGGCGGCGGAAGATTCCGCGCGGGAAGATCAAACTCCGGCTCGTCGAATTGAAAATCGGTTTTCCGGGTGGAAACGAGCGCATCCAGCGTCAGGCCCCGGGATGTCTCAACGGACTCCGCCCGCGTCAATTCCCGGGTGCGGGCGAGAATCTCCGACACACGCTGCTCAACGTTTTTGGGTTCAAGAGCTTTCGCCTGTTTTTCCGGCGTGAGAGACGCGGGCGTCCGCGGCGCCTCTTCTCCGCAGCCAGACAGCAAGGCCGCCGTGGCCATGGCGGCCAAAAACCAGACTCGTTTGGCAGAGGAAAGAAATCCCGCCAAAGGCAACCGGCAAGCGGGGGGACGCGGGGGAGCGGACACCGGCTAGCGCAGATCCTCCTCGTCAAAATCGTCTTCGCCATCGTCGTCGTCGAAGAACTCTTCCTCCTCGAATTCTTCCAATTCGCGCAGCGCCCCCTTCATGCGGTCCGAAGGCAGCCCCGTATCCAGGAAATCCGCCCCCTCCTTGCCCAGCACCGCCTCGATCGAGTCGGAAAGAAACCCCTTGGGCTCTTCGCCGCGAAGCTGGCCCAGCTTGAGCGCAAACCGCAGGATGTTCACCCCGTCGCGGCTCGTGAACGGCAGGTTCACCTGGTGGGCCTTCTGCAGGAAATCCGCGACGTAATCGGTCAACTCATCTTCGGCGAAGGGGACGTTGAACTTGAGGATCGCCTTCTCTTCGTCCCGGTTGGGATAGAGCACCTCGATCTGCGGCTGGAGGCGCGTCCCGATATATTCCGGCAGCTCATAGGTCGACGCGTCGTCATTCATCGTCACGCAGACGCGGAAATCCCGATGGGCGCCGATCTTGATCCCGGCGATCACCGATTCCACGTAGCGCCGCCGGTCCAGCAGCGGAGCCAGCGACGCCCAGCTTTTCTCCGACATGCGGTTGCCTTCATCCAGGATGCAGACCCCGCCGGTCAGCATCGCCGTCACCAGGGGAGAGGCGTGGTAGGCGATCTCGTTCTTCCCCGCGATCACCGGCGTCACGATCAAATCCTCCGGCCGCGTATCCATGGTGCATTGAAGAATATAGACGTCCTGCTTGAGCGACCGCGCCACGGAATAGGCCAGCGTCGTCTTGCCCACCCCCGGACGGCCAATCAGCCGCGGATTCAACGGCAGATCCTGGTCCTGGAGGACCAGCCAGGCCGCTTCGAGCTGCTCGCGAACGCGGTCGTTGCCGATCCATTGCATCTCGATGGAATCGGGGTGCGCGAGATGGAGTTCAACGCCATCGACCTTCTTTTTTCGGCTCATGCGGTTTCGTATGCCTCCCGGGGAGCGTGTTCCAGGCCTTCAGCGTGATGCGCCGCCCCTCCCCCGTCAAGCAAAGGGAAATGGCAATTCGCACCGGAGGGCATGGCCTTCCATCATCCCGCCGAGAGATTCTGGGTGCGGCCTCTTTACCCCGGAAAAGTGCTTGTTCTTTCCACTTGGAAGATGCCTGGTAGTCAAATCGAACAATTTCATTTCGAGAGGTGACCCCGCGAATGAGAGTTCCACAGCTCCTTGCCCTGGCCCTTCTTGCCGGTACGGCCCCCACGGTTTCCTCGGCCAAAACGCCGGGGGAGATTCCCGTCGAGGCCTCCGAGGAAGCCCTCGCCGAGTGGCGGAAGAAAACTCAGGACGCGGTTTCCGACATCATTCCCCTCGACAGCAAAGAGGGGAAGGAGCTTCTGCGCGAAACCGGAGGACCCGCCTACGAACCCCTGGCGGCCAACTGGGTTCCCCAGCTCAAGAGCCATTGTGGCGCGGCATCCGCCGTTGTTGTCCAGAATGCCATGCTCCCCGGCGAGGACTTCACCCAGAGCGACCTCTTCACCGCCGAAACGGCCCACATCATTACCCAGGATGTTGTCTATCGCATAGGATTCACCCTCGAAGAACTCGACAACATGATCGAAACGCGTTCGGGGTTGCAAACGACGCGCTT
>CAYFUR010000032.1:0-35037 GCA_964346275.1 uncultured Candidatus Sumerlaeota bacterium
CCCGCCGAGGAATTGCAGAAAAGAACGCCAAAAGAGCAGCGACTTCGGATGGGGCTCCATGCTGGTCAGTATCGTCGCCCCGGTGGTTGTTACCCCCGACATGGCTTCGAAATACGCGTCTGTATAGCTGGAAACCATTCCGCCGAGGTAGAAGGGGAGCGCCCCCAACGCCGCTACGGCAAGCCAGCTCAGCCCTACGATGGCGAGAGCCTCGCGGCGGTAAAGATCTCCGCCGGCATGCCGGCCGGTCAGGTAGAGAAGAAAGCCGAAAATTGCAGAAAATGCAATACTCTTGCCGATTTGAAAAAGCTGTTCCCACTCCTGGAACCACAGGGCAAAAGGCACCATGAAAAGCATGGTACCCGAAAAGATCATGAGCAGAATGCCCAGGTTCTTCGCGATGAGAAGCCTGTTCATTCCTTTTCATCCCTGGGGGCGGCAAACAAGTCGTCGAGTTTTCCCGCGAAATCGGTCTTGGCGATCCCGATAACGATCGCACCGGGCTTGATGATGTCGTCGCCACGGGGAATGCGCACCTCTCCGCCGCTCTGCACCACGGCGCCGATGAGCACGCCCTTGGGCATTTCAATATCCCGCAGCGGATGCCCGACGATGCGCGATTTGCTGAGCGCCTGGAATTCATTGATCTCCAGTTCGCCTTCTTCCAGCAGCGTCACGCTGCGGATACGGCCGCGCTTGACCATCGCCAGGACACGGTTTGCCACGACAAGGCGCGGCGAAATCGCCACATCGATTCCGATCTTTTCGACGATGCGGGCATAGTCCGGCCGTTCAATGACGCAGGCGGTTTTCTCGATGCCCAGTTCGCGCGCAAGCAGCGACGACATGATATTGGCCTCGTCGTCGCCCATGGCCGCGATGAAATAATCGAGTTTCCCAATCCGCTCTTCCTGCAGTGTATAGACATCCGTGGCATCGGCGTGAAGAACGCGGGTTCGCCGGAGGACTTCTCCCGCGCGTTCGGCACGCTCGCGGTCCTGCTCCAGCAGGATCACGCGGTGTCCGCGCTCCTCGAGGTGGCGCGCCAGAAAAAGCCCCGTCTCCCCCGCTCCCGCGATGGCGACAGTCGTCACGCCTTCGCCCGCTTTCCGCAGATTGAACCGCGGCGTCAAGGCATCCAAGGCCTCGGGCAATCCGATGAACGTAATTCGGTCTTCCGGCTCCAGCCTTGTGTCGCCGTGGGCAATCATGACGTCGTTCTTCCGGCGCAGACCGGCAATTAATGCCCCTTCCGGGATCTTGACGTCCTTGAGCAAACGGCCCGCAAACTCACTTTCTGGAGACATCCGCACGGTACGCAGGAGGACGCGGCCTTCCGCCATGGAAACCTGCACCAGCGCCATGGGCGAGGCGACGAAGCGGGCGAGCTGGTAGGCAGTGAGAATCTCAGGGGAGACAAGGTCGTCGATTCCAAGACCCTTGCGGAATTGGGCGTTCTCCGTGTCGTAGTAGTACCGCGATCTCACCCGCGCCACCACCTGCTTGCAGCCCATGCGCTTGGCGGCGAAAGCGATCACGAGGTTGGTTTCATCGCGTTCGGTCACGGCGAGCAGGACTGCAGCCCGATCGATCTCGAGTTTCTTCAACATCTCCGGGTCGCAGGCATCCCCCTGGATCGTCTGCACATCGAGTTCATCTTCCACGCCGGCGAGCTTTGCCCGCACCTTATCCACGACGACGACATCGTGGCCTTCGCGCGAAAGGTAATGCGAAATATTCTCTCCGACCGTTCCGGCTCCGGCGATGATGATTCTCAAAAAGCACCCTTTCCTTTCAGGACCGCTGGGATCGTCTTGAGCAAAATCTCCACGTCGAGAAGGAAGCTCTGGTTTTTGATATAGTAAAGGTCGTATTGCATGTTGAGGCGCAACGGGAGGTTCTTGCGCCCGATGACTTGCCAGAGTCCGGTGATACCGGGCTTCACGTCAAGGCGGCGCCGCTCCCAGGGCTCGTACCCCTCGACGATAAAGGGCATTTCCGGCCGCGGGCCGACAAAGCTCATTTCCCCCCGCAGGACATTGAGAAGCTGGGGCAGTTCGTCCAGGCTGGTCTTTCGAAGCCAGCGGCCAAAGCGGGTGACTCGCGGGTCGTCCTCGGCCGTTGGAGCCACGGCATAGGCCGGGGCATCCACGACCATGGTGCGGTATTTGAACATTTCAAACTCCCGGCCGTCGCGGCCAACTCGTTTTTGCTTGAAAAAAACCGGGCCGGGCGAGTCCCGCTTGATTCGCAACGCAATCCACCAGTGGAAGAAAAGCAGCCAGAGAACGGTCCCCGCAAGGGCCGCCGTGTAGTCCAGCAAACCCTTCATAAGCGCCTGGTGGAGAGGCAGTTTTCCGTCGCGCAGCGTGACCACCGGGAAAGCGCCGATTTCCTCGGTCTTTTCCTTTTCCGAGATGACATCGAAAAGATCGGAAACCACGTGGACGCTGATGCCGGGGCGTTCCGCCAGGTTGAGCAGGCGCAACTGGTCGCCCGGCTCGAGGTGGGCAATCGCCAGAAAGACCTCCTCAACACGCTCGCGCCGGATGATGTCGTTGATTTCCCGGCTTTCCCCAAGGATGCGCACGCCCTCGGGGAAATCTGCCTGCTCGGGCTTAAAATCTCCATGTGTTACAATGCCGGCAAGAGTGTAGCCGATCTCCGGATGCGTGCGCAGGAATTGCCGGACTTCCAGGGCGAGCTTTCCCTGGCCGACGATGAGACAGCGCACCGTGCCCCGGCCGCGTCGGATCGCCCGGGATTTCAGGCCGCGGAAAACCGTTCGCGAAGCAAAAAGATAGGCAAAACCGAGAAATGCCGAGAGAAGAATAATGGACCGGCCGAGGTCCAGTTCCTTGAAAAAATAAGCCACAACAACGATATACAAGAGCCAGTGATACCCGGCGCGGATCAAGGTGCGTGGCTGGTTGAGGGAGGAGAGGCGCCGGCGGTGCATGTAGAGGCCGAAAGCCGCGCAGTTGGCCACGCCGACCAGAACGATGACCGGCAATACGGTCAGATAGGGGTCCAGGGCGTTAATCGGCCCCATGAGGGGATTAAGCGCCCGCCGAACCTCGTAGGCGCCAAGCCAGCACAGGGCGAATGCCGCGGTATCAACCACGACGAGGATCAGGGAAAGCCAGCGGCTCCGCCAGAATGAGGTTTGGGATTCGTTGGTTCGGGACACCATGGAAGGCGCGGGCGCGGGTCTCCTTCAGCGCGGGAATCGCGTTCTCGGGAAACTCTTTGCAATCTGGAGGCAGAAGCGCAAGGACGGCTTGGAATCAGTGCCTGAGGCTCTCGATTCGCTGCAGCACGTCGCGGTATCCGGCGTCGATGCGGCAAAGCTGCTTAAAGACGCGCTCGGCCTTGTCATAGAGCTTGTATTCGAGCATCATCTCGCCGATTTCATAGAGGATATCCATGATGATGGTGAGGTCCTCGGGATCGTCTTCGAGGGTGATGCTGATATTCCGAAGCGTTTCCGTGCACAAGTCGTCCAGCCGCTTTTTCATGTAACAGTAGGCGAGCTTGGCCGTGCAGCGGCGCGCCAGCGATTCGTCTTCACGATCGCGCGAGGCTCGCTGGTAATAGGTGATGGCATCGCTGAAGTTGGAAAGATCGCGGGCGATATCGCCCAGTTGTTCGAGGAGTTCGCTACCGCCTTTGCCCGCTTCCAGTTCGCGCTTGAGGAAGGAGAAGCGCCGCTGTCCGAGGGCGGTCTGAACCTTCGGCCGGAGCGTTTTCAATTCCGGGTCGCGGGCATCGATCAATTCGAGTTGTTTCATGTATTCGGCGGCTTCCTCGGCATGGCCGGTGTCCAGGGCGAGGTTCAACATCTGCTTAATCAGCTTCTCCGTGCCGGCTTTCATTTCGAGGAGCTGACTCACAAACCGCTGGGCGTTTTCAAAGTCCCGAAGGGAAATATACGCGCGGGCCAGGGCATGGTCCACCTCCACCGTTTCGTCCCCTCCATTGGCGAGATAGAGCGAGTAGTGATGGATCATCTCGGTGAAACGGCCGTGCTTGCTATAGACATCGCCAAGATATTTGAGTGTGGGGAGATGATGGGGGGAGTGGCGGAGTATCTTCTGCGTCCCTTCGCGGACAGTGGCGACTTCATCGAGGGCGCGGCTTGCCATCGTCCGGATGATGTCCAGGGCCTCGTCGTAACGGCCGGTATTCGCCAGCAAATCCGTGAGGAGATTGAGGATCGGAAAGGCGGAGTCCTCCCGCTCGGCATATTCCTGGAGCTGGGTGATGACCTCGCTGCGGACGTCGGGGTGGCGCTCGGTCAATTCATCCACCAGGGCAACGACCTTTTCCGCGTGCCCGCGCTCGAGGAGCCGCCGGAGCGCCTCCAGTTGCAGAGAAAGATCGTCGGGGTTCTCGCGCGCCTGCTCGAGGAGCGCCACGACCTCGGCGCTCAGCACGGCCCGTTCGATCTGTGCCATGAGTTGGCGAATCTTTTTTGCTTCCGCCTCGCCGGGCTCCTTGTCCATCGCCCATTGGGCGTATTTGCTTGCCTCGTCCCACCGATCGGATTCGAAGAGAATCCGTGCCTGAAGGAGGTAAGGCTCGGACAGCTTGTGTTTGCGCTGGTTTAGCTTCTCCAGTTCCTTGAGCGCCTCCTCTTCTTTTTCGTTATGATAGAGGACTTCGGCAAATTCGAAAAGCAAGCGAGGCTCTTCGGGACGCTCGCGGACCTCGTCCTTCAGCAGTTCCTCCAGGCGCACGCTCTGGCCGAGCTCGCGATAAATCTTGATCAGTTGCCGACGGACTTCCTTCTGCCGCGGGTCGGAATCGAGGGACTTTTCCAGCCAGCGGATTCTCTGGTCTCGCAGGGCCATCCGTTCCGCCTGGGCCGCCAGCAGATTCAACGCGGGCACGTATTCGCTCAGGCGCGAGAGAACGTCGCGCAGCAGTGTCTGGCTTCTGCGGAAGGGAATCCCTTCCATTTCGCCCAGTTTGCCCGCGACCTCCGTGGCTTTCTCCAGACGGCCCTGAGCCAGCAGCGCGCGGGCGTATCGCTCGAGGCCTTCCGGCGTTTCGGCGTAGCCATCCCGTTCCATGAGAGCCAGCGCCTCGCCCATGCGTTCCTGGGCCACCAGCTCGTCCAGCAACGCCTCGCGAATCTCCGGCTCGCCGGGAACCTTTTCGTAAAGCTCGGCAAGATAGACGAGGTATCCGCGGGAATCCTTCTGTTCGTTGGAGTACTTGCAAAGAGCCTCGAGCACATCGGCGTCCGCTTTGCCCGCCTCATGAAGATTCTGGAGCACATCCACGGCATCCGTCCGGTTTCCTTTGCGGAATCGTGCGAGTGCCACCGATTTGAGCATTTGCGCCTGGCCGGGATGGAAAAGCAGCGTCATCCAATTACTGAAGAGCGCCAGCTGAGCGACCTGGCGGCGATCGAACAACTGGGCCATCTTCGGCCAGAAGGAGCGGTTGGCTGCTTCAAAAATGAAGACCAGAGCCACAGGCAGAGCGCCACCACCGAGCATGAGAATCCACCCGATATAGTCCAACTCCGGCCGTTCCTGCATGATGAGTTCGTATGCACTGACCGCTTCGCGCAGTGTCAGGCCAACGGCCCCGCCGCAAAGAAACGCCACCGGGAAGATCAGCAGGTAGGGGCGCCTCGGAATCCGCGTGTCAAAGCTGAGCAAATAGCCCAGAAGTCCGAGAATAAAGATGCTCAGGGAAATCTGGATACGGGTTTGAAAGAGCACTGCGAGCCGGTCCACACCGATTTCATCACCGAGCTGGTTCCATTGGGAAAGAATCCAGCCGATAAAGGCCATGGCGCTCAGACCGGCAAGAATGAGCAATCCAGTGGATAGTTTTCGTATCATATTGGTGTGTCGATCCCCTCCGTGGGATGGAACTGGGAGAAAATATGTGGCATTCGGACAATTTCGACAAGCGAGAATTGCCACCCACGAGAAACGTCCAGGCCGCTGGGCAATTTACGAATGTGCGGAAGCTGCGGAAAGGAAAAACGTTTTTTGGGTGGGGCGATAAAAACAAGACCGGGCCCCCGGGAGACCCAGGGGCCCGATCTTTGGAGGAGGGGAGGGAGGAAAATCGAAGTTCGGGGGGTGTCGCTCCTTCTTTGTGGGGTTGAGAGAATTTCTCTTCGTATTCTCAAATTCTATTGAGGGGCCAATTTGCTGGTGCCGTCAACACTAATTCTTTTCGCGTGGTCTAAAAAAGGCTGGAAAACTTCATCCAGCCCGGCGACCGCGGTCACGAAGCCGCAAGAAACTCTCCAATTCGCTTCAGTCCCTTTTCAATAAGATCCTCAGAAGTGGCGTAAGATAGCCGCACGCAACGATCTTCGCCAAAGGCGACTCCGGGGACCACGGAGACATTCGCTTCCTTCAAGAGCGCCTCGGCAAAGGTCATGGAATCCTTGATTTCATGGCCTTTCATGGTGCGCCCGTAAAGCGCGGAAATATCGGGAAAGACATAGAACGCGCCGCCCGGTTCCGCGCAGGCAAACCCGTCGAGAGCATTCAGGCCATCCACAAGCATTTTACGGCGGCGCACGAAAGCTTCCTTCATGGGCTTGAGGAAGGAATGGTCGCTGCGGAGCGCGGTGGCTGCGGCGCGCTGGCTGAAACTCGTGACGTTCGACGTGCTCTGGCCCTGAAGATTTGCCACGGCCGTCATGATTTCTTTGGGCCCTGCCGCCCATCCGAGCCGCCAGCCGGTCATCGAGTAAGCCTTGGAAAGGCCATTGACGATGATCGTGCGGTCGCGAAGCTCGGGTATCAAGGCAGGCAGGGAATGAAACTCCGCCGGCTCGTAGACCAGTTTTTGATAAAGATCATCGCTGATGATGGCGACATTGGGGTGCTTTTTCAAAACGCCGCCGAGGGCGGTCAATTCGTCTTTTGTATAGACAGCGCCAGTGGGATTGCTCGGCGAGTTGAGCACCACGGCAACCGTCTTGGGGGTGATGCTGGCCTCGAGCTGGTCCGGCGTCATTTTAAAGCCCTGGGTCGGGGGACAATCCAGGATAACGGGTTTTCCCCCGCATGCATTCACCTGCTCGGGATACGTGAGCCAGTAGGGCGATGGAATGATCACCTCGTCCCCGTCGTCCACGAGCGCGAAGGTGATGTTGAAAAGCGAGTGCTTGCCGCCGCAGGACACAACGATCTGGGAGGGCTCGTATGCCAGTCCGTAGTCGCGATCCAGCGTCTCGCAAACGGCTTTGAGCAAATCCGGGCCGCCCCGCGCCGCCGTATATTTCGTGACACCGTTGTTCAGGTCCTCGATAGCCACTTCCTTGATGAAGTCCGGCGTATCGAAATCCGGTTCGCCGGCTCCAAAGCCGACAACATCGATTCCCTCCGCCTTCATCGCCTTGGCTTTCGCGGTGAGTGCAAGGGTCATCGACGGCTTAATGACCGCGGCGCGTTTCGAGATTTTCATGGAAATCCATCCATCCTTTCCAAACGGGGCGCTCTTTTCATTGGCAACGCAAAAGCAAGCAAATAGGAAGACCGCTCGGGGGTTCAAGTGGGATTTCCCGGTTTCCAGCAAATTTACTTGATAGCCTTCTGACTGGCTTGATGGGAGAGCGCTTTTGCCCGCCAAACCTCTTCTTGAATTTCCATTCCCGGAAACTCTTCTTCGCGGCCGGCTGCTCCGGCGCTACAATCGTTTTTTGGCCGATATTGAACTTAATTCCGGAGAGAAAATCATCGCCCATTGCGTAAACACGGGGCGCATGGAAGGGCTGGTTCAGCCCGGCGCCCGCGTCTGGGCATCCCCGGCGAACAATCCCAAGCGCCGGCTTCGCTATACATGGGAACTCGTAGAAATCGACGGTGTGATGATCGGCGCGAATACCTCGGTGCCCAACAAAATCGTGGGACAACTTTTGGAGAAGCGCCTGCTTCGCGGTCTCGCGAAATGGACGGATTTGCGGCCGGAGTTCCGCATGGGACCCAAAAGCCGCGTGGACTTCTGGCTGAGGGAAGGCACGCGTGAACACTTTATCGAGGTCAAGAATTGCCACCTCGTCTATCCCGACGGCCGGGGCTATTTTCCCGATTCTGTCAGCGCCCGGGCAACCAAGCACATCGAGGAATTGATTGAACTGGCCAAGGCCGGACATCGCGCCACAGTGATCTTCACGGCCCAGCGCGGCGATACGAAGGCTCTGCGCCCGTCCGACCTCCACGACCCCGCCTTTGCGGCGGCTGCCCGCCGGGCAAAAGAAGCGGGAGTCGATTTTCGCGCCCTCCGCATCCAGCCCACCGAGGACGCCCTGATCGTGGAAGAGAGCATCCCGGTGGACCTGAAACCTTACGGGCTTTCGCGGCAAAAAAAATGGTATGAAGAAAACCGGGACGCTTCCGGGTGGAAAAAGGGCTGAACAGGCCTCTAGTCGGCCCTTTCCTTTTCAAATTCGCGGAGCCGTTCTGATTCCAGGCGCAACCCACTGACATAGACGCCGAGCTGCCGCCGATCCTCATTCCCTTCCAAATACTCCGCGGGGGTGAAAAGCGGGGCCACGTCTATACGAAGAATTGGCTGGCGGCGCTTCCAGTCATTTTCGGCGGCCTCTCGTGTAAACTCGAAAGTGCGCGTCTCTTCCGGTCCGAGGCGGAAATCCTGCTCCGTTCCGTCGGGCCAATGAATGGTGCCTTCTGCTGGAAGCGCCTTGCGGTGAAGCGAAAAGTTAATGCGATCAACTTCCCGGTTGACCGGCGTCGACCACTCCGCGCCGGTCCAGAAGGAAAGTGTCGCATCCTGCTGCATATCATAGTGCCGGGGCATTTGATCCGTATAGACACGGCTGGCATTGACACTGGCCATGAGAGCCGCGGCCAGGCCGCAGGCCATGAGGAGCCGCTGGCCGCCCCAGCTGTGCACTTCCTCTTCCACCCGGCAGCGTTTCTTCCGGCAAAGGCCAACAATCCCGCCGAAACCAATCCAGGCGCTCAGTTCGACGATTCGGATATAGACGATATACTGGGCAAAGCTGACCGCCACGAGGCCGAGCAGGCCCAGGCACGTTGCGATCATGAGTGTCCGCGTGTGGGCGTCGAAACGATGCCAGGATTTCCGCACTTCGCGCGCCACACCGTAAATGCCGCCCAGGAGCAGGGCGGGAAGAAATGGCCCATTCTCGATCAATGTGTGAAGCCAAAGCGAATGCGCCGTGACGTGATCGGGCTGGAACCAGCGATAGAATGGCGTAAACGTCCATTCGTAGAAGAGAAAATGTGTTCCGAGTCCGAGGCCAAATGGGTGGTCACGAAGGAAATAGAGGCCGCTGAAGTAGTAGTTGGCCCGATCCTGGGCACGGAAAAGATGGATCAACCGGTTGGCCAGCGTGTCTCCACCGGCCACAATCCCGATAATCGCAATGAGGATGGCACCGCCGATCGCCCAGGGGATGTACCGCCGTGTTTCCGGGTACGTATAGACGAGATAAGCCATGCCGGCCAGGAGAGCGGCACCCGCTCCAAGCCAGGCCGCCCGGGCCGCCGTCAGAACCAGGCAAAGCCCGACCACCGACAGCGCCGCCGCCAGCACCAGGTTGCGTTTGTTCCGGCCCCGCGACCACCAGAGCAGCAGCCCGGGCCACATCAGCACGACCCACTGGCCATACCATCCCGCATGGCCCGCCGTGCCCTGGAGCCGGCCCGCATGCAGCGGATCCGTGTTCGCGCGGCGTATATCCGTCAGGGAAAGCCAGCCAAGCCAGTCCAGCAGTGAAAAACAGCAGGCCACGAAAAGACTGAGCCCCGCGAGTTTAAGCCACCGCGCCATCACCAGCGGATTGGCCCGCCGGGCGACAATCACCGCCAGCAGGATCCCGGACCCCCAGTTCCAGAACGATTTGATCACCCATTCGGGACTTGTCCCCGTGCCGTAAAATGTCTGGAGCGCGATGTTCAGCCACCGGCTCCCGGTCGGCTCGAAGGGACGTTCCTGGAAGAAAACAAGCTGCAGCCCCACAAGGGACGAGGCACTCAGGAGAAGGATCAAGCCCATCAGAAAATGCGGCCAATGGCCCCAAGAGACGGGACGCTCGTCGCGCGTCAGTGAATAATCGGCGCAAGGCCTCCCAGCCGCATCCAGGCCGACAATTCCCCGCCCGAGGAGGCGTAATTCACCAGCGGCCATGCCGAGAACAAAAACCTCCAGGCCCGCAAGGAGGTGTGTCTTTCCCGGGTCCAGCAGGTAAAGCGGCCCAAGCAAGGCCAGCGCATACATCCCCCAGATGGGATTGAGGAAAGAAACCAGGAAGGCCAGAAGATAGGTCAGGCGGCTTTCCATGGTGCCGCCCGCGATCAGAAAACAAAAGAGCGCCACGATGGGGATATAGGCAGCGATCCGCAGGACTTGCGCAAAGGGCGTAAGCTCGGTTCTCGGCGCCTCGGGTTCATTCGACGGGGCGGCAATCAGTCGGTATTGCGGATTTGTGGAAAGCGCCAAGAAGAATTCTCCGCGGAAGACGGGTTGCCTGAGATTGGACGGATGAAGGAGAGCGACGTCAAGCCGTCCGGCGGCTGGTTTTCTCCTCGCGCCGAGAGGGATGGCTCGATTAGGAAGGTGGCGGGGCTGAATCTCAGCGCTTCACTCGATCACCGGAGTCCGGTCCTTGCGCCTTTTCTCGATTCTGATCGGCACCATTTTGCTACTCGCCACGTCTTTCTCCCCGGCGCAGGAAGGGGAGACAGCGGAAGTGGGTCCCTCCGCGGGAAACGCGGCGGATGCATCGCGCGATCTGTTTCGCGTCGGCTATCTGCGCCGCGAGGTTTCCGGTCATCCCCCCATCGAAGGGCTCGAGCGCCTGCGCGGCTATCTTGAAGAGGACGAGGCCGTCCAGAGGGAGTTGGAGGCCGGGGAATATGACGGCATCGGCCTCTTTCCCTGTGACGGACCGGCCGATATGGTGCGCCGCCTGAACGCCCGCGAGTTCGATGTCGCTTTCGCCCCTGCTAATCTCTATGCCCAGCAGCAGGCCGGTTACATGGCCGTGCTGAAATCCCGCCGCCCGGAAGACTTCTTCTCCCCCACCGGCCGTGTCTGGCGCCAGGGGGTTGTCTTTGTCACTCCGCGCAGCCCGCTTTACGACGCCGGGGAGATCACCAAAGAGAACGTGGGAGCCTTCCTCTCCGATGAACGCCTGGCTGTCGTCAGCACCCAAAGCGTCGCCGGATTTCAGGCGCCCGTGCTCCGCCTTGCCACAGACTATGATGTATTCGCGTCGGAAGGCGGATATCTCTGGTTCGACAGTTCGGAAGAAGTGGCGAAGGGCGTGCTTTCCGGCCTGGCCGACATCGGCGCCTGCGAGGAATCCGCCCTCCAGCGCGTCCTCCGGCGGGCGGGGCTGGAAGAACGCAAGGACGAGCTTATCCGTGTTATTCTGCGCACGGATCGAATTACCACGGACCCCGTCATATTCCGGCCGGGACTGTCTCCGCGCGTTTCCGCCCTTGGGCGTGAAATCCGCTCGTCTATACGCGACTTTTCTCTCGAAGGGGGTCTCGGCGAGATTCAATACACCCTCGCCACGGACCAGGAGTATGGTTCTCTCATCGAGCTGCAGAAAGAATTCCAGGAGACTGTAGGAGTCGTGGCCAGATGATGGGCCGAAAAGAACGGGTCTCACTCTGGCCGCTACTCCTTGCCATGGGCATGCTCGTGGCGGCCCTCGGCACGTTGTTCTGGCTGCGCGCGCGGCTCGCCGAGGGCCAGGACGCCGTGCTCGATGGGACGGTCCGCCGCTTCGAAGCCACCGGGGTTCTTGGCCGGGCGGAATCGCGGTCGATCGTCTTTGAAGAAGTCGAAACCCTTGCCATGGCATCGCAGAACGACCTGGTCATGCGTCTCTACGTAACGAAGCGTTTAAGGGATGGAACCGAGGTCGCCGTTGTTCCCTTTTACCTGGACCTCGTCGATCCCCAGTGGCGCGAAGAGGCCCGGTGGCTGAAGCTGCCGGTGGGTGAAGGGCCATCGGGCTACCTTTACATGGATATTAACAATGCGACCTTGCGCGCGGTGAACGCCGCCATGGGCCTGCTGGCGGCGCTTCTGGTGGCGGGGTTTGCCGTTTTGATCCTCCGCCAGCGGGGCAAGGAAGCTCAGGTGGGCCAGCTTCAATCCGAGCTGCAGGCGCGCAAAGCCCAGGTGATCCAACTCGAACGTCTCGCGCTCGCGGGACAGCTTTCGGCGAATATCCTTCACGATATCAAGAAACCCGTCCTGAATATTAAACACGAAGTGAGCGATGCCCTCGACGGGGCGGAAGAGGATTCCCAGCGCGTTCTCCGCGATGTCCAAGCCCAGACCGAGTTGTTCCTCCAGATCCTTCGCGATCTGGGCATGGAATCCTTCGTCAAGGCATCGGCCCAGGAAAATGAATGGTGCGATCTCCACGAACTGGCGGAGCGTTCCCTTCGCCTTGTTCAATACGAACAGGGAAATGTGGAAGCGGAAATCGATTTTGATCCGGAGAAGGACTACTTGATCCAGGCGATGCCCCACCGCATGGTTCAGCTCTTCAGCAACCTGGTTCTCAATGCCTTTCAAGCCCTGGGCGGCACGGGACGCCTTCGGATCAGAGGGATGCAGGAAGAGGGAAAAGTCAATGTGACGGTCGAGGACGATGGCCCCGGCATCCTCGCCGGCGAGCAAGAGGAAATCTTCTCGCCGTTTGTCACCTCTCGAACAGAGACAGGCGGCAGCGGCCTTGGTCTGTATATATCAAAGACGATTGTCGAGGACCTGGGAGGCGGGATTACGGTGGGACGCAGCAAGGACCTCGGCGGCGCATGCTTTACGATCACCCTGCCCAATGCCGAACAGCAATCACGGTAATTCCAGGTCGCCGGACTTTCCCCCGGTTTTGCGCCGAAGCCGCACACCCTCCAGGCGCATGTCCTTCTGGGCGCTCTTGAGCATGTCGTACAGCGTGAGCAAGGCGATGGAAACAGCGGTCATCGCTTCCATCTCGGCACCGGTGCGTTCGTTCACACGCACGGCGGCCCGCACGCGGGCTGAGCTGGGGCTCTTGATTTCCTGAATGTCTATATCCACACCAGACGTCGCGATGGGATGACAGAGGGGAATCAGCTCCGAAGTGCGCTTGGCCGCCTGGATGCCCGCGATTCGCGCGGCGGCAAGGGCGTCGCCTTTCTTTCCCTCGCCACTGAAAAGAAGGCGGCGCGTGGCGGGGGTCATGCGCAGGTCTCCCTCGGCGACGGCCTCGCGCACCGTGGTTTCTTTCTCGCCGACGTCCACCATGCGGACATCGCCTCGCTCGTTGAGATGGGTCATTTTCTTTCCTGGCATCAGCGCGCCATTCCTCGAACGATCAGTTGGATCACTTCCTTCGAAAACTCGTCCCAGGCTTGCCGGGAACCGGACACGGAAGCATTTGTCAGAAGCGCCACGCTTGTCCAGCTTTCTCTGTCGATCCAGAGCAGGCACCCCGTGTATCCCGTCTGGTAGAAATAACGCCCCGGCTCGGATCCCGGCGCGGCAAAAGGCGGATCGACCGGCGAGAGCATGCCTCCAGGCGATATATACACGGAGCCGTTCTCACCGCAAATTGACAGCTTCTCCGGCTTCCCAAGAAGTAGCTCGGCAATGCGCCGCAAACGCCCGTCGGGATTCGGCTTACAAAGCCGGCTGCCAAACTCGGCGATGTCCCCGGCTGACGCGAAAAGCCCGCTATGAAGGGGAAGCCCGGACTGCTGGGAGAGCATGAAGCCCGCGAGGGGATCATAGGGTTCGCCCCGCAGAAGGTCTCCCGCTTCTGTATATCCCGTCGCGGCGGTGGTCTTTTTTTCCTCGGGGACAAAGGCGAGGGTTTCCAGGCCCATGGGGGCCCACACTTCCCGGCGCAGGGCTTTTTCCGCTTCGGGATATGCCGCGGCAAAGCGTTTTCCGAGGACCGCATAGGTGGAATTGCTGTAGCGGTAGCAGGGTTGCGAAGGCAGCCCCGACAGCTCCTCCCAGGCATCATTCCAGGCATCGTTCTTTAACAGCCTGGAATACCAGACTTCGTCATCAAGAGAAGGCGAGTGATCCAGGACTTCCAGGATCCACTGTTCATCGGGATGACTGCGGGAAAGCAACACGGCCGCGGGTACCCCCGCGAGCGGCTTGGCGAGGGATGCCGTGTCGAAGAGCATCTCTGGCCCAGCGGGGCCCGCCCCTTTCTCTTTCCCCAGCGAGCTGAAATAGTTCGTATAGACGGTGCGTCCCCACCTCTTGACTACGAGGACGCCTTGGAGAATCTCTCCCGAACGCTCCTGCTGCCAAAGCAACCCATCGAGGCGGGCAAACGTGCCCCGGTCAAAACCAGCCTGAATATCATTCACACCGGCAAGGTTCCGGCGCGGTCCGCCGGCGCATCCGTGCAGCAGGAAAAGTGCGTAGACTGCTGGGAGTAGATAACTTAGGAGGACAAGGCGTCGAGCCATTCGCGTGCCTCGTTATAGACAAAGTCGGGATGCAGCCCGCGGAGGCAGGCCATGAACTGTTCGCCCTCCAGGGGGCAGCGTCGTTTCTTGCACGGGACGCACCAGAGATCCTCTCGCTGGACGGTAAAACTCGTTCCCCGGCCACCATCCCAGGGACTGTTCCTCCGGGCGTCGGTGGCGCCAAAGATCGTCAGGACCGGAACGCCAAGTGGCCCGGCCATTTGAGCGGGCCCGGTGTCGCCGCTTATCAGCAAACGGCACTGGCCGATTAAAGCGGCCAGCTCGCGAAGGTTTGTGTCTGGCGCGACAATGGCGCCGAGATCCTTCAGATCCCGCGCCATCACGTCTCGCAGCTCTTCTTCCTTCGGCCCCCATAGCACCAATGGACGAAGGTGATAATCTTCCGAAATGCGGCGGGCCAGTTCCGCGTAGCGCTCCGGCGCCCATTGCTTGCTGGGGAATCCGGCCCCGGCGTTGAGCCCCAGGAGAGGTTCCTGATTCCAGCCCAGATCGCCAAGCTGCTTGCGTATAGACGCTTGTTCCTGCTCGCTCACGGGGAGCAGGCCCGCCGGCGGCGTGTCCGGAACATCGATGCCGAGCCCCTCCAGCACGCGCACGTTTTGCTGGACAACATGAATATCCGATGCAGCCGGCCGGGTGCGCCGGTTGATGAAGAGCCCATTGGCCTCCCGCGAATTCTCCCCCGCAAAGCCAGCCCGAATACCTGCGCCGGAACGCCAGGCCGCGAGGCCCGACTTGAAAATGCCCTGGACATCGACGGCCGCGTCCCACCCGGCTTCGCGAATCTCTCGGAAAAAGGGCCGGATTTCGCTCCAGTATTTCTTGTGATACTGGCCGCGCCATCGCTTCTTTGGAATCACGTAAAGTTCGTCGAGGTCCGGATGGCCGCGAAGCAACTGCGCGCTCAACTCCTCGACAAGCCAGCCAATCCGTGCCTCGGGAAAGTTCGCCCTCAGCACTTCCAGCAGAGGCAGCGCATGGATCACATCGCCAATGGCGGAGAGCCGGACAATCAGGATGGAACGCGGTTGGTTCGTCATTCAGAGTAAATCCAATGGGTCGACATCGATGGTGAGGCGCGTGGTCGACGAGGGATTCCACTGCCGATCATTGAGCGCTGCGCGCAAAAGGCCGGCATTGTGATAGGCGTTGGCCGCCCGAAGAAGCAGGCGCTGGCGAAATCGCCCGGCCAGCCGTTCGATCGGCGCAGCGGTGGGCCCGATCACGTGGACGCTGCCGAGGTTTTCGCGGTGGCGAAGACGCCTCAAAATCCCCCCGAGGCTTCGCGCGGAGCCGAGGGCCCGTCCAAGGTCGCCATCGCTCAGGGTCAGGGCAATCAGTCTCTCCACCGGAGGAAAGCGCATCTTCCGCCGCCGCTCCATCTCGACTTCGAAAAACGCCTCGTAATCGTGGCGCGAAGCCATTTGAATCGCCGCGTGATGGGCCATGTAGGTTTGCAGAACCACTTCGCCCATATCTTTACGCCCCGATCGCCCGGCAACCTGCATGAGGAGCGAAAAGGTCCTCTCTTCCGAGCGGAAATCGGGCACGAAAAGGCCGACTTCCGCCAGGATCACACCCACCAGCGTCACGCGCTCGAGATGAAGCCCCTTGGCGATCATTTGGGTTCCGAGAATGATCTCGGCATCGCCGGAGACCATGTCCTGCCAGGCCTTGAGGAACCCGCGCCTCCCGCCGACGGAATCCTGGTCCAGGCGCAGAATCCTCCGGTCAGGAAAAGTGCGGCGAAGCGCCTCCTCGATGCGCTGGGTTCCCGTTCCCACGGCCGCCAGGCCCTCTTCACCGCAGTTGGGGCATTTCTCTGGATAGTCGGATGTCCGGCCGCAGAAGTGGCACTTGATATACGCCTCGGCGGATTCGAGCGGCTTCGGGAAAAGTTCCAGCTCCGGAAGCTCTTCTTCCTTTTTCCGCCCGTGCTTTTTCTGATGAATCGTCATGACGATATCGTCGTCGTCGCAGCGCGCCACCCATTTGCACGATGGGCACATCAGGAAATTCGAGAAACCCCGGCGGTTGAGAAAAATGAGGACCTGCTCGCCCTTGTCGAGACGGTTTTCAATACCGGACTTCAATTCCTCGGAAAGGAGGCTGATGCCCGTTGGGTTTTCGACCGCCTTGCGTCCCATGGGGATAATACGCACATCGGGCATTTGAAGCCCGGCCGGGCGCGAGCGCAGCTTGAGGAGTGTATATTTCCCCCTCAAAGCGTTCTCATAGGATTCAAGGCTCGGCGTGGCGCTGCCGAGCAAAACGGGAATCTTGAGGCGGCTTGCCCGGACAATCGCCGTGTCGCGCGCATGATAACGCGGCGTTTCCGATTGCTTATAGCTCGTCTCGTGCTCTTCGTCTATAATGATAATACCCAGCTTGGGAAGCGGCGCAAAAGTGGCCGAGCGTGCACCGATCACCAGGCGGATCATGCCGCGCTGGATCTTTTCATGGAGAACACGCTTTTCCCGCCGGGTCATCTGGGAATGAAAGACACCAACCTCCTCCTGGAACCGCCGGGCGAAACGATCCACCGTCTGCGGCGTGAGAGAAATCTCCGGCACAAGGCAGAGCGCGCTTTTCCCCTGCGCAAACACGCGCTCGATCAGCCGGAGATAGACCTCCGTCTTGCCGCTTCCCGTCACACCGTGGAGGAGGAACACGCCGAATTCGCCCGCGCCGCGAACCGCCTCGATAGCGTCGAAGGCTTCTTTCTGCTCGGGCAGGAAATCCACATGCTGATCTCGTGGCGCCAGCGGCTCAGGCGGCGGCAGCGATTGCTCTTCCGCAATCAATGCACCCGTGTCGGCCAGTTTATGGATCAGACCGGGCGAGCTTTTCACAGCCCGAGCCAACTCAGTCAACGGCAACGGTCCCAGCCCTTCCCGCTGTGAAATTTCACCGGCCACCTCGCGCTGGCGTTTCGTCAGGTGGCGCTCTTTCCAATCAGGCGCCAGGCGATATACGGATTTGCTTTTCAGCTCGAGATCGCCAAAGCCGATCATGGAAAGCGTGGCGAGCGCCTCGCCCCAGCCACAAAAATAATACTCGGCCATCCAACGGCCCAGCTCGATCAATTCCTTCGAAATGCTGTAGCCGGGAGAGGCGCGCCGGCGAATCGCTTTGAGCCGGCGGGGCGCATCGGAGGGATCGTGCGCCACGACACATCCGATATCCTTTTGCCCGCGAAGAGGCACCTCGACGAGCGCCCCAACGGGGACCTCGCCGCGAAGATTCTCAGGCACGGAATAGCTATACGCTTTTGAAAGAGGCCGGTTCAGTGCGACGGCGACGACTTCCGGCTCCGAAGTTGGGCGGCTCATCCGCTGTTCCGTTCATCCTTGTCCTCGGCGAAGAGGCGGAGCTGGGCGCGGTCCTCCCGTCGAAGGTTCTCATGATACCGGCGGGCCGCGGCAAGGATCTCCCGGGCAAGCTCTGGCGAACACGATTCGTCGAAAGAGAATCGGCGCGCCCCTTTTTGTTCCATGCCGCGAAGCGCGGACTCAAGGGACACATCGCCCTCGCCCGGGGACAAAAAGAAAAGCGGAATGCGAAAGTCGCGGGCGGCCCGCACACACCAGTGCGTCCCGCTGTTGAGTCCTGCTTCGCCCACGACCACCGCACCAGCCAGCGCCGCAATCAGCCGGTTGCGCAGGATGGGCGTCTGCCGATTGAGGGCCTGGCGCTGGCCAAAGGGAGAGAGCAAGAGGAGCAAATCGGAATTCTCCATCTCCGCGAATTCGCGCCGCCAGCTTGGCCAGCGAATATCGCCCAAGCCGCGGGGCAAGCAGGCAATGGTTGGCTTTCCCTGGTCCAGCGACGCCCGATGGGCCTGCATATCTGTCCCCTGCGCCGCTCCGCTGACGATCACTCCCCCGCCCGCCGCCAATTGAGACGCCAGGGCCTCGATCGCCGCCAGTGATTGAGGGCCTGGTTTCCGTGTCCCGATCACGGCGATACGGGGCTCCGCCTGGCAGAGTTCCACTGGCCCGGACCAGTGCAGCTCGCGGCCAATGGAAGCGCGCTCCAGAGCTTCTTCCAGGGCTCGCGGCAGGGGCTCTCCGAGCTGCCGGGCATCCTGGATTGCGAGTGTCCTTCGGTGTGAAGACATGGGACAAAGAAGCGGCGCCCGATTCGGGGCGCCGCCATGAGAACCTTTCTCTAGCGAACCCGCGGCGCGCGCGGATCAGGGAAGCGGCAACTCGCGGAAGCTGACGTCCTGGAGGTAAAGCGTCGCGTCGGGATTATCGTGCTCGTTGAAGTGAAGCAGATCCAGCGCAAAGCGCACGCCCTGTTCCGCCACGTCCGCGTCGCTGGGACGGAAGTAGAGCTTGTATTCCTTGCCGCCCACGCTGGTCGGAGCATTGTCCGCGTTGCGTCCCGCGACAACCATGAGGCTGGTTTCATCACCCATGTTGGAAGTCAGCCGAAGGCGGAAATCCGGGACGAGGCGGGGGTCGGATTCGTCCGTGCCGACGCGCGCGGTCAATTCGTAAATCTGGTCCGTGCGGAGTTCCGTCGACGGACCATCCTCGGTGGGAAGCGTCAGGAGAGGCGTCTGCCAGAATCCGAACACATTGCCCTGGCCACCGGGAGAAATCTCCAGCCCCTGCTGGCCCTGGTAGAAGCTGGGTTCGTTGTAGGGTTCGATGCGGGGGCTCTGTTGCCAGCCGACCGTATCGCTGAAGGTGGGCAGCATGGTCGAGCGGGCGCGGGCCGCCGGCGAGGCCATCATGTCGCGCAGGTTGGCGAAAACGTCGAAGCCATTGACGCGCAGATAACGCGGCGAGTTGCCGAAGAGAGCCATTTCGCTTTCAAGGAGTTCCGATGCGTTGGGGAAGTCCTGGAAACCGGGGACTTCCGTCTGACGCAGCATGTCGTAATATTCGTACGCCTGGATAGAGGGGAACTTATGGCGCAGCAGCGACATGAGGCCGCCAATGTGAGCGGCGGCGGCGGATGATCCGTTGAACTGGGGAATCGACTGTGTGCGAACATTCGAATAGCTGACCACGGAGGGGGTCTTCTGGGTTGTGAACCACTTGAGATAGCTGTTGTCGAAGGCGCGCCCCGGACCGGGCGTTCTGCCGGGAACCGTGGTGGAATCAATCTGCTCGATACCGATCTTGGCATCCACTGACCCGACCGTGATCACCGGAGGCAAGGCATCACCGTTATTCCCCGCCAGGCCGTGGGTCAGGTAAACGGTGTCATTCGCCTGCACGGTGCCCTGGAGAATAATCAGCGAGAACAGCGCCGGAGCGCTGTTGCTGATGTCCTTTCGGCTGATGGAAAGGACATGGCGGCCACCGGGGATCCTCTGGGCGATGCGCTCGAAGGGAAGTCCGGTGCCGTTCTGGATGTTTTGCGAAGAGGCGATGATGTTACTGCCCTCGACGCCGAGAAAATCGAACAGGAAGAGATCCAGGTCGTCCGTGGCCCGGGGATTCTGGTCGTCCCAGATATCATCCCAGATCAGGATCACATCGATCGCTCCGTTAACCGGGGAAATTGTCAGTTCCCGGTCGATGATCTGGGGATTCCGGCCAGCGGAGAAGTTGTGGAATTTGGAATCGTTAAAGCCCGGCGCGGGCGAGAACATCCCGTTCACGAAAAGCGGAAAGCGCCGCGCCGTTGCGAATGCACTGGAAAGCCCCGCGTCGCTGGGCGGCTGCGTATAGTTGCCAGTAGCCGTCACATAGGAGATGTCCTCTTCGAGGACGATCTTCTGTGCTTCGCGGGAAATCGTGCTGGTCCCGTCAAGACGGCCAGACCCGTAGAACACCATATCGTCGACAATGACATCCACGCCCTTGTTCACGAGAAACTGGCGCCGCTGGGATAATTCCACATCGGTGTTCACACCCGAATAGAAAAACCGCGATCCCGGCGCGAGATCGTAAACGATCTCTGACATGGCCGCGCCCTCGGGAAGCCGATTCCGATCCAGTTCGTCGATTTCGCCGACGTCGTGAATCGTGAAGGACTGCGGAAAGACCTCCACAGCACCCAGGAAACGGGCCAGCGGAGAAGGCACTTCGGAGAAATCAATGGCGTCCGGGACAAGTTCGCCCGGCGATTGAGGATAAAGGCAATCAACGGGCCCCTGCTGCGAGCTGGCGTCAGGCAGATTCGGATTATAAGGAGGAAGGTTCCCTGTGATGATGCGCGGGTCGGCATTCGAACCCTGCTGGGAAGCCGTGGCGGATTGGCCGGGACTGAACAATCCCTGGGAAACGATCCCAACGTTGACGCCGCATCCATTCACGGTTCCCAGGCTGCGGATAAAGCTGGTGCCGAGAATATCATCGCCCTCTGTAATGACAGAGCCAGCCGCCGCAATGCCGTAGTTCGGCCGGCGCAGCTGGCGCACTCCCGCGACACCGGCGACATCCTCAACCTTGTCGAGAGGGATCCAGGCCTGCAGCAGATAACGCGCAGGGTCTTCCGCCGTGACTTCCGCCCCGGCTTCCTCGACCGCCTTCCGCACCCCGTCGTCCCAGGTGGCGAGCCAGATATACGTTTCGAGGGATTGAAGCTCCTCGCCCTTGAGAAGGAACATCGGGTTGGCGCGTTCCTCGTGCAGGCTGCTCATCATCTCCTGGCGGCTGGCCTTGCCGGCCTCTTTTAACCGCTGGACGAGATAATAATAGTCCGACATCATCTGGGGATGAGGCGGGAGCGGGGTCGATCGCTCGATGGCGTTCGGCGCCGAGCCGTTCGGACCAGTTTCAGCGGCCGAAATGCCCCCGGTGGCCAGCACCAGGGACATTCCCGCGATCATCAATGCGTGTGAGCACTTCTTCATCGGTTCGATGCCTCTCAGTTGAATAGCTCCCATCCAGGGACCGAGGTTCCGTCGTCATCGCGGCCGCCCGAGTCGTCGCCGCCGCCCACGCCGATCGTGAAGGCGTTCGCCGGACTCACAGCACTCTGCCCATCGGGGTTGATCACAAAGATCTGGCGCGTCCCCGGCCGGGCGAATTGTTCGATGCGGATATCCAGCTCAATGACCTCCGGCGAGAGCACCACCGGCGGGCCGGTGACCGTCACGCCCTGGCCAAAGAAGACCTGGGCCCCGCCTTTGAACTGGCGTCCAAAGATCCGCACGTTCTGGATGCTTTGGCCGATCACGCCACGATCCGGGACAATGGAATTGACCGCCAGTTCGGGGTTCACAATGGGACCGGAGCTCGGAGCGCGGCTGATATACGGGCCTTCCGTGCGCGCGTTGTAGCCCGCACCGCTCAGGCGGTTCTCATAGAAGGCGTCGAGGGCGCCAATGCTTTCGCCACCGAAGCTCCTGCCCGTTTCGCCAACATAGACATCCAGGTCGCCATCGCCGTCGGCATCGAACAGTTCAAGGCCAAAGGCGCGGCCATGCGGACGGCTCGCTGAACCTTCCGAGAGAAGCGTCGAGAGCGGGGAATTGAACTCATTGAGTTGGAAGCTGAACAGGGGAGTCGCGGCTCCTGCCTGCAGCTCATTGGTCAGCATCCGCGTGGAGGGTGAATCGGGATCGCTGGGCACCGTCATCACGATATCCAGGAAGCCATCGTTGTCCACATCGCCGATTTCCACCTCGTTCACCGGATCGAGCACGGGATCGATGAAGACCTGGTTCGTTTGATCCGTGAATGAGCCGTTTCCATCATTGCTCAGATAGACGTGATCGCCGTCGGCGGACCAGAGCACCACGTCATAGACCGGATCGAAGATCGGCGTGCCATCAGCCAGGGTGTTTTCGTTGAAATTCACGAAACGGGGAGGCCTCTGAATGACAAACGTATCGTTGGGGTTGTCCGGGTCGGCCACCACCTGGGTGACAGGCACGCGAGCAAAGTTTTCCGGAACAAACGGAATCGTTTCATCATCGCCGATCAGCCCTGCGTCGCGCAGGCTGGCGACGATCTTGTCGAACTGAGCGATTTCCTTGTCCGTCACAAAGCCATCGCCGTTCTGGTCTTCCGGGATATCGCCATTCCAGCTGAAGCTGGCGACGGAGATATTCCGAATATCACGCTCGATGGACGGCCAGTTCTCCGTATCTTCCGTGAAGAACCCGTTCCCATCGTTGATCAGCAGCATGGTCCGTTCGACAAGGGCTTCGCCGCGCTCGCCCGGCCGCGCCAGGGCATTGGCAATGATCAGATCCTGGTCGCCGTCGTTATCCACGTCGACGAAGGCGGCGTCGTAGGTATCGTCATAGACCTCGCCTTCGTCACCGAGGGGACCCGGGACGGTCGGAAGGCGGCTCGTTGACTGAGTCTGGTCCAGAATGACCGACTTGGGGTCGTCCGGATCAGCCAGTCGGTTGATCAGCAGAACATTGCGCGCGCCGAAGTTCGTGACGCCATTGCAGAGATAGATGTCCAGACGGCCGTCGTTGTTCGGATCGCCGAAGGCGACGTTGCGCGTGTTTTCCTTGTTCCCGGGACCCAGCAGGTCGGGATAGAGAACAAACGGATCGTTGCGGTTCCGCTCGTAAACGCCATCGCCGAGGAGAGTCTTTTCGATAATCTCGGCGGGGAAGCCGATGCGTTCGCTTCCCGGCGGAACGGGATTGTCGTTGTCGCCCAAGTCGCCCCTGGCCACGCGCGTTTCTTCCGCGTCGTAGTCCGTAAGCGTGTTATAGAACCGGGGCGAACGGAAGTCGCTCGAGAGAATCGCATTATCGAGATAGAGATCCTCGCGGGCGTCTTTATTCAGATGGATCTCATTCCGCACGCCGAGGTTCGCCTGGAAAATATCCAGGTCGCCGTCGAGATCCAGATCGACAAAGCGAATCGCCGACGTGGGACGCGCCAGAGGGTCGAGCGTCGTGTCGGGGAAGTCCTGCGTGGTGAGTTTCGGCGCGGGATTTCCAACAGGGCTGGGCTGGAAATACGTCGCGCCGGGGAAGGTCGGTCCATGGTTGCGATAGACATAACTGCGGTCACCGCCGGCGCCGGCCAAGAGCACGCCTCCGCCAATCACAAGGTCCGGGCTACCGTTGCGGTCGATGTCCCCGGAATCCACCGACGCGGTCGAGCCGCTGGCATTAAACCCGGGGAAGAGCGGATCAAACACGGATGAAAACAGGTTGGGAATAAACCGGGGAGTTGCATCGTGATAGATCGGCTCATCGTTGGAATCGCTGATATTCGGCGGGACCGTAGGACGGTAGAGCTGGTTCATGAAAATCCGCATGCCGTCGTTATTGCCACCCGCGACGAGATCAATGTCGCCATCGTTGTCCGCATCGAACGCTTCAATGGCCAGGCCATTGAGAGTTTCAATCGGTGCGGGCTGGAAAGCGGTGGTGGTGATGCTGGAGAAGGTTTCGCCTTCGGCATTGTCATTCAGCCAGATGGAAACACGTCCGCCTTCCGGAGCCAGAATAGGATAGGCAGCCTCTCCGACGGTGTCGGCCATCATGATGATGTCCAGGCCGCCGTCTCGATCCAGGTCCGCAGCCGTCACGTCACGTCCGCGCCCCTCATTGTCACCGAGGAAATCCGTAATGGTATCCCATGTGAGCCTTCCAATGCCGGAAAACTCCATGTCGGTATTCGCGATATTATACGACGTGCCACTGACCGCTCGGCCGCGCTGGCCACGGCTGATCACACCAGGACCATGCGGGGTTCCTCCTGGGAGGAAGCGTGTGCTCCGGTAATGATCCGTATCGGCGAAGACCACGATATCGCTGATTCCCGCGCCAAAGAAATCGCCCACGACGCCGGTCACCGAAAGGGTCTCTGGAATGTTATAAGACGCTTCGCCGTTCTCCGGTCCACCCGCGTCGAAGGGCCGGCCCTCCGCAGCCCCAACGGGCGCGAGGAAGGGATTGTCGGGCAGGGGCATCCAATAATCCGTGCCCCAGTTCTTCGTGTAATAGTAGCCGTCGACCACGCCGTCTATCCGCGTCGCGAAAGGAGCGGACCCGGCGATAAAATTGGCCACGCCGTTTTCGTCAAGCAGATCGTAATTGATCCAGAGATCAGAATACCCCTGATTGGCGGTCAAATCGAGTCCGCCAAAGCGCGATTGTTTGCTCCGCAGGGCATAAATATCCGGGCCGTGGATGCCGAAGAAATTGCCGATCATGACTTCGAAATCATCGAAGGCCTCATCTTCGCGGTTTCCGGGGAGGCGAGGAGCCTGCTGCGGAAGATCCACGTAGCCCGGCGGCATGCGGTCGACGTTGGCCGTGCCAAAGTTGCCGCCGCCAAAGAGGCCGTCCCGGCCGAAGCTTTCATCGCGGAACCAGAACTTGTCGAGCCGCCGCCCGCGGTTTGTGGCCACCTCGTCAGGCGGCACATCCGGGTTAAAGACGCTGTCGTATAGCTCGGGATCGCCATTCAGGAATGTCCAGAAGGCATCGGGCGTTCCGATGGGAATGCGGTTACCGTTCTCATCCACGAGGTCGTTGCGCCGGTTGATCAAAACGCGGGTCCCGATGCTCGGATGGCTGAAGGGTGTCTGGATACCATCCTCATCCGGATTGGTATCGATCAGTTGGAAGAAGGGCTCCGACCCTTCCAGGTCGTACATTCCAAAGTCCGTCGCTCCGTTCGTCACACCCGCAATTGTGGCCCGCTGGGATACCACGAGGTCCAGGTCGCCGTCGCCATCGATATCCGTGGCCTTCGTCGCGGTCCCTTCCTCGCGCTCGTATCCATAGAACACTTCCGAGTCCTTGGTGTTGTTCACACCCGGCATGGCGAAGTTCGTGACGTCGATGAAGAAGCCATCGCCCACGTCGTCGTCATCGGCGAAGGGGTTGATCGACGGATCATCGACGTCGACGTTCATCAAGAGGCGGTTGATACCACCGGTCTGGTTATCGGGGTTCGATGAGTTGGAGAAGAAGATATCCAGATCGCCGTCGAGGTCGAAGTCGAACAGCACCACTTCAAAGGTGCCGTCACGCTGGAGCGGTAGACGGTCGTCGCCGCCGGGCTGGCCCTGGGCTCCTTCTTCGGGGATCTGGTTCACGCCGAAGGTCATGTCTTCGAAGAACCCGGCGCGGCTTTCGTCCATCATTCCCATGTTCATATAGATGCGATTAACGATGCCGGCTTCGTTGTCATCGCCCTGGCCGATCACGCCAACGACGAGATCCTGATAACCATCGTTATTCAGATCGCCGGCCTTGATGTCGCGGATCGTCAGCGTGTCTTCCGGCAACCGGGCGAGGCTTTCGTCGCGAAGGGTAATCGCGCCCTCGTCGCAAAGGTCGCCAACACCATCGCCATCCGTGTCATCCTGAGAAGGATTGAACACGTCGGGGCAGTTATCGGCGTCGTTGGGAATATCATCGCCATCGCGATCATCGTCGCAGACATCGCCAATCCCGTCGCCATCGACATCGCTCTGATCGGGATTGGGAATGAGCGGGCAGTTATCGATTTCGTTGGGGAGGCCGTCGCCGTCCGCGTCGCTGTCGCAGGCATCACCGATGCCGTCGCCGTCCACGTCGCCCTGGTCGGGGTTCGGCGTGAAGGGGCAGTTATCTTCCGGGTCGTTGATGCCGTCGCCGTCGGAATCGAAGACGTTATCGCAGACATCGCCGAATCCATCACCGTCCGAGTCCGTCTGGTCGGGATTGGGTGTATCGGGGCAGTTGTCATCCTTGTCCGGAATCCCGTCGCCGTCGCGGTCGTTATCGCAGACGTCGCCGGTTCCATCGTCGTTGCTGTCCTGCTGGTCCGGATTGAAGGTGAAGGGGCAATTATCCTCGTCGTTGTTCACCCCGTCGCCGTCGACGTCGTCGTCGCAGGCATCGCCGACTCCGTCCTCGTCCGCGTCGCCCTGGAGAGGGTTCGGCGTCTCGGGGCAGTTGTCGAGCGTATCGGGGACGCCATCGCTGTCGAAGTCGCCCGCGCAGGCATCGCCAACGCCATCGCCATTGGAATCAATCTGCTCCGGATTCGCGAGGAAGGGACAGTTATCCGCATCGTCGGGTATGCCATCGCCATCGCGGTCGTTCGAGGCGTCAATAACCCGTGTCGAGGTGTTGGTAATCAGAGTGACCGGCTCCACCGTGTTCCCGTTCCGGATGGGAATGGGGAAGGAAACGGTGGGGGTATCGGCAAACGGCTCGTCGGGGAACTGGGGCGCGAAGCCGTTTTCCACGGTGCGGAGCGTCATCGGGCTCGGGTCCTGGTTCGGATCGTCGTTATCGCCGCTGAACTGGTAAGCCACCACGGAGACAAAGGACATTTCTTCGCCAGGCTGGAGGACAATGGGGTCCCATTGGAGAAGGATGCCGCGCTCGGCCACGTTCTGGTTGAACGGTCCGTCGATGATGCCGCCGGCTTCATAATCCCACAGCTTAGTCTGGATCGCACTTTCGAGATCGAGGGGAGTCACGCGGTCGGGCTTCATTCGTTGTGTCGAGGGATCGGTGATCAGCGAGGGATCATCGAGCACGACACCCGCGCGATAGATCGGGTTGCGGGGAACGTCGTCCCAATAAATCACCGGCGGAATCGACGGGTTGCCCTGGCGGCCGAAGTCCACACTTCGCTCAATCAATTGTCCCTGCTGGAACAGGCTGACCGAGTTGATGAGCGTCGGCGTGGTGAAGGGCGCCATGTTTGGCTGGTAGGCATGGGCGAGGCCGAATTCCTGGGTTCCGCTGGAAACCTGTTCGCCGTTGCGGAAGCGCGGGCCGTCGAGGTTGGTGTAGGTCCAGGTGACCTTGACGGCGCGTTCTTTCTGGCCGGGGTTGAAATTGGATGTCTGGAATCCAGGCAGGTCGATGATTTCGAAGCGCTGTTCGATCGTGCCGACCAGGTTGCCCAGTGTATCGACGATATCGAATTCCTGGGTGGCGAGATTGCCGGCTTCGTCGAGTTCGAAATTTTCGTTTCCGAAATTGCCGCCGAAACCGCGCGAGCGATTATCCAGGCGCACAATCCATTCGTTGTCGTTCTGTTCGCGCTCGAGATTATCGGCTTCCAGTTCGAGCCAGCCCACGGAGAAGGAGCGGGCGCGGCCCTCGATCAGCGCGAGCGACTCGGGCAGGCCAACGGAGAAGCGTCCCGTCGGGCGCAGTTCGACGAACTGGTTGCCAAGGACGGTGAAAACGACGGGAACGTATTCGGGAGTGAATTCGATATACTCGCCGCGAATCGTCGTGTCGTCGGGCGGGCTCGGGTCCGGATCGCCGGTTCCTGGCAGCGGGAAATCCTCGTCCACTCCGCCGAAGAACTCGTTCGGATAATCGATGAGGGTGCGGAAGAAATCATCGATCACATCGATTGCCGGGCCATCCTCCGTATCCAGTGTCAGGAACGCTGAAAGAAAGCTCACATTATCGTCACGCGGCGTCGTGAATCCGAGCCAATTCTCGTCGTCCGGGAGGCCGGGGATTTCGTAATCGCCATTGATGCCATCAACCGTTGGGAAGATGACAAACTGTCCATCGTCGATCCCCTGCCGGTTGGTAAAGTCAGAGAACCGGATTTCCGGCCCAGACAGCGTGTGCGCCTGCAATTCCACCGGACCGAGGTTTTCTTCCATAATGTCCCAGCGCGTATTCTGGGGAATCACCGTATCCAGCGTGATCGGCTCGTTGAGTGGCTTCTGCCGGCCGACATAGACTGGGTGATCCTGAATCGTCGTCAGGGCCGTCGAAGGCGCCGCGGTGACCTCCTGAGGAACACCACCGCCCTCCAGCAGGGCGCCCTTGATCGTGCCCCCTTCATTGCCGTCGTAGAGAGAGACCACGCCGCTTTCATCATCAAGACTCAGCTCGCGAACCTTGTAGGGATTCACCGCGAACTCGTCGTTAATATCACCATCCAGAATATAGACAGGCGAGAGCGTGGACTCGTAGAGGTGCGACTCGGCGAGGCCGATACCGCGGCCGACCGCTTTGGAAAGAGTCGCGCCGATATCCAGCGTGCCGAGAACGTCCGTAATCTCCAGAGCGTCCTGAGAGAGATCGCTTTGATCCTGAGGATAGAGGTTCCAGTCGAGGCCCTGGTTCACCAGGAGGTCCGTCTCGATCAGTTCGCCCCCCGGGATCGTGTCCTCGCCTTCCAGAACCTTGAGGAGGAACGCGAGATCGCTGAAGCCATCGCCGTCCCCATCACCGAGAGGATCTTGCGGAGTCGCGATGCCGCCGATGACGAGCCCCTGGTCGGCAATATCCACCGCGAGAACGGCCCAGCGCTCGGGATTCTCCTGCAGGTTGATTTCAAAATCGCTCTGGAAATAGTAATGGATCGGCGTAAAGAGAACGCCCGCCGGAAGGGCGCTGTTGGGATCACGGAAGGTGACCAGGTTGCGCGTGTCCATGGCGAGTTCGAACGGGCCAAATTCGAGATAGGGAATCCCCGGAACGGCGCCATCTTCGGAAAACTGGGGGGTGTTCAGGCCAAGATCGCTGTCCGGCTCGGTCCACCGCTCCACGGAATCTTCCAGCGACTGGAGAATGTCGAGATCGAGAATCGGGTCAGGCCCATCGTTGATAGCGGGATCGAGGACCGAGGAGTCGCCGAAAGAAGTCGGGCGGAACAGGTAAAAAGTCTGGTCCTTGTCGGAATCGAACTTCAACCACTTGCGCAGAACGAAATCGTCCGAGGTCGTATCCTCGCTGTTTCGCTCCCGCGTAATGACCAGGAATCCGGGCCCTGCCATGATCTCCATGCCGGACATGGCAAGGAGGGCCAGGACGGTCCCCAATCGGATTATCATCGAAAAAGAGGAAAATGGCCGGCTTCTCATGAGCGACAACCGATCCTTTACAAAAGTTTGAGTCGGACGGGACGTATTCTTACTTGGATTCATCGGCGCTCTTCTCGGTCCCCTTCTCTTGATTCTCGGATTCCGCCTGCCTGGCGGCCTGCTGGCTGCGTACCTGCTTCTTCAAGGCATCCAGCTCCTCATCGCTCATGTAGGCCATGGAGGGAAGAGGATCAAACGCGCGAATGACAGGATCGTCGGAGCGTTCGGGGACGGCATAGTTCCCCCGCAGGCCCTTGATCCGGTCGGGCCGGCCCTTTTGAGCCTGCTTGGTCTTCTGCTTTTCCGCCAACTCCGCCAGGGAGGAGCGGAACTGGCCATAGGTCATGTCGGACTTGAACAGCTTGGCGGAGGACTTCATCTGAACGCGGGCCACGCGGGCGTTGAACGGGATCGACTCGTCGCTCTTTCGCACCGTCTTGCCGTCTGCCGTTTCGTTCAGAATATTGATCTTGCCCTGGAAACCGCCAACGACCTGGAGGCCGCCGACCAGCGGCGACTCGGTGTTGTAATTGTCCTTCAGGGCCTTGGGCATCTGGTTCAAGGGACGGGCGAGGAACAGGACTGCTTCCTCTCCCTCTTTCAGGCGGGGAATTCCGGGCACTTCCATCACCATGTTGCCGACGCGGCCGCCGAGATAGGTCATCGTCATCTTCTTGCCGGGCGCCATCTTGCCTTTGAAGTTGTCAACGACATACATGGTCGAGGAGGTCGTGATACGGCCCATGCTGGCGATTTCGCTTTTGTCCTCGGCCACGCGCACGGTGACCACTTCATCGGAAACCGCCATCAGCTGTTCGAAGCTCAGGGGAATCACCGCGGCCCGCGCCGCCGTGCTCCCTAAAAGAAAAATTCCAAGCAGAAGAGCCAGTGTTCTGCCCAGAGTGCCAACTCGAGAGATCCTCATTGTCATTCCTTCCTGACGATCAGGGTTGTTTCCTGAAAGCTTCATCGGCGTTAGCGCCGTTTCTGTGAAAGCGGGTGATATTTCCATCGCTGATGGTTCCGTTTGTGGGATCGTATTCAATGTCCCACTTGATCGTGGCTCCGCCGCCGGGACCCGTCGACTGCACGGGATAATGACCCTGGTTTGCCTGGGCGTTGCCCAATTCGTTGTCGGGGCCTACGGAAACGAGCGCCCAGCCGAACGGATAGCTGGTCATGCCCCCTTGGTTCAGTTCCTCGCCGTAGTCGAAACCCTGGATGCTGAACTTAAAGTCCCGGAGAAACTCCACATGGATCGGGTCCCAGTAGTCGATAACATCATTGGGGGCGGCAACCCTATTCTCGAACACATCCTTCGGTAAAGAAGAGACGTAAGAGATGGGGGTCGTGAAGCGGCTCATCTCGCTTGCGCGCTCAAGCACATCGGGCAGGCCAAGAAAAAGCCCTGCGGGGAATTTCGAGCGGGGAGGATAGCGGTTATTGTCGAGAATATAGGACTCCACGGCAACGGAGAGCGAGCGCATATCGGCCTTGGTGCGCGAAACCTTTGAGCGCGTTTGCGCTTCGAGGAAATTCGGGACGGCGATCGCCGCCAGGATCGAGATAATCGCGACCACGATCAACAGTTCGATGAGCGTGAATCCGCGTGTCTTCACGTGGGGTTCTTTCTGCACAAAATTTCTCCTCCGAATCTGTCCCGGCTCCCTTGAATCCAGCGAAATCGCCCGCGGAGGCCCGGAAGGGCTCGTTTCAGCCTGTCTCTTTCCCGGGCGCCCGGCGATCCTTCTTCCAGCGATTTGCGCCCTCGGCGGACCTCATTCCCGAGAGTCGCGAGGATGCGCAAGTGGCTCAGGCCAGACGAGCTTGAAGATTGGCCCTTTCCTGGGAAGCGTCAAGGCTTGAATGCACTTTGCCCCGGGTAGGAAACAGCCCTTGTTTGCCAGGATTTGACACCCCCCTCCCCCGCTGGGTTCCTCGCTTCTCAAAAAAACACCAGAAAAGTTTTCCACAACTTTTTCATCCCATATCCCCCTCTTTTAACTTGACGGTCTTAGCACATCGCGGCCCTTCTGGCTCCAATGATTAAGCTGGATGAAGGCAAAACCAGCCGGTTGATGCAAAAATCCGGTTTCTGCTCGCTCCTGTTGCTCCTGTTTCTATCTCCCGCTCCGGATGCACGCTGATATGTTCGCTCTCCAACAACTCTTCGATTACTTCACCATCGACATCGGTATTGATCTCGGCACGGCCAACTCCCTCGTTTACGTCAAAGGCGAGGGAATTGTCATGCGCGAGCCTTCCGTAGTCGCCATCGAGCAGGCCTCGGGCAAAGTCGTTGCCGTGGGCATGGAAGCCAAGCGCATGCTCGGCCGCACGCCTTCCAACATCGCGGCAGTCCGCCCCATGAAGGATGGCGTCATCGCGGATTTCGACGTGACCCAGGAAATGCTCAACTACTTCATCCGCCGGGTGCAGAACGGCCGCGGATACCGCCACCTGACCCGCCCCCGCGTCGTCGTCAGTGTTCCCACGGGCATCACCGAGGTGGAAAAGCGCGCCGTGCGCGAAAGCGCCCTCCAGGCCGGCGCCCGCGTTGTCCACCTGATCGAGGAACCGATGGCCGCCGCCATGGGCGCGGGCCTCCCCGTGGAAGAACCCATCGGCAGCATGATCATCGATATCGGCGGCGGCACGACCGAGGTGGCCGTGATTTCTCTCGGTGGCATTGTCAACGCCCGGTCCGTCCGTTGCGCGGGCGACGCCATGGACGAGGCCATCATTCAGCATATTAAGAGAAAATACAACCTGATGATCGGCCCGAGAACGGCGGAAGACATTAAGGTCTATATCGGTTCCGCCGACTCCCTTGACGAAGAATTGATCATGACCGTGCGCGGCAACGATCTGATGGGCGGCCTCCCGCGCTCCATCGAAGTCCACAGCGAGGAAATCCGCGAAGCCCTCATGGACCCGATCACGACCATTATCGAAACGGTGCGCCTCACTCTGGAAAAAACACCGTCGGAACTCGCCGGGGATATCATCGAGCGCGGCATTGCCATGGCCGGCGGATCAAGCCAGCTCCGAGGCCTGGAAACGCTCCTCAGCCGCGAAACCGGCCTTCCGGTCTTTGTGACCAAAAATCCGGAAACGGCGATCGTGGAAGGCACCGGCCGCGTCCTCGATTCCCTCGACCTGATGCACCGGATCGAGGTGCTGGTCCGCTAGGCGCAAACCCAACGCAAAGCATTGAAAAAGGCTCCGGGATCACTCCGGAGCCTTTCGTTTTTCCCGCCATTTCATCGTCCCTGGATCAGCAGCTCGGCCCCTGCTGCCAGTTATCCAGCAGGTTGAGGAAGTCGTTCACCGTGAAGGGATTCTGCCAGTTATCGAGCAGAAGCAGGAAGTCGTTGATATCCGTGCAGCCGCTGTCGTCGAAGTCGCCCACGGCGTCGCCGCCGCCGGCGGCTTCCGGCTGCTGGCCATAGGCCCCCGCAACCAGGCCGAGCTGGATTTCCGTCAGGTTATCCTGGCCCGGGTCGTAAATGCCGATGATGGAATCCGTCTCCACGCTTGCATCTGTGTCCTCGCCGGTGGGCAGCAGGAAAAGCCCATCCGACGCGCCGACCACCACGTTGTCGCCGGCAAATCCAACAACAAGAGTCAGCGAACGATCAATGGTCCCGACTTCGACGAGTTGCGTCGCCTGCTTTGGCGCTGTCCCAGCGGGCACATCATAGCGATAGATGCCGCTGGGGCCATCCTTCAGCGTCAGTTGGCCCGTCCCCAGGAAGGCGTTCCCATCAATACCCTGGAGGCTGCCGTGGTAGAAGCCGGTACCACCGGGATCCATCACGCCGTAAGCCAGGATCAGATCCTCGTTGTCGTTGCTCTCATCCACCGCTTCCGCCGGGTCGTCATTCGGCGGGAAATAAACCTGGCTGCCGGCATTGGTCCACTGGCCGTGAAGCGCGGAAACAAACGAATGAACCAGCGGCGCGAAGAGCAGGTCCGCATCGCCGGGAATATCGTTCTCGTCCCGCCAGGGATTTCCGTCTGTGGTGAAATCTTCGGTCGCTGTGTCGACTTTGTAGATACGGAAGGGGTCGCTCAGGGAGAAGGGAATGACCAGTTGCTTGGGGAAAGCCTGCTCGATCGTCCCCTCGAAGCCGATATAGCCCGAGTAGATATACAACTCGCTGTCGTCCGCATGCTGGATTCCCGGAGGCTGCATCGCCGTATAGTTCGTTCCCTCTTCCTGGGGGAACGCCACGGTGGCGAAGGGGATGGTGTTGATATCCTGAAACCCCGAGCCCTGGGGCGGCGGCGGCACATCGATCTGGGCCACCTGCGCCGGCGGGTCCTGGGTCAGATCGACGATGCGAAGCTGCGGCGGCGTGTCGTCCTGCTTGGTGTTCGTTCCCTGCACCAGTTGGGTGCAGAAGTAGGCTCGCGTGCCCGCGTTATTCGTCCAAGGCGGGCTTGGATCAGCGCTCAGATCGATCACTTCCTCGCTGGACTCATCGATCAGGCCATCTGCCTCGATGTCCCAGGAGAAAAACTGCTGGTAGCGCGTTTCCGTCATGACCAGTTTGCTGCCATCCGGAGTGACGGCCAGAGCCACCGGCTCCAAAGCATCGTCGGCGCCCTGTTCCGTCACTTCCAGGACGATTTTCTGTTCCGCATCGGTCGGCGTGACGTTTTGCTGGCTCTCGAGCTTGGAAATCACCGAGGCCGTGTCGAAGGTGTAAAGGTGGCCATCGATATTCACATCGGAATCGCCCCCCACGAGGATATAAATCTTTGATCCATCGGGAGAGAATCCCGGCACCAGCGGATCGGCGCCGGATGATTCGGAAGTGAAAACGAACCCATTATTCGGACCCAAAATCGTTTGTGCGCCGAGATCGACCACCGCAATGCGGTTGCCACTGTCTGTCGAATCGGCCGACGAGCCGGGAACCCATCCATACGGCTGGGACAAGGCCACATTCCCGGCGATGAGAAGTCCCGCGGCTGCCATGCTACACGTAAGCTTCTTCATCAGCACGTGCTCCTGCTGGGGATAGCCTGGCGGTCTCCAGTCGGGAGGGCTTGAAACCCACAGCGACGAAAACCAGCCAAGATTGGGGTATATTGCATCAATTAGAATCGATGCTCCTGAGTGGCAAGCCTTTATTCTCCCAGGGCAAGGCACCTCCGGCTACTCCCCCGCTATTACTCAGGGAAAAATGCGCGAGTTTTCTCAATTGGCAAGCCCCATGCGTTTCGTGCTTGACGCGGCATCCCGGGTTCATTTCCCTAGTGCCCCTCGCGCGAGCCCCGTGGCCCGCGCCTTCCCCGAAAACCGGTGCTCGGGTAGCTCAGTTGGTAGAGCAGCGGACTTTTAATCCGTTGGTCGAGGGTTCGAGTCCCTCCCCGAGTACCATTTTCAAAGGGTCCAGTCCGGACACATCCTCCTCCCCGCTTCTCAAGCTCCCGGCCCACCAGTCTTCTCCGGGGCCACGTCCAGGAGCTGTAGGAACTTCTGCAGTATGACCCATGTCTCCGGAACAGTGCCCTGAACCAAGCTCGGACACCCTGGAGACAGCCTTCCTGCCTGCGGAAACCGACCCAATGAACGATGGCGAAGAAGAGTGACGGCGCCTGGCCGGACTGATTGAGATTTATTAAATTCCATCAGGTTATCCGCAACGTGTCTGTCGGCACGCCCAGCGAGACCGCGTTCGAGTTGTTTTCCTGCAAAAAGGAAGAAGGCGGCGCTGCGACGGTGGAGCACAACGCCCCGGCGCCTGGGACGATCGGGCATATTGCCCGCCATCTCGAGATTGACGTTCCAGGCTATGAGCCATCGGAG
>CAYFUR010000033.1:0-35016 GCA_964346275.1 uncultured Candidatus Sumerlaeota bacterium
GAAACGATCCCGGTTCGAAATGGCGGGCCGCCTCCAGGGCGTCTCCATGGAAAAGCGGATTGGGGTCGTCGCACATCGAAGAATACCTGAATCATCGGGGGGTGGAAGTGGAGTGATCAATCCTTTTAAGGATTCGAGTCTTGCATTGCTCCCCGTCAAAGGAATTTCCCCGCTCTGGCAAAGGTGGCGTTGACTCAAGTCCCTGGATTTGAATAGATAAGGAAACCTGCTTGTTGAGTTCCATTGTTTTCAAGGAGCCCTCGATACTCTGATGTTCAAAAAGCATGAAGTCGACGTTCTCGTTGTTGGGGCAGGGCCTGTTGGGATGTGCGCCGCATTGCATCTGGCGGCGAAAGGCCTCCGGGTGCGCTTGATCGATCAGGCCGAGCGCACGAACCAGGAAAGCTATGCCCTCGCTCTTCATCCTTCCGTGCTCCAGATGTTCGAGGAACTCGACATGACGGACATGTTGATCGAACACGGGCGCCGCGTCCAGAAAATCGTCCTCTATGATGGCGAGGAGGCCGTTGCCGAATCCGATCTGAGTCCTTTGGAATCCTCCCATCCCTGCACTCTGGTGATTCCACAAGGCCAGTTTGAAGAGGTCCTGATGACCGCCCTGAAAAAACATGGGGTCAAAGTCGAATGGGGCAGCGAGTTGACCGCCTTTCAAGAAGAGGAAGAAGGCGTGCGCGCGCGCATCGCCCGTCTCAAAACCATCGCCCAGGGCTACGCCGTGTCGGGGACTCGACGCGTGGAATCCTCCACTGAAGAGATGACATCCCGCTTTTTAATCGGAGCGGACGGCGCCCATTCCACCGTGCGCCGCCTCATGGAGTTGGAACTGCATCATTTCGGAAGTCGCCGCTCTTACGCCGTTTTCGAGTTCATACAGCCCAGACCCGTCCCAGCCGAATTTCGCCTCATCATCCACGAAAAAGGAAACTGCGGCCTTTGGCCCATGGGCGGCCGCAGGGCCCGCTGGACCTTCGAAATCGATCCCGAACGCTCGGCCCTTCCCGTAACCGGCGACTTGCGGGCTCTCGTTCGCGAGCGCGCTTCCTGGTTCTCCACGGAGGAGCTGGAGCTGCGCTGGGCCGGCAGGGTGAACTTCGCCTGCTGGCATGTGGACCCTTTCGCCCGGGGGCGCGTGTGGCTGGCCGGTGATGCCGCTCATCAAACGACCCCCTTCGGAGTTCAAAGCATGAACGGCGGCTTGCTCGAAGCCGCTTATCTCGGATCCCTCCTCTCCGAACTGCCCCAGCGCCAAAACCCCGCCGATGCTCTCCAGCAATATCACGACAGCCGGAGCGAATACTGGAGCTGGCTCTTGAATCCCGAGCGCCATGCGGAAGACTTCGCGGCCGACGATCCCTTTATCGAGAAACACTCCGAAGACATTATTGCCGCTCTTCCCGCTTCCGGCGTCCTGCTTCCCGACGTCTATAATCTTCTCCGCCCCATCGGCGCTGCTCCCTGAGCAGACACTTCACAAAATCACCATTCCTCAGCCCTTCCCCCATGCGGGGAAGGGCTGATTTGTCGCGGCACTTTTCCCCAAATCGGAATTGATATACAGAAAACCTTGCATCTCAGCGGAATTATGCTTTCCTGAAAGGTTCTCCCAGCGTCCACCCGGGAGAAAAACCAGGATAATGCGCGAATGATTTGATGCCGTTGAATTCTGAAACCTTTGTTGCTCTTCTCACCGCCGCCGGTGGTGTCGCCCTCTTCCTCTATGGAATGGAGCTGATGACCGAGGCGCTTCAGCGGCTCGCCGGATTTCATGTGCGTTCGCTCCTCAGCCGCATGACGCGCAATCAGGTGGCGGGCCTTTCCGGCGGAACGGCCGCCGGAGCACTGATCCACAGCGGCCCCACGACGATCATCGTCCTCGGTTTTGTGAACGCCGGAATCCTCTCGCTTTATCAATCCGTCGGCCTCGTCTATGGAGCCAACATCGGCACCACCCTTTCCATGCAGGTCGTGGCGTTCGATATCGGCATGTATAGCTATGGCTTTCTTGCCGCCGGCGCCCTCATGCGCCTGTTTTCACCCTCATGGAAACTCCAGAATATTGGCACCACGGTGATCGGCGTCAGTTTGCTGTTCCTCGGCCTCGAGGCGATGAAAACCGCCATGGACGAATTGCGAACCAGCCAGACCCTGCTCGATCTCCTGGCGGTCCTCGGCATCGAAACACCGCTCCAGATTCTGGGAGGACTGATCCTCGGCCTGGCCGTCACCGCCCTTTTCCAAAGCAGCGGCGCCTCGATTTCCCTTCTCTTTTCACTCGCGGCTCTCGGAATTGTCCAGGACTTTGAAAGCGTGATCCCCTTTGTGCTCGGGGCCCATATCGGCACCTGCGCGCCAACGATTCTTGCCGCCTCTCGCGGCAGCCGGAATGCCTGGCGCGTGGCGCTCACCCATGTCTTCTTCAACACGCTGGGGGCTCTTCTCGGCCTGGCCATGCTCCGTGTCTATACATGGTTGATCCCCCTGGCGGGAGGGAATACCGTGCGCCAGATCGCAAACTTCCACACGGCGGTCCAGGTGGTGAACGCCCTGCTGCTCCTTCCCTTTGCGGGCTTGACGGTCAAGCTGATGACATGGCTTGTCCCGCGGCGCGAAAACGAGGATGCCGGCAGCTACCTCGACCTCGATCTCGTCAAAACGCCGGAAATGGCCATCCTCACCGTCATCCGGGAACTCAGGCGCCAGGGCCACATCGTCAGCCAAATGATGGAGAACTCCCTCGATGGCCTGGTTTCCCTGAACACCCGCAAGTTCGAACGCGTCGCCGCCCAGGAAGAAAGCGTCGATCTGATCAAGGATCAGATCGAAGCGTATATCAACGCCGTCGGCGAACGATCCCTCTCGCCGCGCCAGGGCATGATGCTGCAAAGACTCGTCATCTCCTCCCACGCCCTGGAACGAGTCGCCGATTATATCGAATCTATTGGCAACCTCTCGCGCTATAAAATCGACCAGGATATCTGGTTCGACGACCGCAGCATGCAGGAGCTTCTTGAATTGAGTTCCCTCGTTTGCCAGATGCTGGAAAACACTCTCGAATCCCTCGACCCCACATCACCGAATTACCGCGACCTCGCCCTGCAAGTGCTCGCCGACCGCAAGGACTACAAAGCCAAGTCCAAGGCGCTGAAGCGGGCCGTGAACGAGCGCATGCTGGCGGAGGGACACGAAGCCACCACCGGCCTGTTCTTCATGCGCTATGTCACGATCTTTGATCGCATCGTGGACCATCTCAGGATGATCGCCCGCCAGGAGAAGAAAGAAACCTATCTCGTGAAGCACCATAAGCTCTATCGCGAAGAACCCCTCGCCACTCCCGAATTCCGCCGCCCCGACGATTATGAATTACCGGCGACTTTTGAAGAGGCGACCGAACAATTCCTCTCCAGCGCGAGTGATGAAGACGTCCAAGAGGTCGAAGAATTGCATAACAGTGCCGAAACGTTCGCCAGATTGAGGAAATCGGCCTCCGGGAAAAAAAACGAAAAGCCCTCCTCGTGAAACTCACCGTTTGACTTCCATCATGCCAAAACAATGCCTCATCGCCCTTCCTGAAGGCGGCTCCTCCGAATCCGCCTTTCGAGCGGCTGCCCTCTGTGCAGCCCGTGGCTGGCTTGTGCCCGTGATCTTTGGCCGGCGCGAAGATTTCGCCACGGCCGCCGAGGCACTTGGAATCCCTTTCCGGGGCGTCCAGGTCGTTTATCCCACCGATCATCCCTGGCTCGAAGAAGCGGTGGAGCATCTTGCCGGGCGTTCTCCCCGCCGTTTGACCACTGACCACTGGCGGGCGGAACTGATGGGCGATCCACTGCGGTTTGCGCTGGCCCTTATGATGGTCGGGCGAATCCATGGTGTCGTCATCGGGTCAGCTACCGGCGAGGCGGAGATCCAAGACGCACTCGTCCACTTGATGGGCGGGGAGAGCGCGCCTGCCGCGATTCCCTGGCCCGAAAATGCGGAAAAAATGATTAAAGGTTTTCCGGACATGGACGCCTTGGAAAAAGCCGTTACCGCGTCCGCATTGATCGACACGCCAGATGGCCCGATCGGCATGGCCCCGAACGGCTCCGAGGCCGCGCAAATCGCCTCGACAGCCGCCCTCGCGGCCGGCCGCTCGGCCGCGCGCGCCTGATTTTGCCCGCCTTGCCAAAAGCCTTCCCCGCGATTTTTCCCTCGCATTTGCCTCTCCGCTTGTTCAACTAAAGGAACACTCGCCGCATTGACCCGCGGCGAACACCTCTTCTGCCGCGTTAACGCGCAAGGAAAGTTGAAAGAAGTGTCCACGACGGCCAAAGCCCCCAAGAAACCAGCCGCCCCGGAATGGACTCCGGCGAGCTGGAAAGACAAGCCCATCGAACAATTGCCCGATTACCCAGACCTGGAAGCGGTGGAGAAAGCGGCTGAACACCTGAGCACGCTGCCACCGCTTGTCACCAGTTGGGAGATCGAGCGGCTGCGCGGCCACCTGGCCGAGGCGGCCGAGGGCAAGCGATTCGTCCTTCAGGGGGGCGACTGCGCGGAAACCTTCGCCGGGTGCAACTCGGCCATGATCGCCAACAAGCTGAAGATTCTCCTTCAGATGAGCCTGGTCCTCCTCGATGGCCTGCGCCGGCCCATCGTTCGAGTCGGACGCTTCGCCGGCCAGTATGCCAAGCCCCGGTCCAAGGCCATTGAAACGCGCGGCGATCTCTCGCTGCCCTCTTATTACGGCGACCTCATCAACAGTTCGGAATTCACGGAAGAATCGCGCACCCCCGATCCCGACCGCATGGTCACCGCCTATCACCACGCGGCGATGACCCTGAATTTTATACGGGCGCTGATCGACGGTGGTTTTACAGATCTGCATCACCCCGAGCTGTGGGATCTCAACTTCCTCGGAAAGGGCGGCATGACGTTTCAGCAGCGCGCCGATTACCTCCAGCGCGTGCACAACCTGGAGAATGCCATCCAGGTGATGGAAGTCTTCACGGGCCAGCATATAGACAAGCTCTCCCAGGTGGAATTCTATTCCAGCCATGAAGGATTGAGCCTCTATTACGAAAGCGGCCTGACACGCCAGGTTCCCCGCCGCTCGGGGTATTACGACCTCGGTTGCCACCTCCCATGGATCGGTGAACGGACCCGGCGGCTCGACGGAGCACACGTGGAATTCTTCCGCGGAATCCGGAACCCCATTGGCGTCAAGCTGGGTCCAAAGACAACCCCGGAAGACGTGGTGGCTCTGGCGGACGCACTTGATCCCGATTGCGAGAAAGGCCGCCTGGTCTTCATCGCCCGCCTCGGAGCCGGCAACGTGCGCAAGGTTCTGCCCCGCATGGTCGAGGCGATCCAGAAAACCGATCACAAGCCCGTCTGGATCTGCGATCCCATGCACGCCAACACCGTCAGCACGAGCAGCGGCCTCAAGACGCGCCGCGTGGACGCCATCCTCGACGAACTGGTGGAATCAATTCATGTGCACCAGGAAACGGGCCCGGGCCTCGGCGGCGTCCACTTCGAGCTGACCGCCGAAGACGTCACCGAATGCGTGGGGGGCGCCAGCGGCGTCACCGAGGAAGACCTGAGCGAGCGTTACCAGAGCCTTTGCGATCCGCGCTTGAACTACGAGCAGGCCATGGAAATCGCCTTCTCCATCGCGCGGAGCATGGAGCGGCGCTGACCGCCCTGACCGCGAAAGAACTCATCCCCTCTTCAATTCCGCGAGAGGGGATTTTTCTATTTATAGACAAGGAACAAAAGCGCGATATACAGCGCATAACTGAACAGCAGCACACCGCCTTCGATTCGGCTGACTTTCATGCGCGACAGCATGATCGGGATGCACAGAATCTGGATGACAATCACCGCCGGGATGTCAAAGCGCACGCTGTCCGCGTAAGCTTCCTGGGGAACCACCACGGAGCAAACCCCCACGATCCCCAGGATGTTGAAGAGGTTGCTGCCGACAATGTTTCCAAGGGCCAGGTCCGCCTGGTTCTTACGCGCCGCGACGACGCACGTGGCCAGCTCGGGAAGCGACGTTCCACCAGCCACGATGGTCAGTGTTACGACTCGCTCAGATATACCGGCCAGCAGCGCCAGCTCCCGCGCGCCGTAAACCAGCGCCCATCCTCCAATGAGCAGCCCGATGAATCCGGCAATCAGCAGTCCGATCGCCGCCAGGGTGCTGATCCGTTCCTTCGGGATATATTCTTCCGCCCCGGCAAGGACCTCTTCCGGCTGCACCTGTTTTCCGCGTTTCACGGAAATCACGATATAGACACCCAGCGCGATACAAAGCAGCACGCCTTCAATTCGCGAAACGATCCCGTCCCAGGCCACGAGCAAAAACGCCGGTCCCGCCGCCACCATCACGGGCATTTCGAAGCGGATGAACTTCGACCCGCAATAAAGCGGAGCAATCAGCGCCGTGATCCCCAGGATCAGCCCCACGTTCATCAGGTTGCTGCCTGCGGCGTTGCTCACCGCGATGGTGGAGCCGCCATTGAGCGAAGTCGCCAGCTCGGGCATCGAGGTGCCCAGCGCCACCACCGTCAGGCCGATCACCAGCGGTGTCACGCCGAACAGATAGGCGAGCGCTGAGGCTCCGGTCACCAGGAGGTCCGCCCCCTTCGTCAGAAGAAGGATGCCGAGAACCAGCGCGGCAATGGGAAGAAAGACATCGATCATGCAAAAACGGCTTTCGGGTGAGCGTGGCGCTCCGGCCAGACCAGCGGGAAGCGCCTCCAGGGCGCAAGGCATGCGCCAATTTGCCCATCCGGGGAAAGCCTTTTAGCGCCAGAAGAATCCGAGGAAACGGAAACTCCGCGCCGCCCGGAGGACATCGCGCGTCTTCCACGACCGGGTTTCCTTCACCGGCTGGATAAAGCGCCAGGCCTGGGTCCGAAAGATCGCCGACACCAGAAACAGCGTATGATAAGCGGACCAATGAAATCCCGGAATCCGGAATTCCGTCAGCGCAAAGAGATTCAGCAGCGGCGCCGAGAGCATGCCACCCAGAAAACCCGCGATGCCCGAAATACAGGCCAGCACGCCCAGATAGGCTCCGCGGTATTTCCCCGGCGCCGTTACCAGGGAGAGATTAAAGATCGCCGGCCCGATCGCGCTCCAGGCCAGCCCATCGATGAAACCACTGATGAAGATCATCGTCGGATCGCCCGGCCGCGCCAGCATCCAGCAGAGCGGAAGCGCCGATCCGGCGATGAAAGTCGTGATCGCCAGAACCGCCTTGTTTCCCACGCGGTCCGCGACCTTTCCCCAGCGCCGTGCCAGCACCAATGTGGTGATTGCCGCGATAGACTGGTAGATCGCGATTTGGGAGAAGCTGAGTTGGAGGTGATCCAGAAAGAACGGATAGACGAACGCCGCCGCCAAAAACACCGACGCCTGCCAATAGGTCAGGAAAATCATAAAGCGCCGGAAGTTTTGATCCCCCAGCGGCCGCGCAAAAACCTCGCGCAGACCCATGCGCACGGTATGCATTGGCGGGACATGTTGCTTGCCATAAAAAGCGATGCCGCCGAACGCGGCGAACACGGCCCCCGCCAGGACAAGACTATAATTCCAGGGCGGCTCGACATGGTCCAGAAAAAGCCCCGCCGCCAGCATCGCCAGAAAACCGACGATGGAACACACGCCGCCGCGAAAACCAAAGTAACTGCCGCGCGTGTCCTCCGGAACCACCTCGCCCATCCACGTCGCCCAGATCGGACCCGCAATGGATTGGAACAGAAAGGACACCGCCATGACAGCGATGACCAAAAGGGGATAGTAACCCTCCGGAATCGGCAGCAAGAGCATCAATGCCGGAAAAAACCAGACCACGCGCCCGATGAAAGCCGAAACAATGGTCAGCAGCTTCGGCCGCGGCCACATTCCCATGATCCACGAACCGATGGGAGCGGCGACCTGCGCCAGCAGCGGAATCGACGCCACCATCGCCAATTGGAACGCATTCGCCCCCAGATACAGCATATATCCAGCGAGCACCGCTCCCGACGTCCACATGAGGAAAATCGTCGTCAGCCCGCCCTCGTAGATAGACATCGACATCGTCCGCGCCGCCCGGGGGTCGGGCGCGGGAAGTGGAGACAAAGGCGCCTCCAGAACTGGTTTTTCTTTCATCTCTTTCTTCAATTTTGAGGGGGGGTGATCCGTTCAGATCCAGGGAGGGCCGTTTCGAGAACTCACGCTTGTGAGAAAGGGGAATCCTCCCGCCCAGTGTCCACAGGAATTGAACAAAACCCCACGGAAAATGCTATTCTCCAAGCACCGCTTGCAGCCCCTCGGCGACCGTGTCGGAGATTTCTTTCCAGCGAGCCTTTTCCTGAAAGTAAGGCCCCTGATTGAGTTCCAATTCGATGCCCAGATACTGGTCTTCCCCGAACTTCTCCCGCAACCACGCCGTCAGCCCATCGGACACGCCCAGGTAGGGGTAATTGGCCCTGATCCGCAGGCCGGGGGAGAGGCGTTGCATTTCTTCGAGATACCGCTGGGAAAACTCGGATTCCCGTTTCCTGCCGGGATCAAACAAGACCCCAATGTCGCCATCGCGCTTTTCCCCCTCGAAATGGGGGGTGAAAGAATGCACCGACAGGTGGAGCACACGGTGGTCGCGCAGGCGGGCCACCTCCACCATGTCCCAGGCATTGCGGCGATAGCGGCGGTGGTAACGCTCCAACAGGCCTTGGCGCTCTTCCTCCGCCAGGTCACGCGTGAACTCGGAAAAGATTTCCGGGTTGCTTTCACGCCGGTTCAAATCCACGAGCAGCCGCGTCACGGAGGAAACGAGCAGGGGCGCTCCCAGCAGCATGGCCAGGCGCTGGGCCACTTCCCAGGCTCCCGCATCCCAGCCGCGGTGGCTTTCCACAACGGCCCGGTTCCCGTCGAACAAGTGCCGATAACCGGCAGGCACGTCCCGCACCGCATGTTCGCAGGTAATCAGCTGGCTTTGGATCATGGGAAGTTATTCCTTTCTTGATGCGGTTGGCCCGCCAGACCGAGGAAATGGACAAAGTGGGCCCGGAATCCCAGCAGCCCTTTTGCCCGATGCCAAGAACAATTGCTTCTCCCGGATGCCACGGAGGGCTTGCCATCGGAAAGGCGTCTCGGTAAAAACCCGGACCTTCAATTCGGGGATACTGATCCCGCGGAGTTTGCTTTGCTGACTGTTCATTACCATCGAGTTGATCACGATTACAACGAGCCGACTCTCTGGACCTGGGATGGCACGAATACCCGCCAGCCCGAAGAAAACGAGCTGGACCCCGCCGGCGAGGATGACTTTGGCGTCTTCTTCCTCATCGATCCGGAGGACTACGGGGAGCCCGGCGAGCATTCCATTGTTGGTTTCCTTCCCCGCCTGCACAAGAGCTGGGACTACAAGGACAACGGAGACCGGTACTGGACGCCGCGCCTTGGAAATGAAATCTGGCTCGTTAGCCGCGACCCCCGCGTCTATACAGAGCGCCCCGACATTGCTCCTTCCGTGCGGACAGCATACCTCGACAGCGGCGAGCTGGTCTCTGTTCACCTTTCCCATGGGATCGAGCTTGGCCGCCTCGTTCCCTCCACGTTCCATGTGCGCAGCGCCGACGGGCCCTCTTATCCCGTGCACGCTGTGCGGGCGGTGGAGCCAACCGGAGGGAAGACGCGCATGCTCGAACTGGTGCTGAGCGAATCACCCCCCAGGCGCCACGAGCTGGCTCTCCTTGTGGATGGATACCGGGCGGGGACCATCGAGCGGCGCGGCATGGATGAGGAAAACGGCCGTATCGAACTGCCCCTCGGCGCGATCTGTTCCGAAGAAGAAACCATCTTCCGGGTTTTCTCGCCCACGGCCCTGGGCGTCCATGTTGTGCTTTACGATCACCCCACCGGCCAGGCCGGGCGGCGCATGATCCCCCTCGAACCAACCGGCCAAGGAATCTGGGAGCACAGCGAGCAGGGAGACCTCCACGGCCGCTCCTACCGCCTCTATGTCGATGCCGAGGGAGAAGCGGCGCGCCGCGAAGTCGTCGACATCTATACAAAATGCGCCACGGGCCACGACGGCCACGGCAAGATCATCGATCCGCGGCGCCTCGACCCCCAGGGGTTCCGCCCCATCCGCCGTCCCGAAAACATCACCCACCCAACCGACGCGATCATCTGGGAAGCCCATGTCCGTGATTTGTCTATCAGCTCGGATTCCGGCGTGCCCCAGCGCCATCGTGGCAAATACCTCGGCGCGGCCCAGCGCGGTACCACAGTGCCAAACACGAAGATCTCCACGCTTATCGATCACCTCCTGGAGCTTGGCGTCACCCACGTGCAGCTTCTCCCGGTTCAGGATTTCGAAAACGACGAGATTTCCGGCCCCTACAATTGGGGCTATATGACCGTGAATTTCCTCTCCCCGGAAGGGTGGTATGCCAGCGACCATCGCTCCGCCGCGCGCGTTTCCGAGTTCAAGGAGCTGGTGAAAGCCTTCCACGAGGCCGGCCTCCGCGTCGTCATGGACGTCGTCTATAACCACACCGGCCACACTTCCAATTTCGAAGCCATCGCGCCCGGCTACTACCATCGCATGCGGCCCGATGGCAGCTTCTGGAATGGCTCCGGATGCGGCAATGAATTCCGCAGCGAATCCTCCATGGGGCGGAAATTCATCGTCGATTGCTGCAAATACTGGGTCGAGGAATACGGCGTGGATGGGTTCCGGTTTGACCTGATGGGCCTGATCGACCTGGAAACGCTCGAGATCATTCGCAATCATCTCCACGCCATCGATCCCACGCTGCTCATCTATGGCGAGCCCTGGGGCGCCGTCCCCCCGGACGAATGCGGCATCCGCCAGGTCACATACAAACCCGTTCTGGGCGGCACCGGAATCGGCGCCTTCAACGATCACATGCGCGATGATCTGAAAGGATCACCGGAAGGCGATGATCCCGGGTATATACAAAACGGGGCCCGCCGCGATGGAGTCTGCCGCGCAGTCCAGGGGGCGATCCATGATTGGGCGGAGGATCCCAGCCAGGTCGTTCAATACGCCGAATGCCACGATAACCTGACGCTCTGGGACAAGCTGGCGATCTCCGCGCCCGATTCTTCCGAGGAAACGCGCCTCAAAATGCAGATGCTTGGTATCGGCATCCTCGCTGTCAGCCAGGGCATCTTCTTCCTTCATGGGGGCATGGAGTTCGCCCGCGAAAAGAACGGCAACCCCAACACCTATAACGCCCCCGACGAGATCAACCGCATCGACTGGCGCAGAAAAAAGCGGTTCCAAGATCTCTTTGTCTATACCAAAACGCTCATCGCCATCCGGCGCGCGCATCCCGTCTTCCGCCTCCCCGGGCGCAAGGACGTTGAGGACCGCATGAGCTTCCGCGACGACTTGCTCCCCGATCCATCGGCCATCGCCTTCGTCCTGGATGGAACCGATCTGGACGGCGAGAGCTGGGACGAAACCCTTGTCTTAATCAATCCGGCAAAGGAAGACCTCCAATTCCCACTGCCCGAGGGGGACTGGCAAATCTATGTTCAGGGCCGGAAATGCTCAACAGAGCCCCTGGTTCGCGCCTCCGGCGAGGTGTCCGTTCCCGCCCATGGCCTGGCCCTTCTCGCCCGCCCCTGAAAACTCGATTTTTCCAATTCCCGGCATCAGCCTTGCCACAGCCTGTTGGGGATGGTACCTCTGGATGCAGGAGAAGGAATGAAGGACCGCTCAGAAAACATCTCCACCTCCCAGCCTGCGAAATCGGCGCCGCGCGTGACCGATCGATACGGGCGCACTCTGCGTTACATCCGTCTCTCCGTTACGGATCTGTGCAATCTCTCCTGCACCTATTGCAATCCCGTCCAGGGATGCGCCTCCACCCATCCCCACAAGCTTTCCTGGGACGATCTCGCCTTCCTTGTCGACGTCTCCGTCAACGATCTCGGCGCCGAGGCCGTCCGCATCACCGGCGGCGAGCCGACCATCCGCCCCGGCCTGATCGACTGGATTTTCCGCATCAACCAGCACCCCGGCCTCATCGATATCGCCATGACCACCAATGGCATCCGCCTGCGCCAGCTTGCCGCCCCCCTGCGCCAGGCAGGCCTGCGCCGCGTCAACATCTCCCTCGACAGCTTTGACGCCGAGCGCTACCGCGAAGTCACCCGCGGCGGCTCGCTCCAGCGCTGCCTCGAAGGCATCGACGCCGCCCGCGAGCATTTCGACCGCGTGAAGCTCAATGCGGTCCTTCTCCGCCACGGCAACCTGGAGGAATTGCCCCGGTTCATCGACTATTCCCACGAAAAAGGCATCGAAGTCCGCTTCATCGAACTCATGCCCCTCTGGGAGGAAAAAGACTACTTTCACCGCGAGTTCATCAGCGTGGAAGACGTCATGCACCACATCGCCGGCATGGGTTACGTCCTCGAACCCGAGGGCGACGGCCGGGCCGAGGGCAATAAAACGGGCTATGGACCCGCCACCACCTATGGCGTGCGCGGCAGCGATGCCCGCATCGGCTTTATCAGCCAGATGTCCAACACAAAATGCCTCTCCTGCAACAAGCTCCGCCTCACCAGCGACGGCGCCCTCAAGCCCTGCCTCCTCTCGCCGGACGAGCAGGATCTCGCCCCCGCCATTAAGGAACGCGATCGCGCTGTCGTGGCCCGCGAGATGAGCCATCAGTTTCTCATCCGCGCCGAGCGCTACGACGCCCTGGAAGCCCTGACAAAACCCTTCCATCGCTCCATGCAGTCCATCGGCGGATAGAGAGCGCATGGACGAAATTCCGGCAACGGCCCGGCAGGCGGATTCCTCATCCTCATATTCCTCCTCCTCGGTCCTTCCCGCATCCCTTCTCCCCACCCGCCAGGACTTTCCCCAAAAAGGAGCACTTCCAGATTAGGTGGATCGAGCACGGAATCCGCCGGTTTGGACTGCGCAAGCCATGCTTGCGCCCTGTTGCGGGCAAGCTGGCTTGCCCGGGGTGAAGGCTGGAGCATGGCTCCAGCACTCCAGATTTCGTGGAATCCTTTGACCGACAGCCGGAGAGATGGAAAAGCGATGCACTGCGCAAGTCCTGCTTCAGGACATTCCTCAAAATTGGGCACCTTCACTTGTGATATGCGGCAAGCTCATGCGTTTCAGGATTAGAGCGATTTGCCGAGATTCGTTTTTGGGGAAGGTCCTCCCAACTCGCCACTTGAACGGCCACCGGCCCCGCGCTACCGTCTGGGCTGATCAGGAGAGGAGAATCTCCGTGGCAAAGCAGGCAAAAAACAGGAAATCCTCGGGCATGATCGTCGGCGAGAGCCAGGACGGCGCTCTTGGTATTCTCATGGCCGAGGTCTCCGGCCTGGGCATGGCCGAGTTTGATGAAAGCGGAGTCCTTCTCGCGCTCAATCAAGGCGCCGAACGCCTTTTCGGCTGCCGGACATCGTCCCTCAAGAAGAAAAAGCACCCACTTTTCATGGAGCAGGAGCGATTTCTGAAAGCGCTGGGCGAAGCGCGGGAATCGGGCAAGCCGGTCGAGGCGAGTTTCACGGCCTTCCGCCGGAAGGAGAAACTGCACCTTCGCGGCCACATCCTGGCGCGGAGCACCCCGAACGGGGAGCCCTGCTTTGTCGTCTTGCTCCAGGACGAAACGCCTCAGCACAGAGCCGCGGCGGACCTCGAAGAGCTGCGCGAACGGGTCCGCCGCAACATGCGCCAGACGGAAAAAGAGGCCGAATTCCTCCGCGAACTCCTCCGCCACACCAACGAAACGATCCAGATCGCCGTCGCCGTCCAGGACCTCCAATCCGGCATGGTCGCCTACGTCAACGAAGCCTTCGAAGAAATCACGGGTCTCGAACGCATCAATGTCCTGGGCATGACATTCAACGAGATCTTTCAGGAATTCCCTCGCACGCGCGAACTGATTTCCGATTACTTGAAGCGAATCGCCAGGAGCGCCGACGAGGATGTGGAAACACCACCTCCCGCGCACATGCAGGTGCGTCTTCGCTCGGGGGAAAAACGGCTCGAGGTCTACGGCCGGCCTATTATCGTCGAGGCGCACGAAAACCAGTATATCCTCCTCATCATGGAGGACAACACCGAGCGCCAGCGCCTCCAGACCCAGCTCGTCCAATCGGAAAAGCTCGCGGCTGTCGGCCAGCTCGCCGCCGGCATCGCCCACGAAATCCGCAATCCCCTCAACACCATCTATAATGCCCTGTACGACCTGGAGGAGATCCTCGAGGAGCCCAGCGAGGACGCGCAGGAAGACATCTCCATTTCCATGGAGGAAATCAAGCGCGTGCAGGACATCATCACCAACCTGCTGGATTTCGCCCGCGAGTCCGAGCGCTCCTCGGGCCGCAGCAATGTGAACGACGTGGTCAACAAGACCGTGCGCCTCGTCCAGCACGACCTCAGTAACAAAAGCGTCGTCATTACGTGCGCCCTCGCCCGCATCCCCGAAGTCACGATCAACAACAACGCGCTAAAGCAAATCCTCATCAACCTGATTACCAACGCCGCCCAGGCCATGGAAGGGGGCGGTGAAATCGAGCTGCGCACCAAGCGCGGCCAGGGCCCTGTCCCCGGCCAGGATGCGCCCCAGGCCTCCCAGCGCGAAAAACGCTACCAGTCCGACTCGCCCCAGCTTCGCCTCGCCGGAAAACAGGGGGAAGACGACTGGATGGAAACGGAAGAATCCGTGAGCCAGCATGTCGTCCTTGAAATCTCCGACGATGGGCCTGGAATCCCGCCCGATGTCCTTCCGAATATCTTCAATCCCTTCTATACAACCAAGCCGCCCGGCAGCGGCACGGGCCTTGGCCTCTCGGTGGTTCACTCGTTGATCAGCGACGCCGGCGGCGCCATCAGCGTCACCTCCGAGCGCGGCGTTGGAACCACGTTTCTCATCGAGCTGCCCGCCGTGGCGGACGAAGAATAAAGCGCCCGCCGCAATGGCGGGCGCTTTATTCGAGCGTTACCCGAAGCAGCCTTAAAACTGGATCGGAATCCAGAGAAACCGAAGGCCGAACCGGTCTTCTTTCCACTGCCAGCCGAACCCTGTCCACAACGGGCCGTAGCGGGCCTTCACCAGTTCACCATCCAGATCGCGCCGTGTATAGTCGTTCCAGAGCGCCCCTCCCACGAGGCCGTGAACGCTCTCCCGCCCCACGATCGCCGGCTCCTGGGAATCCTCGTTCATTTCCACGGCGCGCTGCTTGATTTGATAATAACCGAGGATTCCAAACAGCGGCCCGTGCATCATGATGCTTTCCTGGGCGTTTGCATTCTTGATGGACACATCCGTCCAGAGGATCGTCCCAAGGACGCCGCCGAGAAGCAGCGGCGCCGCGAGATAGACCTCCGCCGTTTCATCCGTGCGCGGATCCGTCGCTTCCGCCGTCAGGCAGGCCGGCCCCAGCGTCCACAGCACGTTCCAGAACTGCGCCTGGAAATCGCCGGTGTCCGCCCGGACGCGGCTGAAGAAAAGCGGAATCCCGTCCGCATCGATCTGCACGTTCCCCGAGGGATCTCCCTCGCTAAAACGATCCGTGTAGAGCGGCCACCAGATCAGCCCTTCTTTCCCCACCGGCTCATCCTGGGACCGATCGTAGGAGGAGTTCGCATAGACAACGCGGTAGGGCAGAAAAAACATCGGAAAGCCCAGGCCGTTCCAGGTAAACCGCTCGGCCCAAATGCTTTCTCCACCGCCCTGGCGTGTCATGGTCTGCGAATAAATGTTCAACGGCAAAAGCCAACTGAATCTCTTTTGCAGAAGAACGTTTCCCTGCGGTCCCAATTCATCGATCTTGGCCCATTGCTCCTCCGTGATGGGCTCGCCCGGCTTCAGCCCGGAATCCTTCAGTGATTGCGGCTGGTGAACAGAGAGACAGCCAGTGAGAAAACTGGCCATGACGAATAACCCACAGAAGGTGACCCATTTCGAAGCGTTGCGCATCCAGACCGGTCCTTTCTATCACGATTGATTTTCCAACTGGCACAGGGTATGCCCCTTTCCAGCGAGCGTCAACGCAAGCCATCTCACTCCCGTGGAGAATCCCCATTGCACCTTCAAGATCAAAACGCCCTCGTCACTGGAGCGGGAAAACGAATCGGCCGCGCCATTGCCCTGGAACTCGCCCGCGCCGGCGCCCATGTCGTCATCCATGTGAATCGCTCCCTGGAAGAGGGCGAATCCGTGGCGCAGGAGATTCGCGCCCTCGGGCGGAAATCAACGGTGGTCCAGGCCGACCAGCGCGACGTCGCCGCGATCCGCGCCGCCTGCGAAAAAGCCGAACAAGAGCTCGGCCCCGTCAGCGTGCTCGTCAACAGCGCCGCCATCTGGCCCTCGGTCAGCATCGACGAATGCACACAGGAAGACTTCGACCTCGCCATCGAGGTCAACCTCCGTGGCCCCTTTTTCTGGGCGCGCTACCTGGGTGAAGCCATGAAAAAGCGGGGGAGCGGATCGATCGTCAACATCGCCGACGTCACCGGCGACCGTCCCCTTGCCCAGGCCTTGCCCTATTGCATCTCCAAGGAAGGCGTCGTTTCCATGACCTATGGGCTGGCCAAGGCCCTGGCCCCCTCTGTGCGCGTGAACGCCATTGGCCCTGGGCCCATTGTGTTCCCTCCCGATTATTCCGAGAAAAAAAAGGAACGCGATCTTCGCAAGACCCTGCTCGGCCGTGAAGGGGGCGAGGACTCCATCGCCCAGGCCGTTCGTTTTCTCTGCGAGCATGAATACATCACCGGCACCATGCTCCCGGTGGATGGCGGATTTCGATTTGGCCTCTAGCCACGAGGGTTTCAGGGAAAATCGCTTTTGACGCGGTAAGCGCCGGGTCCCCTTTTTGAATGGGCGAATCTCCCCGGCGGCTGTCACTTCATGGCATCAGCATTTTCCGCAACACGGTGGGTCCTTTTTGGCACCATCGGCTTCCGCATCCTGGCCTACGGCGGCCAGGTCATCATCCTGCGCCTGCTGTCGCGGGAAGTCTTCGGTGTTTACAGCAGCCTCATCGATCTGCTGCTGATGACGTTGCCCGCGCTGCCGTTCGGCCTCGACGCGTTGCTGATCCGCCACAAGGCCCAAAGGCGGCGCTATGTCATCGCCCTGTCCCATGTCCTCTTCGCCCTCGGGGTTCTCTTTGCCATTCTGGCCGGAGCAGGGCTTTGCCTTCCGGGTTTTGGAGAAAGCAGCTTCGCCGCGCGCCAGTTCGCCGGAGATGTTTCCTCGCCCCAGGTGCTCTACGCCTTCGCCCTCCTGATGCCCATCCTGGGCGTCATGGCCACCAAGCTTTCCATCCGGAGCCTTCTCTCCGCCGACCTCGATTTCAAGCGCATCTCCCTCGGCGAGTTCGGCAACGGCATGATTACCTGGTTTGGCGGGGCGGCCGCTGCCGCCCTTTATCCGAAAGCCTGGGCGCTCATGGCCGCTTATCTCTGCGGCGAGTTATTCGAATGCTTCTGGATGTATCGCGGCCACGCCTTTCGGCCCCTGGCGGTCCTCGCCCCTCGGCGCTGGGGGATTCTCAAGAAACTCTTTCTCAGGCATAAGAAGTTTTGCCTGTCGAATACCGCCGATTTAACGCTCAACAATTTCGCATCGGCGATTCCCGGCCCGATGATCCTGGCGATGGTTTCCGCCGGCGCGGCTGCTGATTTTCGCGTTTCCCGCCTTTTGATCCAGCTCCCGATCCTGCTGCTCGCCGGCAGCATCTGGCGCGTTGCCTATCCCGCGCTCACCAGCGTCACGGAAGAAGTCCTCCAGGATCGCGTGCTCAAGATCATTGGCACCACGGCGGCTTTTCTCGCGCCCGGCGTGATCTGGCTGGCGATCTTTGCTCCCGTGACGGCGGCGCTCATTGGCGGCGACAAATACATGTCCGCGGCACCGCTGGTCCAGTGGATGAGCCTGTATATGCTTCTGACCGCCGTCTATTCGCCGATCAGCAGCCTCGACATGATCCGCGACCGCCCGGAGATCGGCCTATACTGGAATGCCGTCCATACCGCCGTGCGGATCGCCATTATCTGGTTCTTCGCCCCGCGTGGGCTTCTTGCGGTTGTCGCCGCCATGTCCGTGGCCAGCGCCGCTCTCTGGCTCGTCTGGATTTCCATGCTGGGCTGGCTGCTCCGCGCGGGGACAAAGCGCTATGTCCATGCCGTGGCGCGTTTTGTTCCCAGCTGGATCGCCATTGGCCTGCTCTTTTTGCTGTGCGATTGGATCAGCGGCCCCTACGCGCTGCTTGGCCCCATTCTCAGCGTGGTTCCCGGCCTTGCCTATCTGTATATCCACATGAAGTATTTCCCGCGTGAGGCCGAAATGATCCGGAAACTGGCGGGACGGGGCTGAGGCCTGTTCTCAGCCGAGAATGCCGATGGCCGCCTGGCGGTCCTTTGCGAGCTGGGCCTTCAACTGATCGAGCCCATCGAATTTCTCCTCACCGCGTAGCCGGTCGATATAACGCACAGAGATCTCTTCCCCCATCAAGTCTCCCTGGAAATCGATCAGATGCACTTCCAGCCGGTGCTCGTCGCCGCCCACCGTTGGCCTGCAGCCGATGTTCATCATGCCGGGCCATGATACCCCGCCGGGCAGATCCGCCTCCACCGCATAGACGCCATCCCCCGGCACCAGAATTCGCGGATCCACACGGATGTTGGCGGTCGGGAAACCAATCGTCCGGCCAAGTTTGTTTCCGTCCACGACCCTTCCCCTGCTTTTATGAGGACGGTCGAGTAGCGCCTTCGCCAGAGCCACGTCTCCTCCTGCCAGCGCCTTTCGAATGCGCGTGCTGCTCACTTTCTCTCCCTCGTAAAGCACCGGTTCGCGCTTGTGGTATGTATAGCCAAGCTCGCCGCTCATTGCCCTCAGCAGATCCGGCCCGCCCTTCGCCATATGGCCGAAGTGAAAGCCCGGGCCGCTCATCACCACTTTCGCGGCAAACTGGCCCGCGACGATTCGCCGCACAAAATCCTCAGCGCGGATTCGTGCAAAGTCCGGTTTGAAGTCCAATCCCACGATCACGTCCACCCCGAACTCTGCGATGAGATTCCGCTTCATATCCCAATCTGTCAAAAGGGGTGGCGTATGCTCCGGGTCCACGATGGCGCGGGGATGATTGCGGAACGTGAGAACGGTCGCGCGGCCGCCCAGGGCGTTCGCACGCTGCACGGCCTCGCGGAAGATTTCCTGGTGCGCCCGGTGCACTCCGTCGAACGTCCCGATGGTCAGAACCACCGGTGATCCCTCCCGCAGGTCTAATCCTTCCAGTGATTCATAGATACGCGGGGAATGGCTCATGCAAAAGTTCCTGGAAAAAAGGTCACGTGGCCGCCCTTGCCCATGCCGAAGAATTTGGCGGCATTGCCCATGGACAGGCCGATGGTCAGCCGGTTCGCCGAGTTGAAATAAACGACCGGTCCGCCTGCCGCGACGTCTTCAAAGGTCGACTGGAGACGGCCAATGTCCCGCCCTTCGAGGGTGAAGCGCCCAACTTTCAGATCCGTCCCCTTGGGCGCCTGCCATCTCTTCAGGTTCGTCACCATGTTGCCAAAGTGATCGATGGCGATGACCGTCAGCTCCAGTTTGCCGTCGCCCAGCTCCCGCACGGCGGGAATATCCAGCCGTTTGGGAAAATGCGCAACCGGACCAATTTCATGCCAGGGACGTGCACCGCTCGCCAGCAGCGCCGCCGCCGGGGCGAACACGTCGCGGCCGTGGAACGTCGACGAGCGCTGCGGCACCACGGGTTCCTGCGGGGCAATCTGGCAAAGAGAATAATCTCCCGTCTCGAAAACCGGGGTCAGCAGCCCGTTGTCCGGCGCGGTGAAGTAACGCCCGCCGGACTTGACCGCGATGGCACGCCGCCCTGTTCCCACACCCGGATCAACGACGGCGCACACCGCGCATTCCGCCGGCAGGTAGGGGAGGGCATCTTCCAGCGCCACCGCTCCCGCTGTCACATCCTGGGGCGGGATCCCGTGCGTCAGGTCAATCATTGGCCCAACCGCGCCAATCTCCAGGGCGACTGCCTTCATAATCCCCACATAGGGATCTTTCTGTCCAAAATCGGTGAGAAAAAAAAGGGGAAGTGCCATGACTTCATTCGCTCGATTCGTTGATGGTGGGAACTTTCCTCCAGAATTCGTGTCACTCGCGGCCAGGATTCGATCAATCAGTCGCCCCGATCGTCAAGACCCTTGATCCGGCGCCAGCCGGGGCAGCTCCAAGGCCCCGAAGGCCGCCTCTGCCGCCACGTCGATCGCGATTTCCACGGTTTGGGCATGCAGTGAAATCGTGTCCGCCACGTTTCGCGCATAGCCGCCGGAAACCACGGTCAGGAACGGAATACCCGATGCCGCCGCGCGCTCGAGCACCATGCGGTCCCGCCGGGCGAGCCCCTCGCGGCTCAGACCAAGATGGCCCAGTTGGTCTTCCTCGAAGCAATCCACGCCCGCTGCGTAAATCACCAGATCCGGAACGAACTGCCCAATCGCTTTCCCAAGCCCTTTTTCCAGAGCCTCCAGATACGCCTCGTCTCCCACCCGGGCCGGCAGACCGATGTCCAGATCGCTTTGCTCTTTTCTCCGCGGATAGAGATCCTCCTCGTGTATGGAAAACGTAAAGACACCCGGATCATTACGGAAAGTTGCCGCCGTGCCGTTTCCCTGATGCACATCAGTATCGATTATGGCGATCCGCCGTGCATAGCCCTCGGCCATCATGGCGCGGGCCGCCACCGCAACGTCGTTGATATAGCAGAACCCCTCCGCGTGGTCCGGATAGGCGTGGTGATAGCCCCCGCCGAGGTGGCAGGCCGCTCCGCGCTGCAGCGCCCGCTGCGCCCCGAGAACGCTTCCTCCCGAGGTCACGATCTTGGCCTCGATGATCTGCCGCGTGATGGGCAATTCGCTCCGGCGCGTCGCTTCCACATGCCGCCCTTCGCGCAAAGCCTTCAGATAATCCGGGTCCAGCACCCGAAGCAGATCGGCTTCCGTTGCGGGTGGAGCCAGCTCGACTTCTTCTTCGCGGATGGCGCCGCGATCGGTGAGGAGCTCCTTCGTCAGGCGGAATTTCTGGGTTGGAAACACATGCCGGCCGATATCCATTTCATAGGCCGGGCTCCAGATGAACGCGGGTCGGGGCATGAGGGTGAAAAACGGGGCCGTGGTTTATTGGATGATCCAGCTGGTTGGCGGGACATCCAGATCGACTTCGAAAAAGTCAGCAATGGCCAGGCCCATTTCTTCGCCCACCTGGCGATAGTCCGCGGGCGTGTTCGGCCGCCCCGCCTCCGGGCTGGCCTCATAGGTCCCTTCAAAGGTAATGGCCATGACCGGTGGCCAGGCCGAGTCCACCAGCGTGTATCGGTCGTGCATCATGCTTTCCACGTACGGGCGGCTGCCCAGCGTGCTGGATGCCGAGCCGCCCAGCGCAACGAACTCGCTCCGTGCCTGGAAAAGATCGACCCACCGTTCTTCCAGCGCGTTCACCTCGGGAATCACCCCATCGCCGTTGATGTTGTAATTCGGCACATGAACAAAATGAAATGGATATGTCCGCCCGTGGGAGGAGTGAATATTGAGCAGCAGTTCGATCGGCGTGTCCAATGGATCGGCCGTCGTGCCCATCAGGTTCTCGATCTGTGTCCGCAACGCCTGGACTTCCGGAACCGTCGAATTATACGGCGCGCTCCATTGCACCTCCAGATTCACGCTGTTCGCGTTCGTCCGGTAGTTCCCCAGGTAAACCCCATCGGGATTCGCCATGGGCACGATATGAAAGATCAGGTTATCCAGCGCCACCTCGGCCTTGTAATCCCCCGAAAGCAGCCAGAAAATCAGCCCTTCCGTGGTGAAATACGACGTGTTCTCCGCCGGATGCACCGATGAGTGAATCCAGACCCGGCGCTTTTCGCTCTCGGGAACCGAGGAATCCGTAATGTCGTAAAGATAAATCGAGTTCCCAAGGTTCGTTGTCCCGATGTCGCTTTCCGTCACATGGTCGTTGAGATTCAGAAAGCTGCGCAGCTCCCCAAAATCCGTAAGCGTGAATGGGAAGTACTTGGCGACACGAACGGCCTCCAGGCCCGGAGGCGTTTCGACGGTGAACTCGAAGGCGCCTTCGCCCGCCCCGAGGGATAACCGCTCGTAGGTCTGCCCGCCGTCCGTGCTCCAGACCGGCGTGATATTGTCGGAAAACCCGGAATTGAAAATGTCGAAATTGAGCGTCTCGCCCGCGGGATCGAGATTGTTGATCTCGACGTGCCACCAGCGGCGGAAACTCGATGGCAATCCGGAATTGTCATTGTCGTCGGCCATCCACAGATCCACATCCCACGAGCCGCCCGCTCCGGCGGTAATACTGCTGGCCTCCTCGTTGATGCGCATCTGCTGGCCGGGAATCACATTGAACTCGGGGTCCGCCTGCGCCAGCGAAACCATTGCTGCCATCCCCAATACTCCAGGAAAAATCTTCTTCATTGCCTGCCATCCGATCATTTTTGTTTCGACGCTCATCACGCTGCTTGTTTAAGCCCGCATCAGCACCGCGCCGCAATCCGGAAATCGGAGAAGAGATTCAATCATGTCTAAAACCGTATGTGTCATCCCCGCTCGATACGGCAGCCAGCGCCTCCCCGGGAAACCTCTCCTCAAAATGAAGGGCCGCCCCATGATCCAGTGGGTCATTGCCGCCGCCCGAAAGTTCACCATGGTCGAGGAAGTCATCGTCGCTACCGATCACGAGGAAATCGCCGCCGTGGCCCGGGAGGGAGGCGCCCAGGCTGTGATGACGCCCGCCGATCTTCCCTCCGGAACCGACCGGATTCACCGCGCCGTCCAGGATCACGAAGCCGATTACATTATCAATCTTCAGGGCGATGAACCCCTCATGCCCCGGGAAGCCGTGGAATCCGCCCATGCCAGCCTTCTTCTCTCCGGTGCCGATGTCGCCACGGCCTGTGTGCCGATCCACACCCGCGAGGATTTCGAAGCCCCACATATCGTCAAGGTCGTGCGCGATGGAAACGAGAGAGCCCTCTACTTCAGCCGCTCTCCCATACCGTCCCTTGCCCGCCGCGGAGAGGACGAAATGCGGCAGTCCGGTTGCATTTTTGGTTTTAAGCATCTTGGCCTTTACATCTATACCCGAAACGCCCTAGAGCGGTTCTGCGAGTTATCCCCATCTTCCCTCGAGAAGACGGAAAAACTCGAACAACTCCGCATGCTGGAGAACGGGATGTCCATTATTTGCGTCACAAGTTCGCGTGACAGCATCGGAGTCGACGTCGAGGAAGACATTGCCCGTGTCGAGGCTCTCCTGCCCGATACGCCCGAAATGCTTTGAATAATATGGCCGAAACCGCCGAATTTCTCATCCTCCAGTCCGCCGCGCTTCCCTACCGCCTCGGCCGGAATGGCCTCGAAGTGCTCCTCATCACGGCCTCCAAGAGCGGCCGGTGGATTATCCCGAAAGGGCATATCGAACCGTTCACCACGCCCGCCGGTTGGGCCATGGAAGAGGCATGGGAAGAAGCCGGTGTCCGCGGCGAGATCCATCATTTTTCCATCGGCGAGTGGTATTACCGCAAGCGGCGCGGCCTTTACCGGGTGCGCGTCTTTCCCATGGAGGTCGACAGCCTCGCCACGCGCTGGCCGGAACGGGGCAAGCGCCATCGCCGCTGGTTCTCCCTCGAAAAAGCCCGCCGCGCCGTTGACGAGCCCGATCTGTACGACTTGATCGCCCAGTTGCCCGAATTTCTGGATTGCCATTCCCTGGAATCCCGCGCCGAAGTGATTTAGGCTCCTCGCGGCCGGTTACTTTTCCGCTTTGGATATGAAGGCGCATGGCTCCTCCCATCGGCCTCGGTGAAACCCTCCTTCTCCTCTCCTATTATTTCAGTCTCAGCTTGCTGGCCTGCCTGGGAATCCACCGCGTGTGGCTGCTGGCCCAGCGCCGCCTGGTCCGAGCCGCGGAAACCGCTCCTCCCTCTCCGCCGGAACCTTGGCCGCCCCTTCTGGTCCAGCTCCCCATCTACAACGAACCGGCCGTGGCCGAGCGCCTCCTGCGGTGCTGCGCCGCCCTTCGCTATCCCGCTCCCTTGCGGATTCAGGTTCTTGACGATTCGACAGACGAAACGACGGATGTCGTTGCGCGAGTTCTCGAGGACCTTCGCGCCTCCTGCCCTGGCGCGCAATTCAACCACGTCCGGCGGCCGGACCGGACCGGATTTAAAGCCGGAGCACTGGCCGAGGGCCTCCGCCGGACGAGCGAGCCACTTGTCGCCCTGTTCGATGCGGATTTCCAGCCGCCTCCGGATTTTCTCCTTCGGGTTGTTCCGCATTTGCTTGCCGGGGAGGATCTCGGCTTTGTCCAGGCCCGCTGGGATCATCTCAACCGCAAGGAATCGCGCCTGACCCGCGCCCAGGCCCTTCTGCTCGACGGGCATTTCCTCGGCGAACACGCCATCCGGAGCGCCCGCGGATTGATCTTCAACTTCAATGGGACGGCGGGCATCTGGCGCCGCGAGGCGATCAAGGCAGCAGGCGGCTGGGAGCACGACACCCTCACCGAAGATATCGATCTGACCTATCGCGCCCGCCTCCAGGGCTGGCGCGGTTTGTTCCTCCCGGATACAACCGCTCCCGCCGAGTTGCCTGCCGGCTGGGACGCCCTCCTCTCCCAGCAGCGCCGCTGGTCTCGCGGCACGCTACAATGTGCACGGAAACTCCTCCCAAGGCTCTGGAGGTCGGATCTTCCCTGGACAGTCAAGGCCGAGGGCACCATCCCCCTCCTGGCCAACCTCGCCTGGCCGCTCCTTGCCTGGCTCATGATCACGTCGTTTCCCGTTTTCTTTATCCGCCAGCACGCCGGGCTTTACACCCTGGTCTGGCTCGATGCGGCTTTACTGTTTCCCGCGACACTCGCGTTTTTTGGATTTTATTATTCCATTTCCCGCCAAACCCAGTCCGTCTTCGCCTCGCTTGGCGACACACTCCTGGCGCTCTGCCTTGGGATCGCCCTCGCCCTGAACAACGCCACCGCGGCGATCCGGGGCCTTTGGGGGCAGACGGGAGCCTTTGTTCGAACGCCCAAGGCAGGAATCGGCACCGGCCGGCCGGCGCAAAGAAATCGAGGGGCAAAGACCCCTTTTCGCCTCGAATGGCTTTTGTTTCTCCATCTTTCAGCCCTTTTCGTATTCAGCCTCTGGCTTGGGGTTTACAGCGCAGTCCCCTTTACTCTTTTCTTCCTTGCCGGTGTTGCATGGGTGGTTTCGGGAAAGCGATGAATCGAGCGGGCAGTTTGAATGTTGACATCCGGGAGTGCCAAAGCTCGCATGAGCCTGCTTATCTGAAGTCTCATACCAATCAACCAGGCGCACGCGTGATGAGCCGCCTGCGCGGGACGGAAAGAATTCTTCATGAGTAACGAGATTAAAAGTACAGTCGATGGCAGCCGGGCCGTCCTCATCGTCGATGACGAGGAGGTTGTTCGTCACACTGCCGAAATTATTCTCCAGCGGTCCGGGTACAAGGTCCTCACGGCGGCTTCCGGCGAAGAAGCGCTGAAACTCTATGGCGGCCAGCCGGGTTCCATAGAAACCGTGATTATCGACCTGACCCTGCCCGGCCTTTCCGGAAAGCAACTTGTCCAGGAATTCAAGGCGATCGAGCCCAATGTCCGCATCGTTGTGACAAGCGGCTACGACCGCGAGTCCGCCTTGCAGTCTTTTGATGGAGAAGCCGTCGATGGCTTCCTTCCCAAGCCTTTCCGCGCCCAGGAAATCATCGACGTGATTCAATCGGCCGCGAAAGGGAACGCATAGACGGATTCCCGCTCTTCCCTGATCGTGGGAAGGAATGCGCAACGAGTTGGCAAATTATTCCCTTTATGATGCAATCGGTCCAATTCCCGCCCAAGGCACATCCAGCATTTGACATCCGGCCCGCGTTCACGACCCTTTGGGGCTCGACTCCACGGCGAAGGGCTCCCCGACACCTCACTTTATGGCCGGACTGTTTCCCCTCTTCTATTTCGCTGTCGTCATTGGCATCGGCCTGTCGCGGCGCCGCCCGGTAACCGGCGAGGCCGATTTCTTCCTCGCACGGCGTTCCGGCGGAACGGTGCTCCTCACGGGTTCCCTGCTGGCCACGACGCTCGGATCCTTTGGCGTCATGGGGCTTTCGGGCATGGCCTACAGCCAGGGACTCGTTGCCGGCTGGTATCTGTGGGGCGGAGCCTTTGGGTTTCTGATTCTGGGCACGTGGGTTCTCGGGCGCATCGAGATCGGCGATGTCTTCACCCTCCCGGAACTCCTCGGGCGAAGCTATGGCGAGGCCGTCCGCGTCTTTTCCGCGGCGCTCATCGCCATCGCCTGGCTGGGGATCATCGCGGCCCAGCTCATCGCTGCGGGAAAGATCGTCCACTTTCTTGGTACTTCCTCCGGCTGGTGGGGGGGCGGATCGGCGGCCGGGCCCGCGCTCGCGATTGCCTGCACCGCCGCTGTCTTCGTTGTCTATACGTGCCTGGGCGGCCAGCATTCGATCCTGCGGACGGATCTGCTTCAGGCCTTCTTTATCATCACGGCGGTCGGCGGCCTTGTGATCAGCGTTTTCTTCCGGCGGCCGGACATTCTCACCGAAGTCGACGCCTCTTTTCTCCGCCTTCCCTTTAATGACACCATGACGCCGGGAACGACGCTGCTCATCGTGCTGACCTATGGCGTCCCGTTCCTCGTCGGCCCGGACATTTATTCCCGGCTTTTTTCCGGGAAGGGCCGCCCGACGGCCCAGCGCGCTGTTCTCCTGACAGCTTTCTTCATGATCCCGATGATCCTGGGGATTGTGCTCGCCGGTGTCCTGGGGCGCGCCATCCTTGGCTCGGGCGCTTCCGATCCCGACACGATTTTGCTGGAGTTCGCTTCCCAGGCGGTCACGCCGCTCTGGGGCGGGATGCTTATGGCCGCGCTTCTCGCCGCCGTCATGAGCAGCGCCGACACCTGTCTCCTGACGATTTCCACCCTTGTCAGCCGCGATCTCCTCGATACGCTCCTGCCTCGACTTCGCCGCGAGGAAACCCTCGTGGCGCGAAGCCGCTGGATCATCCTCGCCGCCGGGGCCGCCAGCTTGCTCGTTGCACTGGCCTTGCAGGATATTGTCAAAGCGCTGACAATTTGTTATCAGCTTTACTCGCCCGCCGTTTTGTGTCCTTTTCTCGCGCTCGTCATTTTCCGGGGGCGCACGTTCCGCCCACTCACCGGCATGCTCGCCGTGGGTTTTGGAGCGGGTTGTGCGGCGATTGGAATCTGGGCGGATCTGCCAGGCTTGAAACTGGCCGCCTTTGGCGCGTCCGCCCTTCCGTTTGCCATGGAATTGTTTGTCCGGCGCGGCCCGGCACATTTGCCACCCGCCACGAAAAATCAATAACCCACCCGGAGCGGGTTCTTGTCTCCCCGTTCCGCGAGTATTCGACCAACAGGAGTGACTCTGACATGACTCTCGACCGCAGGCTTGCCGGCGTTTTGCTTCACCCCACTTCCTTGCCGGGGCGATTCGGGATTGGCGATCTCGGCCCCGAGTGCTTGCGCTTCCTCGATTGGATGAGCGATGCCGGCCTGGCCTACTGGCAGGTGCTTCCCCTTGGCCCCACGGGTTTCGGAGACTCCCCCTACCAGTCCTTTTCCGCCTTCGCCGGCAATCCGCTTCTTGTCAGCCCCCAGGTTCTGGTCAGCGATGGCCTCGCCCGCCACGAGGACATTGTTCCCCCGCACATGCCCGCCAACCGAATCGACTATGGAACCGTCATCGATTGGAAGCACGCCCTCCTGCGCGCCGTGCATAAGCGCTTCCTGCGCGACAAGCCCGCGGACGTCGTCTCCCAATACGAAGTGTTCAAAAAGCGCAAGGACGTCAAAGTCTGGCTCGAAAACTACGCCCTTTTCCGCGTGGGCAAGGATCTCCACGACGGCCAGGCGTGGGACCGCTGGGAAATACCCCTCCGCCTGCGGGAGAAAAAGGCCATCGCCAAGCTGAAGAAAGATCACGCCGAATCTCTCGATTACCACATGTTCTGCCAGTTTCTCTTCTTCAGCCAGTGGGACCGCATCCGCGAGGCCGCTCATGCCCGCGATATCCAGATCATCGGCGACGTGCCCATCTACGTGGCCTTTGACAGCGCCGACACGTGGGCCAACCAGGAAATTTTCCAACTCGACGAGAAAGGCCATCCCATCGCCGTGGCCGGCGTTCCACCCGACTACTTCAGCGCAACGGGCCAGCTCTGGGGGAATCCTCTCTATCGCTGGGATAAGCTCAAGGAACAGAAATACTCCTGGTGGTTCGATCGTTTCCAGTCGCTTTTCGCCCTCGTCGATATCATGCGCCTCGATCATTTCCGGGGCTTCATGGGCTACTGGTCCGTTCCCCACGGAGAAAAAACCGCTGTCAACGGCGAGTGGATGAAAGGCCCGGGTTTGGACTTCCTCACGGCGCTCAAGAGGCGGCTGAAAGAGCTGCCCATCATTGCGGAAGATCTCGGCGAGATTTCACCTGACGTCCACGAAGCACGCGACGCCTTTCACCTTCCCGGCATGAAGATCCTCCAGTTCGCCTGGGATATCGTCCAGTTCGACCCCGTCATCCCCGATCCGAACAACGCCTTTCATCCCCACAACCACGTGCAGAATTGCGTTGTCTATACAGGGACCCACGACAACGACACGACGGTCGGCTGGTACCATAACACGTCAAAAGAAGGCGAGCGCCACAACATGCGCACCTACCTCGCCACCGACGGCTCCCAGCCCCACTGGGACCTGATCCGCGCCGCTTTCATGTCCGTTGCCAACACCGCCATTGTTCCCATGCAGGACTTTCTCGGCCTGGGCACCGATTGCCGCATGAACTTTCCCGGCCGCGCGGAAGGCAACTGGACCTGGCGCCTCACCCCGGAGCAAATGAACTGGGATCTCGCCCAGTTTATATACGCCAAGACGCTGCTTTACCAACGCTGCGCCAAGCCCCCCAAGGAAGCCGTTTACGACGCGGAAGCGAAGAAAATCCAGTACAAGGACGACCCGAACGCCTGACCAGGAAAACTCGCGCCCATGGACATCGCCCGACTCGAAGCACGCATCGATCACTTCTGGGAACACCGCGAAGGCGGCTTCCCCCAGGAAGCGGTGGACATCGTCGCCGAGACACTCGATCAGCTCACCGCCGGAAAGATCCGCGCCGCCAGCCCCGGCGGCGATGGGCAATGGCACGCCCATGAATGGGTGAAGAAGGCCGTGCTGCTGCACTTTCGCATGAGCCCCATGCGCCCCATGGAAGCCGGAGCCCTGCATTTCTTCGACAAGGTGGATGTCCAGGGCCGCTGGCCCGGCAAGGGGGTGCGCGTTGTCCCTCCCGCTACCGTGCGCCATGGGGCCCACCTCGAAGAAGGCGTGGTCCTTATGCCGTGCTATATCAACATCGGCGCGCGGGTCGGCACGGGCACCATGATCGACACCTGGTCCACCGTTGGAAGCTGCGCCCAGGTCGGCAGCAAATGCCACATCAGCGGGGGAGTAGGGATCGGCGGCGTCCTTGAGCCGCTCCAGGCCACCCCGGTCATCATCGAGGACAAGTGCTTCATCGGCGCGCGTTGCGAAGTCGCCGAGGGCGTCATCGTCCGCGAAGGAGCCGTGCTGGCCATGGGCTGCTATGTCGGCAAATCCTCCCGTCTATACGACGCGACACGGAAGAAGGAAATCGAGCGCGGCGAAATCCCAGCCGGAGCCGTCGTCGTCCCGGGAACCCTCCCCGCCGGGGATGGCTCTCATTCCACTTACGCCCTCATTATCAAGAAATACCGCGACGCCGGCACCGATGCGAAAACGGCCTTGAATCAAATTCTTCGCTGAACGGCTCGCAGACAAAGAATTGATTTGCGTTTAGAACCACTTTCGTCTAAATACAAATTGTCCCCCCGAAAAATATATCCCGGAGGAGGGAGTTTCATGCGTTTCACCTTTGTTGCGGCAACCCTTGCCGCATGCCACCTGATGTGGGGAACCGCCGCCCTCGGCTACAACATGTATGTCGCCGATCCCAAGGCGGGAATGATCTACGGTTACGAAGATGCGGGAAGAGACCCGATGCCGGCGCCGGTGTTGATCTCCGGCCAGGTCTCCCTGGAAGCCTGGGACCTGGTTTTTCTTTCCGGAACAGAATCCGCCTTCATCAGCGGCCAGAATGTCGTGGCTTTCAATTCGGCCAGCGGCCGCCTCGATCTCGTCCACGCCGCCGCCCCGGAGGAATGGATCGCCGCCATTGGCTACGGTCTTAACGAGAACAATTTCGTCTTCGCCGTCGTCGATCGAAACACCAACGAAATCACCATCCACGACGCAACGCGGGCCGGATTTGGAGAAAGCTGGACCACGGAAACGTATATCCACCCGGAGCCGAGCTCGCGCTTTGGACGCATCGAGTTGATCAAGACCGGCGAAATGAAATTCGCCCTGAATACAGATTCCGGCACCATCAATTTCCTCGACTATACAGCAACGCCGCCCGCAGTGAACGAAATCACCACGGGGGGAGGGACTATTGACCTTTACCCCGGCCCCTTCTATTTCGACAGGCAATTCATCGCTGCCTACAACGGAACGGAACCGGTCGTATTCTTCGATGAAGATGGAAACGATCAGGAGCCGCCCCACCTGGACTCCGAGATCTTCGATTTCAGCCGGACGGTGGAGGCCCTGCATTTCCGCGATGATCCGTACCGCATCGCAGCGGTTAGCCGCCAGGATCAGGCCATCCTGGGCGATGAAGACTCATTCTCCTCGCAAGAGAATTTCGGCATCCTCTACTCACCACGGGATGATCCATCGGATCTCTCCGAACCCATCGATCCGGCACGCGATGCCACCGGTGTGACAGAGCTGGCGCCTCTCAGCGGCGTCCGCTGGACCGGCTATGACTGGCCTCGCGCACGCCTCCTGGAAATTGATCCCGTCCAACAGCAACTCACCGAGAAGTTCGTTTACGAAGTCGGCACCGGCCCGGAAATCGGCAACATCAAGCTCATGGACATGGGCCCGGATGGCTGGCTTTATCTTCTCACGGAGCGAAACGATCAAGTCCGCCTGATGCGCATTTGGCCATCCAGCGGAGAGCGCGAAATGATCGCCTCGGAATTGCCACGCCTTGTCTATCAAACCTTCCTTGTCGTCGCCCCGGACGAGTTTCTTGTGATGTATAGACAACGACCAGGAGAGGAAAGCCAAATGTCACAGAATACCGTCTCGCGATTCCAGGTCCAACCGGGAGGCCAGATCATGGAAGCCGACATCGAAACTCTTCCGGCACTCCGGGATGCATTTGATTCTATCCTTCTTTCCGAATCCAGCGGATACCACCTTCTGCCTGCTTCCCAGTCCGCCCTCGTGCAATCTTTCGACGGCACCAGCCTTTCCCCCGAGTCTTTTTCAGGAACGTCCGAGGACCTCGCAATCAATGAAAACACCTCCCTCGGAATCGCCTCCGCCACGGGAACTATTGAATTTCCGGCGTCCAGCGCAGAGGCGGAATCCTTTCTTCTCTCCGTGCATTTCAATACAACATTCGGAACTCCATGGATCGACCTCCATCCCATCACTTTTTCACTCACTTCACCAGAAGGCCAGAATTTCCAGGGGAGCTTGGATAAATTCGTCTCCCATCCCAAAGATGTTCTCCTGACGGCCGCTGTCGCCACCTCGTCTCGGGGAACCTTCGAGGGAACATGGAATTTTGAAATTACCTTTGAGGACAATGTGTTCGACGACATCGATGACGCATCCCTCGAAATTGAGCTGACTCCCCGGCCCGTCACTTCCGCTCTGCAGATCGACTCTCTGGGAAACGAGGACGTCATGCTCTACGAACCCCGGCTTTACGGGACTTCGGATGCGCATTTGATAGCTCTGGACCTCGCCACCGGAGAAACAAACCGCACGCGGCTCATCCCTCCGGCAGGCGATTCCGCCTTCCAGAATGACAAGAATCTGGCCAGCCAATTCCGCCTCGGGCCCAATGGCAGCTATGCATATTTGTCCCTCGCGCGTACGCTCCGCCTCTATCGCATCGACCTCCAAACCGGCGAAATGACGATGCTGCTTGCCAGCCGCCCCGGCGATTTGCCAAATGAGGCCATCACACCCGAAGGCGATCCCTACCTGGATTTCACCTTCGGGCCGGATGCCGCCCTGCGCCAGGCAACCGGCACCTCCGGATGGACAATGTATTAGAACATGAGCGAAACACTGGTCCGCTCCGCCGAATCAAAGGCAAAGGATGCGGGCCTGGAAAAATCACTCGGCGCTTCCACTCGGGAGAGCGGGGGGCAACCCCCGCTCTCCCGGCGCCTTAACGGCTATCTTCCCGAGCTGGACGGCCTGCGCGGCATCGCCATCCTCCTCGTTATGATTGTCCACTACAACCAATTCGTCTATACAGATATTCCCCTTGTGGATGCTTTCATCGCGGCGGGGCGCACCGGCTGGATCGGTGTCGACATGTTCTTTGTCCTCTCGGGCTTCCTGATCACGGGAATTCTGCTGCGCACGAGAGAGCGCCCCGGCTATTTCAAAAACTTCTATGCCCGCCGCGTCCTGCGCATCTTTCCCGTCTATTATCTCGTCATGGCCTTCTTTTTTCTGCTCCTGCCGCAGCTCGAGTCCATCCAGGAGCTTATTATGGGCGGCCGTGGTCGATCGACATGGAGCCTGCCCTACTGGCTGTTTTTCTCCAACTTCTCCGAGGCCATGGGTTACAGCAAACATCCTTATCTGGTCGTCACATGGTCCGTCGCGGTGGAGGAGCACTTCTACCTGATCTGGCCCCTCATGGTGCTGAGATTTCCCGCGCAAAAGCTCAAATGGCTGTGCTTCGGCCTCGTGTCCTTCTCTTTTCTGGCGCGCTTCCTCTCCCTCGAGGTATTAGACGCCAACCCGCACTCCATTGCTTTCCTCACGCCAACGCGCTTCGACGGCCTGGCCCTGGGATCGCTTCTGGCCGTGCTGCTCCGCGATCCCCGCCCGCCGTTGGACTTTCTCCGGCGCTATGCGCGGTGGGCGCTCCTCTCCGCCCTCTTGGTTTTTCCCCTGATCGTCTGGATGCAGGAATCCTACACCATGATGGGAGGCGTCTATCGCGGCCAGAACCCCCGCGTCATTGTCTATGCGTTCCTGATGCTGGCGATCGTGTTTGCGGGGATTATGCTCCATGTTCTGCTCTGGCCCGATTCGCGGCTCGGTGCGGTCTGCCGCCAGCGCTGGCTTCTCCATCTTGGCCGCCGCAGCTATGCCCTCTACCTGCTCCACGCGCCAGTGCTGCCCGCGTGCCGCCGCGTGCTCGAGCCCGCCCTCGGCGCCGATCCCTTCCGCCACTCCTGGGGATGGATCGTTGCCCTCCTCATGGCCGTGGTGATTTCCCTGGCCCTCGCCGAGATCTCCTGGCGCCTCGTCGAGCGCCCCGCCCTCGGCCTGAAAAAGTATTTCGATTATCGCGTGAAAACGCCCGAGCGCCCGCCCGGCCTGGCTCAGGCCACGCCCCGCTCGTGAGAAAACACACCGTCCTCCACCAGCAGGCGGTTTTTCTTCAACTGGCGCCGCACCGTTTCGTGGGAAATCCCCTCGACGATATTGAGTTGCACCAGCCGGTCGGCCAGCAATCTCAGCGTCCACCGCTGATGCCCATTGGGAGGATGACTCCGCGCCAGTTCCAACAGCCGCCGCTCGGCCCGCGCATCCAGCCGCCGCGGCTTGTAATTGCGGTGAGCCTTGCGCTCGATCGAGCGGGGAAGTCCCAGGGCGCAATAGCGTTCGCGCAGGCGGCCAACCGTTTTCGACGACGTGTCCAGCCGCTCCGCGATCTCCGCGTCCATCAGCCCCGGCCCGTTCTCCCCCTGATCCGCCAGCAACAGAATTCGGGCATGCAACACCTTCCGGCCCGGGGCATCCTCCCGGGCAATCACCTCGTCGAGAAACTCGCGTTCGGAACTGGATAAGGCGACAACAAAGCGCTGCTGTCTTGGCAATCTGGTTTACCTCGTCAGGGTATTTTGCACCAGATGCGCCCACAGATGAGAACAACGGCAAGAAGAAGTTTATCCTGAAAAAAAGAAAAGCCGTGGAAAGCCCGCCGGCGGTGCTTCCCGTCTTTCTCGACCGAATTAGCCCACAATGTGAACGCTCTTCGCCCCTCTTGCCAGAACAGGATGAAAGTGGAGCTTTTCGAACCCCCGCGCAACAACCGCCGCCCGATTCCGGCTCCAATCCTCCATCCCACATCCACCGAGGCGGCTATTTCCCGCCGCCCCGCCGAGGCAAAACCATGAGAGGCTTCGGTTTTTTCGGCTCCCAACCGGGCCAGCCCCACGACCGCTCCAACGCCCAGGCGGGCTTCTCCGCTCCGCCCGAAGAACTCTGGAGCGCCCTTCAGTCCAACCTGAAACTTTCTTCCGAACATCAATTCCTCCGGCGCCTCCAGGGCCGGTGGAAAGTCACCGCCGACGAAGACGCCTTTGGCTACGGCCCCATGATCTCCGCCCAGGGCGAGGCTGAACACCGCCTCCTCTTTGGCGGACGCTTTCTCATGATGCGCACCACCCTCGAGCTGGCCGAGCAGCATTACGAATCCTTCGCCTTCCTCGGCTTTGATAAACTCCGCGGCCTCTTTCACTATGTCCTCTTCGAAAGCGCCGGCGTTGCCCCCCTCGTCACCGAAGGCCCCTGGGACGAAGCCGAGGGCGCCATCCGCACGGAAGGCACCGCCACCAACCCCATGTTTGGCCATTGCCACCCCGTGGCGCTCGTCTGGCGCCTCGCCCAGCCCGGCCGCCTCGATCTCCGCATGGAAGTCCCCAGTGAAAAAGGCCAGATGGCCTCCTGCTCCGAAGCCACCTTCGAACGCCTCGAATCCTTCGACTGAGCCGGCCCCATCCCCGCCGGTCCCAT